>NZ_CP051679.1 GCF_012849055.1 Spirosoma rhododendri | reverse complement strand
TTTAGAAAAAAGTACAGATGATTTGACAGCAGAGATAGTTGCGTTTTATAATAAAAGCTTTGTAAGAAAATTGAAGCTTTGCGGTTGGAATAATCAAGAAGATTACGACTTTAACCCTAAAAACCCAAAAGAAGCCTTTGATATTATTTCACAAATATGTTTTGAAGTTTTTACGGAAGCCACACAATATTTAAAAAGAAATGTAGCAAATAAAAGTAAGGGAGATCAATCTTCTAATGTTATATATAATGGAGCTCTATGTGACTATCTTTCTTTTCTCTATCCTATACTCAAAGAACTAAAAAAGCTTACAATATTTCCTAATAAGCCAATTTTTTTACTCGTTGATGATGCAGATAATTTATCTGAATCTCAAACAGTAGTATTAAACACTTGGGTTTCTTATCGATCTAATGCCGAAGTATCTTTAAAAATTTCGACACAGTTAAACTATAAAACATATAATACAATCAGTGGAACTAATATTGATAGTCCACATGACTATTTTGATATTAATATTTTGAGCGTATATACTTCTTCGAAAGCTATTTACAATACAAGAATTAGACAAATTGTTCAAAAGAGATTTGAATATTTTTTTGAAAGAATTGATATAGATCCAGAGTACTTTTTTCCTCAAGATTTAAATCAGATTGAAGAAATTAATAAGCAAAAAAAACTTATAGCTGAGAATTTCGAAAAGGAAGGTAGGGGATATAGAGAAAATGACGATATACAGAGGTACGCAGTCTCTAACTACATTAAAAGTTTAAAGGGTAATTCAAAATCAGGTCATACATTTAGTTATTCCGGCTTCAATCAGTTAGTAAATATCTCTTCTGGAATTATCAGACATTTCTTAACACCTGCTGCTAAAATGTTTAATAATCAGTATAGAAATCTAAAATTAAAAGATCCAGCTATCAGGTACGTAGATATCACCCAAATACCCCCTTCCGTTCAGAATGAAGAAATAAGAGACTACTCTATTAAGCAAATTTTTGACGAATATGATAAATTGAATCAAGATATTAATCAGATTAAAAGCGATCCTAAATATTTATCTAAGGTCGAAAGATTAAGAAATCTGATTAATGGTTTGGGCGGACTTTTTCACAGTTATTTAATATCCGATAGAAGTGAAAGACGTGTTTTTTCTTTTGCTATTTCAGGGTATCCTGATCCAGATTTAATTGAAATTATAAATTTAGGTATAAGATTTGGGTACTTTCATAAGCATACGATAGGTAATAAAGAAGGCACAGGTAGGACAAGGTTATATATTTTAAGTAGGATCTTGGCTCCTTGTTTTTTCCTTGATCCTTCTAGTTTTGCGGGGTATAAATTTTTCACTTCTGAGAAGTTGCTTCAGGCAACTTATAGACCTGATAGATTTATACGTGAAATGACTATTTCTAGTAGTGATCTTGGCGACTTGACATTGTTTAACAATCAACTGGATGAAAACTAATGAAAGTTTCTCTTACGCAGCTACCTAAGCATCTGCTACCTAAGTATGATATTTTCATAGCATCTGCTAGTTATGAAGAACGTTCTTTATCTGTAATGAGGTCTGTTTTACCAGAAGTCTCGTTCATAGATAGAGTGGTTTCTGTCAGTATGCCCCATCTGGAATTAATTAAAAGCAATTTAAAATTTTTTATAGAAAATGGATTCTCAGTTTTAGAAATTGATAATACAAATCAAATCTTAACAGCCAGAAACATTTTAGAAGTCATTGTTTCAACTATATCTGATAACCGAGATGCATCTTTTTTAATAGATATATCGACTTTTACACGTCAAACCTTGTTGATCTTGGTTAGATTACTGCGTAATTTGTTGGGTAGTAATAATGCTATTCATTTTCTATATACTTGTGCAAAAGAGTACGCGGTAGGATTGCCTGAGCGGGAGAAGTGGTTATCCAAAGGTATTATTGAAGTTAATTCCGTATATGGTTATTTAGGAGTAATAAAACCTTCAAGACCATATCATTTAATTATACTGATGGGATATGAGTTGGAAAGAGCGATCTCATTAATAAATGCTTACGAACCCTCTTTGATAACAGTTGGATATGGCAAAAAAAATGGATCTATATCTGACGAGCATTATAAATTAAATAAGATTAGAATTGAGGAACTTATATGCGAGTATCCTAATGCTAAATCTTTCGAGTTTTCGTGCACAGATATAGAAACTTCAAAAAAGGATATTTTAAATCACATTAATTTGTACAAAGGATTTAATACTATTCTTTCTCCAATGAATAATAAAATTGCTACTATTGCTTGTGGCCTAGCAGCATTTGAAGACGACACTATTCAAATATCTATTGCAATTCCTGCTATTTACAATCACGAAAACTATTCTTCGCCTGGAGATGAATGTTACATTTTAAATGTGCCAAGTTTGGTGAAGGATCTTGAACCATAATACGCAACATTAAAATATGTTAATTATAACATGTTTTAATGTTGCGTATACTATAATAGCGTAGTAACAAGCCAGTTTTACAAACGTATGACCAACGTTAATCTCATGTAAGCCCCCCACTCCCTATGTATATACCGAGGCCGGAAGCATTGCTTCCGGCCTCGGTATTACCTGGTACCCCTAGGTATTACCCAACTCACCGTCCAGGAGAGGTTGGTGAGTCATCCAGCTATATAGCCGTATGTAGTCAGATGATCTGTCGGCCAGCTAGCCACGTGCCGGCCGTGTCAGTCTGGCTAGGACTGACGCCTAGTTGCCGGCAACCGACAACGTAGTCGGGCCGTCAGTATGGCGGGTGGCCTAGTCGGCTAACTTTCCGCTCGTTCGCTGATCCATTCGGCGTGGTCCACCAGTAACAATATAGCGTTCACTACTGGTGGTCGGACCGAAAACGGGACGTTGACCGTTTCGGTAAACTTACGCCTAGGTCCCTACGATCGCGGCGAGATCGTTTCGGCTGATGGGCTTGATGTAGAAATGCGCCACTGCCGGGTAGGTCGCCGCCTTTTGATGGTCAGCCGGATCAATCGACGAGCTGACAATATAGATCGTGATGGGCTTAGCGGGTTTGAGTTGACTAAACTCATCCAGAAACTGCCAGCCGTCCATGACGGGCATGTTTAAATCAAGTAGGATTATATCGGGTAACCGCTCTGCTAGAGCCATTAGGGGGCTGAAGTACTCCCACGCCGCTAGGCCGTGATGAAACACGAGTAAGTTGTCACAACAACTAGTTGCTTTCAGTTGCTTGCCCAAAATCAGCGTGTACATCCTGTCATCATCAATCACGCAGATTGTCGTTGGCTTTCTCATCGGTTATGCTTGAATGGTTACGGTAAAGGTTGTGCCCGCGTTAACCTGGCTCTCGACCGAGAGCTGACCGGCCATCGCTTCGATTTGATGTTTAATTAAGAATAGACCAATGCCCCGCGCATCGGCATTGCCGTGAAAGGTTTTGTACATGCCAAAAAGCTTATGGCCATGCCGCTTTAGGTCAATCCCTACCCCATTGTCAATCACTTGTAGCTGGTGACCCTCGGCAACCGGTAGGGCTACCAATCGGATACTGAGCACCCGATCAGGGTGCCGATATTTGATGCAGTTGCTGACCAAGTTCAACAAGACACTTTCTAGGTAAGCTGGATCGTAGTGAACCACAAGCTGCTCGCTAATCTCGGTCTGTACCTGCGCCTCAACCTGCCGAAGCGGCTCGGACAAGATAGTCAGAATGCGCTCTACTTCGTGGCGTAGTCCAACTGGTTTTTTACTTCTTTTGTCGACGGCCTGTACGTTGATGACCTCATTTAGATGCAATAAGGTTTCCTGTAAATTAGTGGCGTTCAATTGAAGCATGGTAATATACTCCTGCCGTTCCTGCTCATCGACTTCCTGAATCAGCATATCCGTTAACATTTGAATGTTACCCGCGTGAGAGCGCAAATTGTGGGAAACGATATGGGCAAAATTCAACAGCCGACTGTTCTGATTACTGACAACGGTTAGCGTTTTTCGCTGTTCTTCCTGTAAGCTCCTGCGCGCATGAATATCTAGGTAAGTGCCCAACATAAATCGCGGCTGACCGCTCGAGGTCCACTCCATGACTTTACCTCGAATTTCGACCCAAATCCAGTAGCCATCTTTGTGCCGCATTCGACATTCACTGACATAAAAATCCATTTGATGCTGGAAACACTGGGTCAGCAACTGGGTATTGGCTAACTGGTCATCGGGATGAATCAATTTATGCCAGGCCGTCATTTGGCAATCGCTCAGTTCATCTGGATCGTAGCCTACGATCGCTGAGGCTCTGGGATTACAGATAACGTTATCACTCGGTACATCCCACTCCCAGGTGCCCACCCCCGTGCTTTGAATAATGTTATCCAGGCGCTGCCGCTGCCATTGCAAGAGTTCGATATAGTTCTTGCGTTCGGAGATGTCCTTGATTTGAGACACAAAATAAAGGGGCGTGTTTTGCTGATCGCGTACCAGCGATACATGTAGGAGTGTCCAAATCAGCTGCCCCCGTTTATGGATGTATCGTTTTTCGATGCTGTATCGATCAATTGTACCCGCTAGCAGTCGGTGCATCTGGTTAAGATCCGAAGCAAGGTCATCACCGAATGTGATTTCCTGGAAGGTAATCTGCCTGAGTTCGGCTTCGGTGTAGCCTAGAAGCTGGCACAAACTGTCGTTGGCTTTAAGCCAGTTTCCGGCCAATGAAACCAGGGCCATGCCGATTGGGGCAAAGTCAAACGCCTGGTGAAACTGCTGCTCTTGCGCCAGATTAGCCTGGATGCTGGCCCGTTCTTGGGTAATATCCTCTAGGGTGCCATGTATTGTGGTACAAACGTCTCGTTCCAGATGCACGTTTGCTCGCAGGCGCACCCACTTTACCCGGCCACTGATCGCTTGCAATTGAAAGACGCCCGTTTTAGGCTGGTGGGTCTGGAGTACCTGATTGATTAGGCCGCGTACAGCTTCCTTATCGGGGTAAAACTGCAAGGTTTGCTTCAGGGAAGGGGTGAAGTCAGCCGCTACTTCATAGATCGCCCGGACAATTGTATTCCAGTAAAGCTCACCCGTTAGGAGGTTGTGCTCCCATATACCTAGCTGGGCCAGCGGTACTGTTTTTTGATATAAGTCAATTTTTGTCTGCATTAGTTACTGGCCATAGGGATTAACACGAAGTCGGCGTGTGGTCCTGCAATTTGTCCTTAGTTTATCTGCGTTTTTCCAGCGGGTGGTCCCTACCGCAAAGCAAAAATCAGGACAAAGTGTAGCTAAAAGCCGTTCACATGTTCAGCAAAGGCTGTTTTTGTTAACAAAAAGGTATATGAGGCTACAAAACAGTCGATACTGTCGATCTGACAGAAAGGCTATTTAGGCAAGTCACCTATGTTGCGTGGATCTTTGTAGAGAAGCTACTTCAGTACGATGCTGTCACCGATGATGTATAGTGCTACGGGAAGTAGCTGTGTCATTACCCCTCCGGTAATCGGTTTAAGCTATGGTCTACCCCATTAGTCTAAGCTCTATACATCCGGGGTGGGTCACCATTGTGCCACCGGGCGGTCAGGTAGCTATGCGCTCGCTGAGACCATTTTATACCGTTTGCCGCTGTAGTTATGTCCTTCTAGGTAATAGATCAACTTGCTACACAGGTGCTGACACACGATACGAGGCTGAATTCACTAGTACAGGTCAGAAGCGTGAGATTCTGACCTGTACTAGTGAGCTGTTTCTCTTTTGTGGTGGTGCCACGAATCACCAACGAGGGATAGAGGACCGTGACGTTTACTCGTTTTACAGATCTAGTATGCTCATCCTAGATATGTAAAATGGGCGTGGAACACTATATTACCCCATGCAAACCCTACCCCAGACCTTCGTGGCCTACTACCGGGTCTCCACCAAAAAGCAGGGCCAGTCCGGTCTGGGCCTCGACGCCCAGCGCAGCAGCGTGCTTAGCTTCGTCAAAGACCGGACCCAGCTCATCGGTGAGTTTTGTGATATCGAGTCGGGCAAGAATGACCAACGGCCCGAACTTTTAAAAGCGGTGCAGTTTGCCAAACAGCATAATGCCCGGCTGGTCATCGCTAAACTCGATCGGTTAAGTCGCAACTTGACGTTCGTGTCGTCGTTGATGGATTCGCGCGTCAGCTTTGTCTGTGCCGACATGCCTGATGCCAATGAGTTTACCATTCATATCTTTGCGGCCCTGGCCCAGCAGGAGCGCAAGATGATCAGTGAGCGTACCAAGAAAGCCCTCGACGAAAAACTGCTCCGCATTGGTCAATGGCGGAAGGGGGCTAACTCGTTTCTCAGACCCGAGGTGTCGCGTAAAGCGGCTCAGTCGAATCGCCAGCGGGCGGCCGATAATGAGCACAACCGCAAAGCGACCGAATTAATCGTAGCCTTGAGAGCCGCTAACGTGAGTTACCTCGAGATTGCCCGCCGGTTGAATCGGGCTGGCTTTAGGACGGCCCAAGGGCATCACTTTCAGGCCACCCAAGTAATCCGGTTAGCCAGTCGATTAAACAAACCATGAGAGGGTTGGTCTATTCTCCTCGCTTGGCAGTCCAGTCTAACGCCTCTCGTTCACTGGCAATAACTGCTACTGCTAGCTGCACGTTGTCAGGGTGTTCAATACCAGTCCTCATCGTCGCTTCGCCGACCGAAGAAAGAACTAAGTAGTAGGAATAAGGGGCTTGAAGTCAACCAGTTGGTGAATGATTTTTTTGACTGGTTGACAGGTAAGTCACTGATATTTACTTTCGGCGACTTACTGTTTACAGACTTTCTTTTAGCTTGTGTTGATGGAATGCGCATGCGTGGAAGCTAGTCCCAGCGCCTTAGGGTAGCTAATTAAGGAATCATTAATTGTAGAAGCAGGCACACTAGCGCCTCGTTTATGGTTATTGGTTCCAGCACAGGGTGCTATACCCATTCGCATAAAACCGGCCTATTCACTAGTTGCTTTATTGAGCAACCCTGTAGTTTTAAGAGATAACCTGGTACAGCTATGCGTTTACTGCTTCGCTTCTTGTTGTTTGACAGCCCAAACCGCCAATCAACGACTCAGTTACACACCGATATTCGCTTGAATGCCCCCCCGACTTTAGCTATGGCAGTCGGGTGGATATTGGCATCAGTTCGCAGCCTGCCGATCAGTGGCCTACTTATGTTGTGGCGGACGTTACACAAAGCAAACGGATTGCGGATCCCCATCGCCCCACCCGCGTAGCCTTGTTGTTTCAGGTTTACCTAGCCCGGGAGGCCGACTGGTTACTGTTTGACATGCCTAGCTATGTTCGGCGCCTACTGGACGAGGATTAATCCAAGAGGTTGCCGGTTGGCACCCGCCAATCTTAATTTTTGCTTCAAGAGATTACTTTTTCTACTAATAGCTCGCAGCTAGCTTATAGCTGCGAGCCTTCCTGTAATTAGTCAGCGGAGACCGGCGTAAGTTCGGACGTGGTTACTGACTTTATAACAACCACGGCCGAGCCCACACATTAGACACTATATGGGTTTATGGCATTTTGTAAACGACCGTTTATAAAATGCCATAAGCACGCTATATACTAACATTATTCAATGGGGTGTATATGAGCTGAGCTGTTCTAAACTCTAATTTTAAAGCCTTTTTCAGGTTTGATTTCAGGTCTGAAAAAAAGTTATATATCAAAAGTTAATATTAACCTTTATATTACGTTAAAATGACATGTTTTTGAGCAAAAATGTCTAAAAATCAATGATTTATACAACAGGTGGAATTAAGGGAGGTAGTGGTAAGAGCACCGTCGCTACTAACTTGGTTGTTTTATTGACAGGTTTAGAAAGAGATGTATTGTTAGTTGATGCTGATGATCAAGAAACTAGTACTGACTTTACTGCATTGCGTGAAGAACGTACAGACAGTAAGGCAGGGTATACCGCAATACAGCTTTCGGGAACAGCTATTCTTAAACAGATCCCGAAACTGGCAGAGCGCTATCAAGATATAGTGATTGACACAGGTGGAAGAGACACAGATAGCCAAAGAGCCGCTCTAACAGTATCTGATGTATATCTTGTCCCGTTTAAGCCTAGGAGTTTTGATATATGGACTATAGAGAAAGTACAGAGTATTGTTGAGCAAGCGCAGGTGATCAATCAAAAGCTAAGAGCCTTCGTGTTTCTGAACATGGCAGATCCGAGGGGGGAAGAGAACTTTGAAGCTGCTGAGTTACTGCAACAGTCAGAGTCTTTAGAATTTGTCAAATCCACTTTAGGCCATCGCAAGGCATTCTCAAATGCGGCAGCTAACGGCTTAGGAGTACTAGAATTGAAAGGCGATGAAAAAGCCGCTATTGAGTTCAGAAATCTATACGAAAGTATCCAAACGTCTTTAACAAGTAGGTAATCATGCCAGTATCTCCAAAACCCAAAAGTCGTAAAACAGACGCCAGTGTTGATGACAAAAAAGCATTAGATTTTATTCGTCAGGGTGGCTCCCAACCGGTGCGTGATGAACCAAAAGATCAACCATCGCTACAAATTAGCACAAAGGGTAGATACACAACTAAGACAGACCCCAACGATCAGGTTTCCATCTCCATAAAACTACTCGTCAGTGAGCGTAATCAGATCAATGAAGATAGAGCGCGGCGGTCTGGACGCGACAAGAAATCATTAGAAGGCTGGATTATAGAGGCTATCAGCGAAAAGCTTGAACGTGAAAACAAACGTAAAAATCAAAGTTGATATTAGACTCATTATTAGGTCTAATATCAATCCTAGAATTTATTTTTTCATTGTCATGATAGACTGATTAAACCTCTTTTTTAGTTTTTAAGCCTAATATTGTCAAAAGCAGACCCGCAGGATTTTTGTCAGCTTTTATCTTACCGCTCTGTAGTTCGTAAGCGAACTTATTGACTTGCTTGACAAGGTCACCGCTGTTCATAATTTGAGCTACTATGCGCGCATCCTTGATATTTATTTTCTCAATAAACAAACGGGCGTTATGAGCTTGCTGGTCGTTTATGCCAGTCGGAGCGTTGTTGTTGGATAAATCCGTAGCTGCAATCTGTGGAGACACTGCTAACGGCTGTGACTTGACTTGAAAGGCAACACTCTTAAATGAACGTCCTTGCTTCTCTAGAGTATAGCTTATATGTAAGTCTGTTCGCTCATTAATTTGTCTCACGGACTCATCTAACACAAATCGCTTGAATTCTCCTATTTGCTTAAATTTCTCGTTGCCCTTACTATCTACCACATATAGCATCTTCTTTAATTCTTGAATAGTAGTCTTCTTTGTTTCGCCAATGTCTTTCCACTGGCTACAAATTGCATAAATACGCTTGGCGTACTTGCTAGAAAGACGAAGAGCGGAATAAAGTTGGAATGAAGTAAAGTTGTCTTTCAGTTCGAATAAGTATGGGCGGATCGAGTTTGTAAACTCGATTTGAATACGGCCAGTCCCTTTCATATACTCAACTCGATCGAACATCCACATCTGTTTCAGACTCTGATCTGTCTCTACTTCGAACATCCGCGATCCCATTTGCTCAGTCGCTTCTCTCAAGTAAGCATAGTGATATTCCTTCCCTGTGAGATTAGAGAGGTCTTTCACAATGATTTCATAGACTTTATCAGGGCTCTCCTTACGCAGTTGGGAAAGTAAGTAAAAAAATATATCTAGCTGTAACTCAGAGTATTCGTAACGTGCTGTTGTGATAGCGTTATGGTGTCTTACTTCTATTTGTTTCATAAGTAGACAAGAGTGTAAGCGCAATTACATCAAAAAAAGAGTATAAAAAAAGAGTATCATTATTAAAACTCTTTTTTGACTGATTAAAACTCTTTTTTTGACTGATTAAAACTCTTTTTTGACTGATTAAAACTCTTTTTTGACTGATTAAAACTCTTTTTTGACTGATTAAAACTCTTTTTTGTTGCTCGCAAACCTTTATCTATCAGCTAGTTACGCAGTCCTACAAATAATACAAATACTAAAAATATCACAAAGGTTGTGTTCAAACGCGCGGATTTAGCAAATAGAAATAAAAAACTAAAAAAATAGTTAAAAACAACAGAAACAGACAAAAGGACCGCGCGTTACTAAAAAATCAAAGAGGCCCGCAACTATGTTTTTAGTTATATGCTATTATACATAAATTTTATCTATATGTTCCTATCTTCGTACCGAACTGTTTTAGCAGCTACAACATGCTAACCGGCTAGTCTCCCTTTAATTCATTTAAGTAGTGAGTACTGAAGTAGCTTTGGAATTCTTAGGTATGCGGAAAGGGCTAATCCACTTGGGATAGCCCTTTTTTGTGCCCTACAACTATTGCCCACTGAGTATGTGTCAGTAATACACATATATTTGTCTTAATCATAGGAGGTCGTAACACGCCTTCAATGTGTGGATAGAAGCGAAAGCAGGCTGGTCTTACCGGTCTGCTTTCTTTATGCGTTCTAAGGCTCACAGAGGAGCTATCTTTATAAAAGCGACTGATACCACATCTGTACATCTGCGCAGCTTACAGGGCATTTGTACGCCTTGCTTTATGTACCAGCTCCTGATCAACCTTTAGCGTTACGCTTGCGCCGGGACTGAGTCGCCTGAATAGCGGCCCATGCTTTGGTCTTCAGCTCTTTGTGGAGCTCCTTGTCTCGAGGCACAAACGTCTGACTACGAATCTGGCCATCATTGAATTTGATCTCCCAATACTCAGTATCACTGGTGTCGGGTATCTCAGTATAGTGCTTCATGATTGGTAAGGGACTCGGCGAGCAATACCCTCAAGTTTATCCACTAAAGGCCTGAGCCGATCATAGAATACTGAATCTTTAAATTCATTGGCGTACCGCTGAACGGCTTGATAGATCACATTAGCCTCCTCGAAGTTGAACCGTTTAGCTCGTAGCTCGGCTAAGGCCTGCTGTTGTACATAACGGACCTGGTAGCGGTAGGGTGAATTTTGAATGATATAGTAGCGAGTTACACCCTCGTGGAGAACCGGCTCCATAGCCCATGTGTACTCCTCATCGTCTTGAGCTTCATCATGCAAAATAACCCCGTAGAAGTGATTCCAGGAGACGAACCAAGGGGGATACATCGTGGCAAAAGCGGTCGTAGACATCGGGATTGAGCATATGGGACTACCCACCAACAACGCCGCGTCTACTGCTTTCGTTTACTGTCACAACAGCGCAATGGAGCAATACGACTCAGCTTAAGTCGTACACCTATCTGGGTCAAGTATCGATTAACACCTACCGAAGCACCGTAAATTGACTGGCATCCAACTGCCACTGATCAGTGAGTTGCTGGCGAGTGAATCGTAAGATGACAGCCCCTTGCTCGGTACGAGGCGGAAAGCTTTCGGGAGTTAATCGACGATCAACATACACACTGATGGCCAATACTTCAGCGGTAGCTAGTTGTTCTTGATGTAGGGTTAGAGCGGTTAACGCCCTAGCCACTGCGGAGGCTCGAACGGGAGTTTTTGTCACAAAAATTTCTGGATAAAGCCCAGAAATATATGACTTGTCACGAATTGCATCTAGCAGATCGCCCGATTTAGTATATTAGTATCATGGTTTCATACGCTCACCAAGCGATGAAGTCAATTCATCCATCTAGCTAACCCTATGACCTTTCTTTCCCTTTTCCACTCGAAAGCGCGTGCCGAGCGGGACCGGCAGGAGGCCAGTCGCATCCACCGCTATGAATTCGGTCTTCGTGAGGTAGCGCGTTGGACCCAGGCCAGAGCTGCTTATGTCAAAGACGGAGCCGAATTAACCCAGCAGTTTGAGCAGCAGATTGCTCGTCATGGCCAGCAGTGGGGCTATGACGGGGAGGGCATGAAAATCTTACGCTCGAACTTAGCCGCTTACCAAAACCGAACGGAAGAACTGATTCAGGAGGCCGACCACCGGCTAAGTTATTACCGGAATATCGTATTGATGAAGGGTCGGATGTGACTTAGTCCAGTGGTGCTGGCGTGATACTCAACGGTTCCTGAATATGTAGATGGGGGTACTTACTTTTACAGATCAGCCGAAAAGTCTTTTCCTTTTCTTCCGGTGAATCGACTCCGAATAGAATACGGGCTACCTGAATACGTGACTTACCAGCCTGATCAATGAGCTGTGCTTTGAAGAGTAGGGATGGCATAGGTTGTACAAGTGATACTCGAAGATGGGTATTGCAAGTGGGGTCTCCAAGCAAAGCGGTCTTTCATATGACTGGAACTTCCCCAGATGGTATACACCGTAAAAGCGTGATACGTGGATAGTAGCCCCCTGACGGTGGGCAGCGCGGAGCGTGGTGGCGTGGAACGGTCTTGGAAAGAGCAAGCCGGAATGCCGCTACGCAGCATTCTCAGGCTTGCCTTACTCCGTAAGGTACTGACAATCAATTATTTGTTGTTTTTCGTGTCATTGTGTATGCAATGACATATTGGTAATTATCTGACTATCAGTATAAATTTCAATAGTTGTGGCAATACACGAGCATACAACGCTGAGCCTTGAGCGGACTACTGTCGAGCAGTTGGACCGATTGGCCAAGCAGTACGGACTAACCAAAAAAGGACTTGTCGAAGCGATGATTCAGTATTTCAACGCCACCAAGGCCGACCCCCGCGACCACAAAACTGATAATCCAACCGACGCCATCAAGGCGCTGGACCGGCGGTTAATCAGCTTCATCAAGCAGCAGGAGAAGGAGCAGTTACGACCCATCAAAGACGAGTTGGTACTCATCAGCCGGAAGCTCTACGAGCTGGACGACGCCAAGACGGGGGTGGGTAAGATCGAGCACCTGCGCAAGATGAACGAGCGGTTACGACTCATCGCCGAGAAGGTCGGCGTCAGCATGTAAGCCGATGGTAACTAACTTTTCTTCGCCCATCAAAGGGGCCAATGCCGGTAGCTGTCAGCGGCTAGCGGACTACCTGGAGAAAGAGAATAATCAACTTGCCCCTAACCAGCGGGAAGAGTTTTTCTGCGCTCAGCACGACAAAGTCAGCGTCGTTGACGTGGTGGCCAGCATCGACCAGAACGGAGCCGCACAGGGCCTGAAATCGGGCCAGGATCGATTCTACACCTTCACCGTTGATCCCAGTCAAAAAGAGCTAGCCCACATTGCTGGCGATACTGAGCAATTGCGGGCCTACACCCGGCAGGTCATGGAGAACTACGCGGCCAATTTTGGAAAGGGAATAGAAAGCGGGGACTTAGTATGGTTCGCCAAGATTGAGCACAGCCGCAGCTACTCCCATACCGATCAGGCCGTGCAGGACGGTACCGCCCAGAAGGGCCAGCCCAAAGAAGGCGATCAGACCCATGTACACGTGATCGTCAGCCGCTTCAAAGAGCGGGAACACGACCGGGAGCGGACGATGTCGCTGTCTCCGCTAACCAACCACCGGCAGGCCGGGGGGGCTATCGGCAACGGCTTCGACCGGGTGAATTTCATTCAGGCCAACGAGCGCAGCTTTGACGCCCTGACGGGCTACCAGCGTGAGCAGACCGAAACCTTTGCCCACGCCAAAGCCGCCACCAGTGCCCACCAGATCGACCGGTTAGCCACCCGTGAACAGGCTATCAAAGCCAGTATAGAAAGAGACCGCCCGCAGCAGATCGAGCCGCTACGCGAACGCAGTCATCAACCCGATCAAACCCAATCCAACTCCTTAAGCCTATAACCCTATGACTCTCTCCCAAGACAGCCTGGCTAAACGCCTGCTGAGCGTTGCTTTCGTTTTTGTCTTCTGCTTCTACATCTTCAAAGGCATCATCTGGTTTACCTTCTCGGTACTAGGCCTGTACAAGAGCGCTTGGTTTGGCCACCTAGCCGAAGAAGGTACGTTCTGGCTCGCCCTGGGACTAGGCGGGTATAGTGCCTACATCGGGTTGACCAGTCAGAAGAAAGCCTTCGGTATTAGCCCCACCAGCGATACGACGGCTACCGGCCAGCGCGTGCTTCAGAGTGTGTACACGATCAAGACCAGGACGCGTAAGATACCATACATTCACATCACCGAACCGGAACGCGGGGTGTTAGTCGTTGGTGGAGCCGGAGCGGGTAAGAGTCGCAGCGTGATCGAGCCGATCATTCAACAAACTATCCAGCAGGGTCACGCCGGGTTACTGTATGATTTCAAGTTCCCCACGCTGGCCCGGGTAGCTACCTGGGCCATGCACCATACGAACACGCCCCGGATGATGTACTACGTCAACTTTGAGGATCTGACGTACTCGCACCGGGTCAACCCCCTGCATCCTGATACGATGCCTACCCAGAGTCACGCTGATGAGTACGCCCGGGCGATTATGTACAATCTCAAACCCGAAGCCATCAAGAAGTCAGATTTCTGGGTGGATTCAGCCCACAGCTACCTGACAGCGCTGATCTGGTTTTTGCGCGAGGAATATCCCCAGTACTGTACGTTACCCCACGTAATGGCTTTAGCCTTTCAGCCGACTGCTGATGTCGTGGCCCTGTTATCGACCAATCTGGAAACGCGGGGCACAGTGGCCAGTCTACGCGAATCGGTGCAGAGCAAAGCGGGCAATCAAACGGCGGGCGTAGTAGCCACGCTGCAAACGGCTCTGCGCCGGATCAACACCAAAGAGATTGTATGGGTCCTGTCGGGTAATGATTTTACGCTTGATATCAACGATCCAGCCCGACCCAAATTTGTCACGCTGGGTAACTCGCCGACACTGTCGGCTACCTTCTCGCCGGTGTTGGCCCTGCTGGCGACGGTGGCCATCAAGCAAATGAACCGGCTAGGTAAGACGCCGTCAGCGGTTATTCTCGACGAGGCCCCTACCATGTTTATTCCCAACTTTGATCAGCTACCGTCCACCGGGCGCAGCAATAAGATCGCAACCGTGTTTGGAGCGCAGGACATCAGCCAGATTGAAGATATGTACGGCCGCACCAAGAAGGACGCCCTACTGGCTAACCTGAACAACCAGTTTTTCGGGCGGGTAGGCCACCGGGAGACAGCGCAGTACATTAGTGACATTTGGGGTAAACAAGATGTGGAGCAGCGCACCCAGGGGGAGAGCGAGAGCAACCGTAACTATCAGAAGACCGAGGGGCGCAGCATGGCCCACAGCTACGTAGAGCGTAATCGGGTCAAGATGCAAGATGTACTGGAATTGAAAGTGGGTGAGTTTTATGGGCAGTTAGTGAATTCTGACTTCAGCAGTTTCAAAGCCGAGATTGACGCCCCAGAGCCAGGGCCTATACCGGAGCTGAACCCCGTCACCCGAGCGACCACGCAGGCTATTAAGGACAATTTTGCCCAGATTCAGGCTGACATAGAAAGTTTGTTTACAGGCAGGTCCCCTAGCAACGGACAGGCTCAGTCACCGACCACACCACGCCCTACTACACCTGGTTCTACTGATGGCATACCCCAGCCAGAACGGAATGGCCATAACTTAAGCAACAGCCAACCACTGCCTGGCGAGAATCTGGATTTTTAAGCGACAATCCTTTAGCTGGCGCAGGTATACGAAAGCAAATAATCTTTGGTGAAGCCGTCATAATAAACAGCAAGCCGCTAGACAAGCGGAACAAGTAGTGCAGGAGCGTAAAAAACCTAAGTTATGATTTATGCAAACAGCTTCACAAACCTATAGTGTTCGGGTCGTTAGAGAAGCATCGACTGATCCCATATCTGGTCAAGTTTATGATTATGCTGAACAGTCGTTTAACGTTAACGCTGAAAGCTCACAGCTAGCCCACAGATTAGCTAACCGACTTTGTACACTGACGTTTAGGGGCCAAATACGGCGTACATTCATCAATGGCGAAGAACACCTTGATGAACGTTACTAGCGTGCTATACTGTGAAACGGGCTGGCGACGTATAATGTCGCCAGCCCGTTTTTTCATTCCTTTCTAACGCGCTAATAAATTGCACTTTTCAGAGGGGTATTGTATACAGTGTCTTATGTTGAAAATCGGATACTATACTAGTTAAGACCGCTACTAACCAGTCCATAAACAGAACTTTATACGCATTGAAATCGAAGTAAAAAGTTTGTTTATCGGGCAAGGACCTGACCAAGTATCAGTAACTGAACTAGTAACTCCCGAACCTACCACCCCCGTCCCCTTCGATAGCCAAGCGAAACGGAACGGTTAGACCCGCCAGCTGGGCGAGAGTCTAGATTTTTAGGATAATC
The DNA here is from genome assembly GCF_012849055.1 of Spirosoma rhododendri. Taxonomy (NCBI): domain Bacteria; kingdom Pseudomonadati; phylum Bacteroidota; class Cytophagia; order Cytophagales; family Cytophagaceae; genus Spirosoma; species Spirosoma rhododendri. Next base: position 3,110 of record NZ_CP051679.1, on the reverse strand, counting down.
AGTTGACTTCGGCATTCCCTTGGCAAGAAGCAGGCATAACCCGCTCCCGCTCACCTTGTCATGCGATTAGCGAAAACCAAACAATTTACAATTTTTAGAGTGCGACCCTAAGGAGAAGCAGTAATACGTTTCTAGCCAAGCGAGTTTACAGGTCTGATTGCTGGAAGTAACCGGAAAGAATTCCGTGAACAATTTATAGCAGTATGTGCAGATGTAACCATTGAGATAACGTTACAAGAATTCTATGCAAGCATATGGAAAAAAAGTTGCATTTTTGCGGTAACGTGTCAAAAAGCCTTTTCCTTGTGAGGCTACGATTAAAAGCAAAAGAAATTCCACAGCTTATTTTTAAATAACTTAACTCGAAAATAATGAATAACAAGGATAAATTTCTTCTTATGAAGTCGCACCACCAATTAGTGTTAAATATCACTCACTTCCTTAAAAGCGTTTAGCTTTGAGAAAGTGATTAAATAATAAATCATCAAAAAAATAACTGTTCATTCTCACTAAAAATAAAAGACCTTTATAAAAGGCTGACAAAACAGAACAATATGATAAATTATGTAGGTATAGATATATTTTCAGGAGCTGGAGGAATGTCAATCGGAGCAACAAATGCAGGAATTGATGTGAAAATCGCAGTTGAAATAGATAAATATGCAGCATACACATACAAGAAGAATCATTTTGATACAAAAGTATATAATAAAGACATAAGAGAAATAAATTTTGAAAATGAATCTATATGTAGTGACAAGTCTACTGTCAAAATTTTATTTGGGGGTCCTCCTTGTAAAGGATTTTCTACTTCAAATCAAAAAAACAGAAATAAAGAAAATTCGAATAATTGGCTTTTTAAAGAATATTTGAGGGTTGCTAAATTTATAAGACCAGATTGGATAATTGTTGAAAATGTGAAGGGTATAGTTGAAACTGAAAACGGCTATTTTTTTGAAGAAATACAAAAAGGTCTAAAAGAACTAGGATATAATACTTCATACTCAATTTTAAATGCTGCTGATTATGGAATTCCACAAATAAGAAACAGAGTGTTTGTAGTCGGATCTTTACATGGTATAAGTTACAAGTTTCCGACCTCTGATGTGAAGAGATATGTGAGTGTCAACGATGCTTTGTCTGACCTACCTAGTTTGAATAATGGTGCCAATTTTCAAGAACTGGATTATAAATCAACGCCTCAAAACACGTACCAAACTCTTTTGAGAGAAAATTCTTTGAAATCAGTTAATAACAACGTTACAAGAAACAATGACATAGTATTAAAAAGGTATAATCATATTCCTCAAGGTGGAAACTGGCAGAATATACCTTCAAATTTAATGAGTAACTACAAGGATCATTCTAGATGTCATACTGGAATATATCATCGATTAAAAGGTGATTCTCCGTCTATAGTTCTTGGTAACTATAGAAAAAATATGTTAATACATCCTACAGAAGATAGAGGTTTGAGTGTTCGGGAAGCTGCAAGGCTGCAATCTTTTCCAGATACTTTCCATTTTTATGGGAGTATAGGTTTTCAACAAGAACAAGTTGGGAACTCAGTTCCCCCAATTCTTGCAAAAGCAATTTTTAATCAAATTTTGACATATTAGCCACACAATGGATTTTTCTAAACATAAAGGCAATTTTGAACAATGGTTTTTATCGCTAAATGCGGATGAGTTTCCCAGCTCTACAGACTATGTGTCAACATATAGCACAATTGCTTCGAAGCTAAAACCTGTACATAGCCAAGTTAATCTTGGTGCTGACAGTAATGATGGTACATCGTTGACATGGCATGACGAATCACATATTAAAAAAGTGATTAAACAAGTTTCTAGATTATTATCTTATGATCAAGCAACTATAACACCCTTTGAATCATTTGTATTATTAGTAGCTATACAAATTCATGACATTAAAAATATTGAAGGGCGAGAAGAACATGAGAATCGAGCTATAAGCATTTTTGAGGAGTTGGGTATCCAAGGTATTATTGACTCAATAACTTTAAAAAATATTGGCTTTATTGCAAGTTGCCATGCAGGTAGCTATATTAAAGATGGTAAAAAAGAAAAGGATAAGATAGGTAATTTACTCAAACCAGTTCTATTCAATGGTGATCGGCGTATTAGACCACAATTTCTTGCTGCACTCTTAAGGTTAGCAGACGAGTTCGCAGATGACGTAGAAAGAGCAATGTCCTATATGCTAAGTAAGGGAATGATTACACGAGGTAGTATAATTCACCAAAAACATGCTGAAAGCTTATTCGACACAGACATATCTCCGAATACAGGAATAGTAAATTTCGATTATCATATAAAAGTAAATGATGCAAAAATTAAGTTCCCAAAATACGTTTCTGAAAAAGAAACATACGAAGACATTTTTTTATTAGATGAGATTTTTTCGAGAACCGTAAAGTCACATTATGAAACTGTCTATTGTATGAGATTCTTACGCCCTTATATTTCTATAAATAAACTTCACGTTTCAATTGAATTAGAACACCGAGATATAACTCATGAAGTAAGGATATCATATGAATTGATAGAGAAGGGTTATCCGAGCGATACTTTATCTATTATAGAGTTATGTGGTGATCAAATTAGGAAGAATGGAGGGCATTGGAGCGGACAAAATTTGAGCGATTACATTTCTTCAAGCAGAATAAGTTAAAAAATATTTAATAACATGGAGTTTCTCAAACAAAACCCATTTGTGGTTCTTTCCCCTGAAGGAAAAGAAGTAGAAAATACGAGTGCTGAAACTATACATAAACTATTTGTGGATGTTTTCGACGATTTTAAGTCCATACCTGAGCAAGGGCATGTTTTTTTAAACGGGCCTAGAGGCTCTGGAAAAAGCATGATGTTTAGGTTCTTACTGCCAGATTGTCAACTAATTGACAAAAAGAAAACTCAATACAATGAGCTTCCATTTTTTGGAATTCATATACCAATTAAACTTACGAGTATAAACAATCCAGAGTTTGATTTAGTCAAAGATTTTGGAGATTATATCTTTAATGAGCATATATTAACTATGTACTTTGCTGAATTGATTTTCAATTCTTTTACTACGCTTAACTATAATAA
>NZ_CP051678.1 GCF_012849055.1 Spirosoma rhododendri | reverse complement strand
TAAGTTGCCGTTACCCGCCGTCGACCAGTTTACTTCACTGTATAGGCCCTGACAGTGTTATGGAAAAAGGTAACGTTGAGCCTACAACGCACCATTCAAGTACGAATCGATGCCCTAGCGTTATAACGTTAACATATCAAGGTCTTAATTGACTCTCGGTTTGGTCAGAGTCGGGCGGGTGGTTTCCCTGACCTCTTTTTATGTATTAGAAGCTCAAGCAAGCCGGCTAAGTAGTATTCGGGAGTTTGATAATATTGCTGGCCAAACTATATTTTGCTTGCTACTGGCTAAAGTCTAGAGGTAGTTATCTATTAGGCGGTGTTAATTCTAACAAGTTTTCATTATTTTAATTCTATATACTTATAGGGCATAAAAGTTGTGTAATGTTGGTGGTTGTTACTTCTTTGGGATTCTGAGATAGGAACTTGGAAAGTACAACTCACTTTTTTACCAATCACCCTATATATGCCGTTCGTTTACAAACCGAGTATACGCCACGTACTTCTGTTGTGGTGTTTGTTGCTGTCGATGCGTGTAGTAGCATGGGACATGCCACCTTCAATTAGGTTGCCAACCGACAAATTATCTAAACCGTCGATTAATAGTCCAAGCAGTAAGGCAGTTGCTAGTCTACCAGCTAACCCACTAGTCTTCAACGGGGTCAATCAGTATGCCCGTGTGCCTTTCAAACCCGGTATGGATTTTACCGTTGGTACGGTTGAGTTGTGGTTACGACCTGATTGGGTTGCTAATAGTCGTACGGCTAATCCTTGTATAGTGGCAGTGCGATCTGGCGGAAGTGCCACAACAACACGATACAGTCTACATATAGACAACAACCTGCAAAAAATCGGGTTATTCAACGGAAGTAGCTATCTAACAAGACCTTATTCATTCCAGACCGGAACATGGTACCATGTCGCGTTTGTGATGGGGGCAACGAATACCCAGATTTATATTAACGGTGTTTCGATTGGTTTCACCGGTAATGCAATAAATACGGCTACTACTGGGCTGGACTTTAAGATAGGTACAGCCGAAGATGAGGGAGGGAGCCTCTTCCAACCCGAATTATTTAAAGGAGCTTTCGATGAATTGCGATTCTGGAATGTAGAGCGTACGCAGGCACAGATTCAAGCCAACATGAATGCACCCATCGCTGCAAACAGTAGCGGTATTCATGCTTACTATCCGATTGATGCGGGGATCAACTGCATGGACGTACTGAAGGATTACGGTCCAAATGGCTTTGACGGTAGACTAGGTAACTATGCACCAGTCATTACTCCGACGCAGACGAATGTAAGTTGCTTTGGTGGTATTAATGGGTCGGCTACCGCTAATGTTAGGAGTGGAATTGCTCCTTATTCGTATTCATGGACGCCAACGGCTAATAGTACGAATGCTATCGGCGGCCTGGCAGCGGGTACTTACTCCCTTATCGTCACCGATTCTCAGGGCTGTACCGCCACACAAGGATACACGATCACTCAGCCAGCTGCAGTTGTCGGCGGTACGGGTGTGGTGACCAACGTGAGCTGTTTTGGTGGCAGTAATGGTTCGATTAATTTGACGCCTAGCGGAGGTACCGCTCCCTATAGCTTCAACTGGGGTGGGGGAATTATTACCGAAGACCGGGCAGGGCTGGTTGCGGGTACGTACTCGGTAGTGATTACCGATGCGAATGGTTGTCAGGTGACGCGTACCTTCACAATCACTCAACCTGCTTCAGCGGTTAGTGGGACGAGCGTTGTGACAAACATAGCCTGTAACGGGGCTAGTAATGGGGCCATCAATCTGACGCCTGGTGGTGGTACGGCACCTTACACTTTTAACTGGGGTGGGGGCATCACCACCGAAGATCGGTCAGGGCTGGTTGCGGGTACGTACTCGGTAATCATCACTGACGCTAACGGCTGTACCGCTTCGCTCAACATCAGCGTTACTCAGCCCGCTTCGACTGTCGGCGGAACAGGTGTTGCAACGTCCGTAAGTTGCTTCGGTGCTAGCAATGGCTCGATCAACCTGACACCCAGCGGTGGTACGACACCTTATACCTTTAACTGGGGTGGGGGGATTACTACTGAGGATCGGACGGGACTAGCTGCGGGTACGTACTCGGTAATCATCACTGACGCCAACGGCTGTACCGCTACACGTAACTTTACCGTTACCCAGCCTGCTTCAGCGGTTGGTGGGACGAGCGTCGTAACTAACCTAGCCTGTAACGGGGCTAGTAATGGGGCCATCAACCTGACACCGGTCGGAGGAACGTCTCCTTACACCTTTAACTGGGGAAATAATGTTGTAACCGAGGACCGGATGGGACTGGCTGCTGGCGCTTATACAGTAGTCATTACTGATGCGAAGGGATGCACAGGATCGCTCACTATCAGTGTTACCCAGCCGACGAACATAGCCATTATGCCAACCACGCAAACTAATGTTGCCTGTAACGGTGGTAGCAACGGTAGTGCAACGGTGTCGGTGAGTGGAGGTGCAGGTAGTTATAGCTACAGTTGGTCGCCTTCGGGTGGTACGTCTGCTACGGCTACGGGATTATCGGCAGGTGCTTACACGGTAGAAGTGACCGATGCCAGTAACTGTCAGGCCACACGTATGATTACGATCACGGAGCCAGCCGTACTGGCGATTACGAGCTCGCAGGCCAACCCATCGGCATATGGCGCATCGGATGGTTCGGCAACGGCATCGGTCAGTGGTGGAACAGCGCCATACACCTACAGTTGGTCGTCGGGTGGAACAGGCGCAACGGCAGGCGGATTATCTGCTGGTACGTATAAAGTTACGGTGACTGATGCGAACGGTTGTCAGAAAACAGTTGCTTACACGCTGACGCAGCCCGCTGCTTCTAACGACAATAGCATCGGTAATCTGGTAATCAGCGGAGGCTCGCTGACGCCAGCGTTTGCACCGGGTACATTGACTTATTCAGCTGATGTCGTATACGCTACTGAGCGTATCAGCCTGACGCCGACCGTCGATCCCAACGCTACGGTGAAAATCAACGGCAAGACAGTTACAAATCAGGCAGCGTTCAGCGTACCGTTGTCAGTGGGCAGCAATACGATCAAGATCGAGGTGACGGCTCAGGATGGAACCGTGAAGATCTATACGCTGACGGTTACCCGAACGCAGAACACACAGACAATTACGTTCAACGCCATTTCGGAGAAGACCTACGGAAACACTGATTTCAAGCTGGGTGCCGTTGCGTCGTCGGAGCTGCCGATTCGCTATGAGTCGAGTAACCCCGCGGTGGCGACGGTCGATGCTGATGGTACTGTCCAAATCATCAAGGTGGGTACGGTCGACTTTACGGCGGCTCAGAAAGGGAACGCAATCTATACCCCTGCTCTCAGCGTGAAACAAACCTTGGTTATCAAACCGGCGTCGTTGACTATTCGGGCTGACAATCAGTGTGAGAACGGAAGCGCTATGCCGAAGCTGACGTTAATTTACACTGGCTTTGTTAATGGTGAAACAGCGTTAAATCTGATCAAGCAGCCGACTATTACAACGACAGCCACGGCGGAATCACAAGCCGGTACCTATCCGATCATCGTCCAGGGGGCCGAGAGTGACAACTATGCAATCAAGTATGTCAACGGTGCCCTGACTATTGCGGCCGCTACGCTAACCGCCGATGGTTATATCACCTGTGCTAAGCCAACGGTAACACTGACGGCAACGGGGGGCGTAAGCTACGCACTGAGTGATGGGCAGACGAGCACAACCGGGGTGTTTACCGTCAGTAAAGCGGGTGAATATACCGTGACGGTAACGACTGGCGAAGGTTGCGTAGCGACAGCTGCAGTAGCGGTTTCAGCCTTTGCTGCGGCCCCGCAAGTAACGTTGGCCAACGATGGCCCAATTACCTGTGTTAAACCAGTCGTGACACTAACGGCCAGCCCGACCTTACTCAACTGTGCATCGGTTGCGTACGCCTATAGTGGGCCTGGCCTGGTTGATCCCAAAGCTGCCTACGGTATCGCTCAAGCAAGCGCTGCGGGCGTTTATTCGGTAACGATCACGGATGGCTATGGGTGTACAGCTACGGCTGAAACCACGGTAGCAGCTGACCAGCAACTACCAGTAGTCACGCTGACTAGTAATGGACCCCTGAGTTGCGCGAAAACCAGCGTTACACTGATAGCTACGGGTGGCGTATCGTATCAGTTTGATGGCGGAGTGGACACGCAGTCTGGTAACACCGCCATGGTAACCAAAGCGGGTGTATACTCCGTAAAAGCAACGGCGACCAACGGCTGCTTGGCAACCAAGCAAATCACTGTGACCGGCGATCAGACAGCGCCAACGGCCGGATTGACCAGCAACGGTCCACTGACCTGCGATCGGCCAATCGTGACGCTCACCGCCAGCGGCGGTAAAACGTATCGGTTCGGTATAGGGGCTACCGTACTGGGCGAGACTACGGCTACAGTACGGGAAGCCGGCATCTATTCAGTGACTGTCACGGCCGCCAATGGTTGTACCGCCGTAACCAGTACGGCGGTGACCGGCGATCAGGCAGTGCCAACGGCTGAGCTGAGTAATAGCGGCCCGTTGACCTGCGCTAACGCAGCCGTTACGCTGACGGCCACGGGTAAAGGAAGTTATCGCTTCAGTCAGGGGGCTGCCCAGATTGAGACCGGAAACACGGCCACCGTTAGCGCGGCAGGCGTTTATTCAGTAACGGTGACGGCGGCTAATGGCTGCACGGCCACGGCGCAAAGTACCGTGAAGGCGAATACCGATCTACCTGTGGTTAGCCTGATCAGTAACGGTCCGCTGACATGCGCCAAACCGACAGCGACGCTGACGGCCGGTGGAACAGGAACCTATCGCTTCTCGACGGGTGCCCTACAGATCGACGGCGGTAATACGGCTACGGTAGCCACGGCTGGAGTTTACTCCGTAACAGTGACGGGCGAAAATGGTTGTGCTGCCGTCGCGACGACGGCCGTCGAACTAAACAGCGAAATTAAAGCGCCCACGCTGACGGCTAGTGCATTGGTAACGGAGAAGCTCCCTGTTCAGGTAACGGCTTCGGGCTGCACAGGAACTATTAGCTGGAACGTACAGGGCGGAACAGGTGTCGCTGACGGGGCTCTTTACACCCTCGCGCAACCGGCTAACTACACACTGACGGCCCGTTGCACAGTGGGTGCCTGCACCAGTACGGACGCAACCCCACTGGTCGTTAGCATCCGTCCCGGCGATTTTGCCATCGCCAGTGTCAACACGGTCAGTTGTCTGCTGGTCAACGCCAGCCGGGGTGAGTATTCGGTTAAGTTCACGCCCGTTTATAGTGGACTAACGGGTGCACCGGTGAGCTTTTCGGTCATCAACGAAAAACTGCCTACCGACGCTGTTGCACCCTACACACTGCGGTTGTATTCGGATAATCCGACGATTACGCTGGTGGCCGCGCAGGTCGGTAGTGGCGAAGCACGCTTTGCCTACAGCTGGCGGGCTGTTTGTTCGGGCAACACGGGTGAAAACCGGCCGCCGGTAGCGACGAGTATCCCGGCTCAACAACTGATTCAAAATCAGCCCTACCAGCTTGACCTGACGGCATACTTCGCCGATCCGGATGGCCAGGTGCTGAGTTTTTACGCCGAGGGACTACCGGCTGGCCTAAGCCTGACGGGCGGTCGTATCAGTGGTACGCCCTCAACGGCGGGTGTTAGCCAAGTGACCTTTACGGCCATCGATCCGGGTAGCCTGCAGGTATCGACACTTGTTAGCCTGAATGTAAGCTCGTCTGTTAGTACCCCAACACCGATGCCGGGTGCATTTGCGATTACCGGTGTGACGACGGTGAACTGCGAGGTCGTATCGGCTGGTGAGCGCCGGGTAAGCCTGATGCCCCAGTATAGTGGCCTGAATGGACAGCCGGTTGCTTTCTCGGTGAAAAACGAAACCGCGCCGACGACCCTGGCTGGTCCATACAGTGTGCGCCTGTACATGGACAACCCGGTAGTAACGCTGCTGGCAACCCAATCGGGATCGACAGTAAGCTATCAATACAGCTGGCTGGCTGCTTGTGGTACGACAGCGCCAACCCCAAATCCGATACCAACGAACGTGGCACCGGTGGTCGCCATTCCGCTGGCCAGCCAGACAGCGACGGTAGGGCGGGGCTACTCGCTGTATATCTCACGCAATACGTTTAGTGATGCCAACGGCGACGTACTGACACTTAGCGTAGGTAATCTACCCGCTGGCTTGAGCTACTCGAGCAGCCTCAGCGCGATCACGGGTACACCGGCACAGGCTGGTGAGTCGATGATTCAGGTTACGGCGACCGATGGGGGTGGTTTGTCGGTCAGTACCAGTTTCCGACTAACAATCGTGGCGCCAACGCAACCCACCCCGACACCAACACCGGGTACGTTTGCCATCGCCAGCGTCAACACGGTAAACTGTGAGGTCGTATCGGCCAGTGAACGCCGGGTAATCTTCATGCCGCTCTACACGGGTGTCGATGGACAGCCGATTACCTTCGCGGTGAAAAACGAAATGGCGTCAACCACGGCGCCTGGACCTTATGCGCTGCGGGTGTATACCGATAACCCTACGTTGACGTTAACGGCTACCCAGTCGGGTGCAACGGTAAGTTATCAGTATAACTGGCTGGCGGGCTGCGGTACGACTACACCGGTCAATCCGAATCCGACGCCAAACCCAACGCCGACGAATGTGGCACCGGTAGTGGCCGTTGCGCTGACTGACCAGTCGGCTACAACAGGACAGAACTACAGTCTGACGATACCAGCCGGTACGTTTACCGATGCCAACAACGACGCGTTAACTATCAGCGTCAGTGGTTTGCCAGCGGGCCTGAACTTCACAGCGGGTTCAACCACCATCACTGGGATGCCGATGCTGGCTGACCAGTCAGTAATTATGGTAACAGCGACCGACGCCGGGGGCTTATTAGTGACTACCAGCTTCAAGCTGACAGTTGTAGCGCCAACCCAAACCACGCCGATGCCAACCCCGAACCCGACACCGGGTACGTTTGCTATCGCCAGCGTTAACACGGTAAACTGTGAGGTGCTGGCGGGGGCTGAACGCCGGGTGCGCTTTACCCCTATCTACAGTGGAGCAAGCGGTACACCGATCAGCTTCTCGATTGTTAATGAGATGTCAACGACCACGGCTCTGGGTCCTTACAGTCTGCGGGTCTATACTGATAACCCGACGATTACACTAGTGGCGGAGCAGGGCGGTACCGTCGTTAGCTACCGCTACGAATGGCTGAAAGGCTGTAATCCGAACGGCCGTCAGGGCGCTCTCGAAACGGTCCGTCCACTACAGGTGACCGTTTTGGGTAACCCGGTGACTGGCGAGTCGACTGAGGTGTTAATCAGCGGTGCTGAGGGTCAGCCCGTGCAGGTGCAGATTGTGGATCTGCTGGGTCATGCTGTGCATCAGCAGTCGATCCCTCAGGCGGCTACTATCGAGCGGCTAAGCTTGCCTCTGGGCCGCAGTCAGGGCTTGCTGTTACTGCGTGTCAGTACGCCAGCTCAGCAGCAGCAGATCAAATTGCTCCGGCCGTAAGGGTTTAATAGGTTCGAAAACAGTAAAAAGCTCAGTCTGAACAGGCTGGGCTTTTTTTGTTCTTGCTCAGGAATGTCTATCAGCGATTCGGCCGAATTGTACTTCTGTTTGGGTGCTGTAGACGTAGTGAGGTTATCTCAATAAGGCTATATAGATGAGTTACTCAATGTAGTAGCGGGTGCACGTTTATCTTTTAAAACGCCCGTTTTATGAAGCACACGCATGAGCGGGATGTTTAGTTTTAAACAACGTTCTGCTTAAGCACCTACTTAACTAATCAACTGGTACCAGTAACGGTCTCTGAAGGCTTGGCTAGTCCGTCAATGAGTTGGCCCACTGTTTGGCTTACAGCCTAAATCGACCCATCGTAACCGCATCATAGCCCTTTTACTGGTAACTTCGATCCCGATCAATCCGTATCGACGTTGATGCTTCCATCCAATACCCAACCAGCTGGCTACATCCAACTGCTGGATAAACTCAAACGTGAAATCCGAACCACTCAGTTACGGGCCACTTTTGCCGCCAATGCTGAACTACTGGCACTGTACTGGCGCATCGGCACCATTATCCTCGAGCAGGAAAAACGACAGGGGTGGGGACAGAAAGTTGTCGATCGATTGGTCGCTGATCTAAAAGCGGAGTTTCCTACCATGAAGGGCATGTCGCCCCGCAACTTGCGGTACATGAAGGCCTTTGCGGCCGCTTATCCAGACCACCAGTTTGGCGGAGAGTCAATTTTGCAGGCGACGCCTGCAAAATTGACCTGGTACCACCATACTACCCTGTTGGACAAAGTAAAGAACCTGGATGAACGCTTGTTTTACATGCAGGCAACAGTCGAGAATGGCTGGTCACGGGATGTGATGGTTCAGCAGATTGAGTCGAACTACAAACAACGCTCTGGCCGGGCCATCTCCAACTTTGAGCGAACCCTACCCGAACCCCTATCTGATCTGGCCCAGCAGTCGCTGAAAAACCCCTACCTCTTCGACTTTCTGAGTTTAACCCAGAAGTACAAGGAGCGGGATCTGGAAGAGGGCCTGGTCAATCATCTGATTCAGTTCATGCTCGAGTTGGGCAAAGGCTTTGCCTTTGTGGGGCGTCAGTATCCTCTTGAGGTAGCCGGCCGTGAATTCGTCCTAGATCTATTGTTCTATCACCTGAAGCTTCGTTCCTATCTAGTGATTGAGTTGAAGGTAGTCGAGTTTGAGCCCGAGTTTGTGGGCAAGTTAAACTTCTATCTCTCGGCCGTAGATGATCAATTACGAAGCGAGTTTGATAACCCCAGTATCGGCCTGCTGATCTGCCGTCGTCATGACCAGCTGATGGCCGAATACGCCCTCAGGGACATAAACAAGCCAATCGGCATCAGTGAGTACCGGTTGATGGAGGCCCTACCAACTGACTTGCAAAGCACCTTACCGTCCATAGAAGAGATTGAGGAACGGTTACGTCAAGAAGATGACTCCGCAGAAGCAGACGATAGCGTCAGATGAGACTGTATGCTGAAACAATCATATACATAAATACCCCTCCGTCTCACAGGCGAGCGTTTTTGTGATACACTAATTTTTATTATTTGTCCAACTCAACTGGTCGCAAACAATGCCAACTTACTTTTTTAATATATCGCATGGTTTCGGCCGTACGGTCAAGTTGAGCATCTTTGAGCTTTTTCCTGCAGTCGCTTAATTCGGGTCTGCTCATCGTTCAGCCCGGTAGCCACCCTTGCCGATTGGCTAAATTTTTATGGCTTTGCCGCCACTTTGTCATCCGGCCGGTTCGCCGGTATGATCGAAGCCGAGTTTGCAGGCGGTTCGATCACTATACCCCTTGGGTGGGACAACTAGCTACTTTCGCCCCCTAGTCAGTCTCACCAGTCATATTTACTTCACTTTCCTCCCTTCGGTAAGTCGTTAAACCGAATATACTTATAAGCCGGCGTGGCTGAAAATAACTGATTTAATAAGCTGATGTGCCCCCGGCCAAAGAGTACGAGAATCCGGTCGCTGGGCGAGGTAGTTATCCGTTGAATGTTGCGGAAGATTCGCAGATTACGGTCATACCAATATAATGCCAACGCGTCAGCGCCCCGGTAGGTACCTAGCGTGAAGTCTCCGCTCAAATAGGCTCCATACTCCCGGATCAGTACGTTGGTCGAATTAGTATAAGCAAAATAGTCGAGTAGCGAAAGCCGTGTCGTGAGGTCGGTCTCATAATTAAAATAAGCCATGTACCGTCTTGACAAGGTATCTTCACTTTTGAAGTCATATCCCTCGAAGATACGGCCTAAATAGGCTTTGAAGGCTACTGAATCGGCTGAGGCCAGCATCTCGTCGTCAACAGCCGGAGCGTCACCGGCATAGAGCGTATCCAGGTTAAATTGCTTACCCAGGCGAAAGGCGATCTGGTCGATCTCATCCCGCGCCAGAGCTGCCTGCCCTGTTTTGTAGCGCCGGTATCGCTGGCCCAGTTTGGCACTATTGCGAGCCTCCACAACAATCTTAGTCGGTTTAAACTGGGCAATATAAGCCACTAACCGGGCCATTTCCTGTTGTTTCTGTGGCGATAAGACATCAATCTGCTTGTCCTTTGACACTGTATGGGCATCCATGTTATAATAAGCGAAATGAAAACTGCCTACTAGAAACACGGCCGGTAAAGGGTCGTTTTTGATCAGAAAGGAATCCGGATTTTTCAGCGGTTGTGCTTCACTGAGCGAGTATAGGAGCAGTAAAACGACTGTGAGTAATGAGCATCTTTTCATCAGGAGAATCATCAAAAGAGATCTTTTTGTGGTACGGGAGAACGCAGTTGTAAATTTGAGGGCAAGTCACTTGGTAAGAGCGGCTAGTCAATAGCCGCTCCGCAATAAAAACAAACTCCTGCACTAATACTGAATGTGGGCTCAAAAGACGAAGCCCCCACCTATGATACGCTATGAATGGGAGCAATCGAGAGAACTAGAAGCTAATTGTCAGTTCGGACAATCACCGGTCCGGGAATTCAATAGGGCCGGCACCGAAACAATCTCCACATCGGTGAAGCTCCGCAGATAGGCTTCGATGAACGGCTTGTGGGCCGCACCAACGATCAACAGGGCCCGCCCCCAGCAATTGGAGCCGTCGCCTCCCGAATGGCTACCGCCATCTGCAAATTCTGGGCCTCCCAGGCCGCTACCCGCTGCCGACCCAACCGACCCATCTTCCTACTGCGTAATATCGAAAACCATTGGGCGTCGGCATCCAGGGCTCCGAACCTATCTGAGTTCTTCCATTTAAAAAGGGGCATCACCTGATCCGCTGAGCGTAGCTTCATGGTATCCTCGGGCACGGCCGCAAAGGCAGCCGTGCGATGGTTGAAGAGATCTGTCAAGCCCGGTTCAGCCGCCACCGCTGCGGCCATGTCTGCGTCAGCAGGTAGGGATACATCACTGGCGTGATCGCCCGCGCCGTAGAGCCGCTCTAAACCCACATCAGCTGCCAGTCGGGCGGCTATTGAGGTCAGCTCACTGCGCAGCCCGGCAAATCGGTTGAGTCGTTTAACCAGCGAGGCCGAAACGCCATCCTCCGCGATGCGTTCGGCGGGCGCCAGCCGCAGCCATTGTACCGTGGCCGAGAAGGGCTCCGCTGCGGCCACGAACCAGACGGCTAGCTGACGGCGCTGGGCGGGGGTCAGATTGCCTTTTGCCATTAGACTATCAGCCCGCACCAAGGCTTGAGCGGCTGAGAGCTGTAACTGAGCTTGCGCCGTCTTTGCCATCTCCAGGGTTGGCCCACCATACTGCCCAGCGTTACCGTGATAGGCTGCGTAGGCCTCCAGACCCATGACCTGCTCGCCGGGCATGGCCTCGGTCAGGATAACATCAGGCTTATAGGTTCGCAGTCGGCAAAGAATGGGTTCCAGCCAGGCCACCTTGAAACTATCGGCTGCCGCGTCGAGATGCCAGACGCCGAAGATCATCACTTTTGTCGGAGGAATACCGAGCGTGGGCTTTGCGCTGGCCGGATCGAATGGCTTTTGTGTTTGGGCTTTCGCGTTGATCAGTAAACAAAGTAATAGCCAGGAGATGGCCAATAGGCGGGAAAGCATAAGTAAACGGGACGAGGACCAATATGTAGTCAAAAGTAGTCCCTGTACTGGTTACCATCAACTTTCATATGTAATGCGCATTATGTAGGGAGCGTTCGAAGCGAATTTATGTTTGGCTCAGTCGATACCTTGCAGGCCTGTTTATCGCCTTACTCTAAAGACGGATAGTAGTAATGGTAAGCTAAGCCCCAGCTTGCTACGAACGCGCCGGTAAGAAGCCACTCAGTAAGCCCGAACAGAATCAACAGGAGAAAAACGACAAAGAACCCAAACACAATTCGTAAATACGAATCCATCCGCTGACCAAGCGGGTAAAGCAGCGATCGAAACAACAGCAGTAGGCTAACCGTCAGAGCGGTAAACTGAAGGCCCCCGCTCCAACCACTCAGCGGGAAAAGCAAGACAATCTCTGGTAGCAGTAGTACACTGTAGAGGGCAACTTGTTGCCCGTAACGCTGCCAGTGACTACTCGAAAAGTTCCGCGCGAAACGAAGGTAAACCGAGTCAAATGCACCTAACTCGTAGAGCAGTATAACATGGGCCAGAGCGGTACACAAACTGATCAACCCGAATAGCCGCGTATCGGTATGAGCGTCGGAAAAAACGCTCAGCAGAAGCACTATACTGACCGCTG
Organism: Spirosoma rhododendri; assembly: GCF_012849055.1. NCBI lineage: Bacteria > Pseudomonadati > Bacteroidota > Cytophagia > Cytophagales > Cytophagaceae > Spirosoma > Spirosoma rhododendri. The sequence goes on along the minus strand of NZ_CP051678.1, from coordinate 256,146 downwards.
AGAAACACTTGGTTACTAGGTAGGTAGCCCGCTTTTTGTGCATAACTTCATACAGGAATAAACTGAAGCGGGGTTTGGGCCAGCTTCTTAGCCAAATCAGCTTGTCATCATCAATTGGCTTACCAACCGTACTAGTGACTAAATTCTTGTAGATGAATGCATTAATGGCGATCAGAGCGGCCAGAAAAAAGGGAATTACTGCTGGTACGACCCAGTGGCCATAAGACAAGCCGATTATCATCGCAAATACGCCTAAGCTGATAACAGGTAAACAGATGATCGACTGGACAATCGACCAGGCGGTGAACTGACTAGCTGAGCTGAAAGCATTAGTGCTATAGAACAAAAATTGAGCGTCGACCTCCTTTAACCGCCGGGCTACGTACTGCCCGCTTTTCAAGCTATAACATACCCACAGGCTGAATAAAACGAACACGCCTAGTGGCTCGCTTACTGTGGTCAATACCAGCTTTAAGGCGTTGCGAATAATCTGCTCTTGAGTCAGGTGCGTCTGGTTGAGAACAGGGGTGTAGAAGAAATTGCTAAAAATCAGGATAAACAGCGAAAGCAGTAAACCCGTGTGAGCCCTGTAAAAGCCCTTGACCATGATTTTGATTAATACACGAATTAGCGGTCTGTTCATCGCTGGGACTGTAAGGTGTTATGCTCAACGAACAGGTTTTGTACCCTTGGTAAAGCCTGTCCAGCGAATGATTGGTGCGAGGATAACAAAAAGGTAGTTCCCTGCTGATCGTGCTGATTGGCAATCCAGTCATACAAGATGGGCAAGGAATCCGCATCGAGGGTTGTCAGCGGTTCGTCTAATAAGATACAGGCTGGCTGTCCAAGGAAAGCCAATACCAAGGCCAGTTTTTTGAGCATCCCGCTGGAATACGTGCTCACAGGATCGCCGATATAGGCAGTCATCTGCATACTTTCCAGGTAGTAGTCCGGCTGATGGGGTGGCGCCTTCTTAGCAGCACTGAAGAGCTTGATCAACTCTACTCCAGTTAAGAAATCAGGGAATACCGGTTCCGCTTCGGCGAAGTTGACCAACCGGCGATAAGCCGTCGGCTGTTGCTTGAGGCTAACGTGTTGGTGGAGAATACTATCGCCCTCGAATGCGATTATACCGGCTAGCGCTTTGAGCAGTGTACTCTTCCCCGAACCGTTCACCCCCTGAACCCAGTAGATGCCGGGCGTGATGATAAAGTTGTCGACCTGAAGAGCCACGTATCGGCCATATACTTTTCTAAAATTCTTGATGTGCAACATGGAATAGATAGTAGGCTAGCTGGGCCGTTAATCAGCTACTGTTGGATCAAGTAGTCTGCCGTGTGTGGCAACGAACCCAACACGGTTCACCCCATTTTAGTATCAGTGTAGTGGCTGTCGGGGTGGTGTTCTACTGATTGATAGCTGTTGGCGCTTCTACTCTAAGCGAATATTATTCTTGTGCCACAATACAGTTTGTCTAAATCGACAAGCGGCCCAAAACCGGGACGGTAGGCGTAGACTTGAAGGACATTGTTACAAATAATGCCCGGTTTAGGTGGCAAATATGCCGTAGCGTCTCTCCGTCTCACGGATGAGCGTTTGGCGAGAACAAGTCACCCGTACTAGAACAGGGGGTGAACCCTAACGCTTGCTGAATGGCCACCCACACCAGTCATCCTAAAAGCCCCCTACTATCAGCCCCTTAATAACTCATGTAAGGCTTGGTTGAAGGCCCGGGGCCGCTCGATCATCGGGAAATGGCCGCAGCTATCCAGCCGCACAATCCGGTACCCGTGTTGGCAATAGGTTTTTAAGGCTGCTTCATCACAGGGCGTGTTCGTACACATAATAAACTGCATAGCAAAAGGCATTTGCCCCAATTTGTGTTTGGCAGCGGCAGCCTTGGGACATAAGTTTAGTAAGGTAGGGACGGCAATCCTGGGATCCGCTTGCCGATAACTCTGCACAATCCGCTGGATCACCGCACTGTCTTTTGAGAGAATCATGTCCGGGGCCATGGCCTCGGCCATCTTAGGGTAGGTGGCCATGAACTCTTGTCCGTAGGCCTGGATGCCTTTTTCATCGCCTTCCTGGATGGTCATGCCCACATTTTTGAGGTTGTCAACGCCAATGATGCCAATGACCGCTTGGGGGTTAGCCGCAGCCACTTCCAAGGCAATTTCCCCGCCCAACGAGTGAGCGACCAGCACCACCTTCTCGAGCCGCTCTTTGTGGATAATGCGGGTTATGTCGCGGGCGAAACTCTCGACGGTCCAGTGAGTTCGGTTGGTTCCCGAAGCCCCGCAACCAGCCAGGTCAAGCAGCACTAAACGATAGCAGGAAGCGAAGTGGAGGGCTTGGGGTTGCCAGTAGGTATGATCCAGGTTCCAGCCATGAATGAAGACCAGCGTTGTATCGCCGTTTCCTTTAATTTGATAGTGTATCCGGACCCGATCGTAGGCTTTTGGATCGTAGTGAAAGGGATCCAGAGTGGGCGACTGTTGGCTCTTGCAATCCGCCAGCAGCGCCAAGAAGAGGAGTTGTTTGTACATACCAGACGGAGCAAGCCGCTGTCAGCAAACTACAAAAGAAAGTGCAAAAAGCTGGCTTCCGGCCATTAATTCACTGGCTCACTCCAACAGTCCGGCCATTTCTCACAACGAGCGGTATATTTGTAATGTAAGATTTCTGCTCCTAGAAACGCGGACCCCAGCTGGTTGCTCTACTCTGATAACTAGGTTAGCGAATTAACAACAGGCCAGTGGTTGTCACGGCCGACATAGTGTCTACGAGCTACTATAGGGGATCACATTTCTTTTCGATTGCCGACAAACGGGATAGCCTAGGCCCCGTACCCCTGATTAAGTACAGCCTCAGAAACCCTCGGTTCTGGGGCTGTTTAGTACTGGCGATACCTTATAAATAGGAAATTACCTGCTGCTTTGGATAGGCACCTAGCGCTAACGCCAGGCGGGCACCTGATTGACGGTAAACCAATACAAGCACATAGTTTTCACGAGTTTATTCCACTCGGGCGTGGTCGATGGCCTGGGATGATACGCGGAGAAGCCTGCATCGTAGGCCCAATTTGCCCGTAATGTGTTGTACACGCTGTCAAAGAGCAGTACTGGCGTGTAAAGGAGTTGTGAACTACGAACAAACGAATCTACGGTTCCGATTGACTGGTCAGCCACTAGAACGGAGTAATCGATCAGTACAAGGCTGTAATACTTAGTTCTCTTGATGCAGTTAGCTGCTTCAGCCATCGAGGGTACCGAATGCCAGATAGCTGCATCGAAACTTTGCTTGGCCATTTGCAGGAGGGACTGGGCCGTATCAGTGGCTTCAACTACTAGTATGAATGGTAAAGAAGGCATGCGACAAATATATTATAATAATCTGCTAGTGTCGTATAAGTAAAACTGACAAACCCAATTGTTGACAGATCGATAACGGGCATGCGTGAACCCTGGTGCACAGGCAGATAAACAATACAGGTGATAAACGGGTAGTTATGAATCACCAACCAATCGTACAAAGTACTTACCGACCCATGAAGGTACCCGCTGGGAGTCAGACCATTGTATACATTGACAGTGACCACGATGATCATTTTTTGATCGGCACGTTATTTAACGAAATAGCCCCCGAGCGTCCTGTACGCTATTTTAGTTCGGCTGAACCTGCTTTAGCCTACTTGCGCCAGAGTGAGCAGCAGCCATTCATTATTTTGTGCGAAGTCATGTTACGCGGTATGAGTGGGCTGGAACTACGGGAAACTATTCAGGCTGATGAGCAACTGGTGAAACGCTGTATACCGTTTATTTTCATGTCTAATCCCGTTACGCAGCATCTGATTGAGAAAGCGTTCGGATTAACAGTTCAGGGCTTTTTTGAAAAAAGTGCGAGTCGCCAACAGCAGAAGCAGGAGCTGGAGTTAATCTTCAAGTACTGGCAGACCAGCTACCACCCTAACAGGACTTAGCCGCAACCATCCTTACTGGTTAGTGCTACCCGTAGTTAACTGGCACATTCCTTAGTTCGTATTTGGCTGGTAGCCAAAGTGTCAATATAGTGACTAGTTGATCTTGAATTAAAATTTAGCAAGCGGTTAGTTGTGCATATGCTTCTCATACCCTGCCTAACCTAAATGCTCTCGATCGAATTACACTGGGGATTTAAACCCTTGGTTGACAAGGCCTGCATACAGGTTCTGGTTTACGGGCATAACTTCGCAACTAGCCACCTTATATGTAGGCATTAGACCAGACAATAGCATTAACTGTCAATGTCACGGAGGCGGAGTAGTTTTACGATACAAACGCTCGTCTATGCTACGTCTCTCAAACTGGGTATTTGACTATCAGTCACCGGATATATTCATTACCGTATCTGCTAGCGGGTCGGGTTTAACATTGGAGGAGCGGATATACCTGAATTGACATCCGGTCGGCACCGTGCGCTGACCCGCCCCAAAGCGGGTTTTTTATGTATTGCCTACTGAGTATAACCAACGTAAAATCCGACTAAGGCAGCGCCTGTATCAGTTGTGTGGTCATGGGCGTTATACCGCTACCCGCGGATAATGGCCTACAGGAATAAACGTACCACCTCGAGACTGGGTTGACTGCCGACCAAGGTCCGTACTTGACCAACCGGTTAATAGCGTTTCGATCACATCTATTAGCCTAACCTAGCCGTCCAGTTGGCGTATCACCACGTAATTAAACCAGTCAATAGGTATAAGCTGGGGAGCACGGTGATTTGGATGAGGGGGATAACTCACGAAAACCTGTTGACCATCAGGAGTCGCAACGTGGATGTTGATCAATTGAGAACTATCAACCAAGGTTGGGTTGCTGTACTGGTAGCGACCAGGGGCAAGACTTGTAGCAAATATGGTCATAACCAGTTACGAGGATTGATTCACTGACCCACGCTGGGGCAAAATATGCCTCCCACCATGAAGCAAGCCGTGCGATGTCCGGTTAGGATGGCTGATGCACTAGCAGCCGAATACGGAAGAGCGTGCCTCGCCCCTGAATGCTCTCCACTTCCAGACTAGCCCCGATCTGCTCACACAATCGTTTCACGATCTGCAAACCCACGCCCTCACCCGGGCGGCTAAGAACATCGAGGGTAGGGCCCGACGGAATGGAAGACTCATCCTGGGGATGAACCGGCGTGGGTGCCCCTTCGTCAGCGGAGAGCACACTGGTCATCTCCACCGTGGGCTTGAGTTGCTCATGAAACAGGCCCACCAGGCCCGCTGGCAGACCCGGCCCCGAATCCTGCACACTAAAGCCCCACCGCCAATCATTTTCTGTCGACCAGCTCACCGAGACAATCCCCGAGTGGGTATACTTGAGGGCATTGATGACCAAGTTCTGGGCGATTCGGTAGAGCTTGGTCCGGTCGGTTTCCACCAGCAGCGAAGCTGGCCCTTCGGCCCGCAGGAATATCCCCTGCTCAGCGGCCAGAGGTTGAGCCCCCTCCACCAGTTCATGGAGTAGCTGAGCCGCATCAAAGGCGTCGATTCGAAAGGGCTCCAGCCCCGCATCCAGCCGGGCCAGATCCATAAGTTGACCCAACATGGCCTGCACATTGGCCAGGTTTCGAGTCAGCATCTGTTGAAACTGGCTTCGAGCTTCCGGGCTGACATCCTCCATACTGAGCATTTGCGCGCTCCCCTGAATAATACCCAGGCCACTGCGCAGATCATGCGACGAGGTGCGCAACAACTCGCCCCGCTGGCGGCTAAGTTCATTCATTCGATCCAGAGCCTGTTGCAGACTGGCCGCCCGGCTGGAAGCCTCCAGCCGTTGCAACTCATCGAACTTGCTGATGCTACCCAGCACGACTTGTCGGAACAGACTGCTGATACAGGTATGGGCCTGGAGTAACGCGGCGGGATTGGTCTGGGGATAGAGCTGGCCGAACAAGTGCAGTTCCTGGTCAAGCAGGGTCGCCAGATGATTTAGCTCCCGAATCAAGGCGGCTAAGCCGAGCGCCTTCTGCCAGCGGTGCTGGCCGTGCAGGCGGGCCGTCAGCAGGGCATCATCCGGGGGCGTTTTGCCCAGCAACTGTTGCTCGAGAATTTCCAGCAGCAGGGGAATCAGGTTATTGAACTCTTGCCGGCTAAGGCTGGCTAGCTGGGGCAATTCGGGGTCGGCCTCGCAAGCGGTCCGCCACTTGTTTAATAGGGTTTCGCGTCGAGAAAACAGAAAAGCGACTAAGGTGTGGGCAGGCTGCTGTTGGGGGGAATGGGTAACCATTGGAAAGGGGGGTAAGTAGCCACTGTCCGATTTGGCGTCTGGTCTAGAAGGCAAAGGCCTCCTTATAGCGCGACCAGGCGAAGTCAAACCGATTGAAAAATCGATTGCTTGGAAACCGCGATGGTCAAAGAAAGGCTGGCATAAGGGCTGTTTAGTGAGCCAATGGTCTTCAGCCCCCAGAAGTTTTTGTTGATCATAAGTACATAACAGCCTTAGAGCCGCGGTCGATTAAGCTTGGGAGAACGGTTAGAGGGCCTTTTGTAGTATGGATGAAAGCCGTTGTAAATCTGAAAAGGTCTGACAGCAGTTGTAGTGACATTAACGCTATTCGTAGTCTCACTACTAGTGAATTTGTTAAACCCAAGTTAACAGATGAATCAATGGAGTACTCAACGGTTTATCATGAACAGCCCCTCAGTAAGCGACAAGACTAGTCCCCCCAGTAGTAGTAATCCGGTTGAAAACAGGGTTAAATTGGCCGGTACGCCAGCCTTCGACCCAGCGAGTGTCATCTATTTGGAAGGCAGCGGTAACTACACCATCATTCATTTCACGGATGGCCGCCGAGAGCTGGTAGCCATGACGCTAGTAGTGGTGGCCAAGCAGTTACCAGCGCTGCTACGGGTTCACAAGTCATACGCCATTGCAGTCACGGGTATTGGTCATCTTCGCTGGGTGGGCAAGGTGAACAGTAAACGGGCTTTAGTGATCACCATGCGTAATCAAGCACAAATCGCTGTATCGCGTCGTAGGGGAGCCCAAATGGCCCCCGTCCTCTCCCAGCGAACAGGTATCATTATTGGGCAGCCGCTAGCAAAGATGTAGCCTGCATGCTCAACCAGGGGGTGGTTCTGTCCTGTAGCAAAGCCTGACTCTGCAAGGGTCAGGCTTTCCATTCTTATTCACACCCTAGAACGTCTTGGGCTGCGTTTATCAGCTAATGCTCAATCGTAAATGTTCGAAAGTCCCGCGTAGAAAGGCGCTGGTGGTTACCAACGTGGTAGGTAGTATAGTACTTCCACCCTTTGTCAAATCGCTTCCAGGTGACTCTAGTTACATTAGTGGTAATGTCGAAGTGGCAGGAGACTACTATAGGCATGCTTGTATGCGGAGTATCTACAAGAGAGTGATTGGTAGATAAACTAAAGGTAATGCGCTTTTGAAGGGAGTTGTAATTAGTGGTTATAAACTGTATGAGTGAGCCGATAACAAGCTTATTATTGTCGAATTGCCTGGTCAGAATATATGTACGTTATCAGTTTGCGGAACCCTTATTCGAGCCTTACCTGAGAATACGTCGTTTACCGAAGTTTGTCAGTAATACCTAAATTGGCGTATCCCCGCTACAAAAACCAACTGACTCTCTGCCAAGGGATGACAGTACCATGCGGCATGAGTTGCCAAAAGCGGTTTCATAAGCTTGCCACATTGAGTAGCCAACACCCGACTAGCCTGTTCCCCTCCCCCACTAGTCATTCAAAACGTACGGCAGCGGACGTAAGACTGTACGAGAGCGGACGAACACATTAGCAAACCCACCCCTAATCGACTGATTGTGAATGGCTAACCCGTGTTGGCATACGAGTTGACACGGGTTGCTTGGGCTCCCTGGGTAAACGTGCTTACTAACCTAGCTTCGCTCAGTTACCCTTACCCAAGTCCATTCCCTTTATGACTGCTTCACAAGCTTGTTCACCCAATCGAATCCAGCCTAAACAACCCACATCATTTGTACTTACATCGGCTAAACGAATCGTCGGTAGCCTTTTGGTGACCCTACTGACCTTGGCGGCAACGACCCATACCAGCGGCTCAGCGGTGGCCATGACTACCGCTGCAGGGCGACGATCAGCCCCAACTGCCGCTAGCACACATAGCATCGCCCCCTTTGCACTAGTAACCGCTAGCTTAACAGGCGATACCGTAACTGCCTTCGACGCCACCAGGGCCTGGGCCGAATTTGAGCAGCTACTCCGAGCGCGCTACGGCTATTTTAAGCGGCCCGGCGTCGACGGCGACAGCATCCTGGGCTACTTTGAGCCAGCCGCCAAGCGAGCCAAAACCAAAAAAGACTTTATCGATATCCTCCAAGTGGTGGCGCACAACTTTGCCGATCCTCACTTTATTGTCGGCCCCTTTGACCCCACTGACTACAGTATTATTCCGACCAGTGCTGATCTGTTCGCCCAGTATCGATCGGGGGAGGTTAGCTTGGTCGATGTGCGGCAGGATAGCGATGCACAGGCACAGGGCCTCAGGCCGGGTGCCACTATCCTGAGCATTGATGGCCGAAGCCCCACCGCAGCCATTGAGAGGCTCATGGGCAGGCCCATCAGTAGTCTGTCGACCACCCAGATCAACACAGGCCTTAACATTGCACTGGCGGGCATCCGTAACCAGCCCCGGAGGGTGCAGATCAAAAGCCAGCCCGCCAACCAAACCTATACCCTGCGGCCGACCGCCGAGTTGGTCAAGCAGCTCCGAAGCGACTCCCTGCTGCGGGTTGGCCGACAAGGGGATGTAAGTATCATCCGCTTCAACAACTCACTAGGTAACAACCAGACTATTAGCGCCTTCAGGACCGCTCTGCTAGGGGTGCAGGATACGCGCTTACTGATGCTTGACTTTCGCAACACCCCCAGCGGGGGCAACACCACCGTTGCCCGTAGTATCATGGGCCATTTTGTCGAGCAGGAGATGCCCTATCAGGTGCATATGGTGCCTAGCGAAGAGCGGCTCTTTGGAGTACCCCGTAAGTTTGTCGAGTACGTACTACCCATCAGGCCCTTCTATAGGGGGCGCGTAGTGGCGCTGGGCGGGTATTGGACGGGCAGTATGGGGGAAGGCTTGCTAATAGGCTTCGATGCTATCGGCGCTAAAACGGCGGGTGCTGGGCTAGCGGATCTGCTGGGGGCGCTGTTCAACGAAACGCTAGCTACCTCGTCGGCTAAAGTGGATCTGGGGGAGGAAATGCTCTTTCACATCAATGGCCAGCCCCGCGAGTCGTTTGTCCCGGCTATCTACCTGGAAGCTCCTGAAGGCCGAGCGGGTCATGACCCGCTAGTAGAGCTCGTCATCAGTACACTCCGCTAATTAGTTGCCCGCTTATCTAGATCTAAGCTGTTGCTGACTATGGAGCCTTTCTTGGGACATAAAGAAAACGCCACCCAGTCGGGCGACGCTCTTCAGTATTGCCTTTCCTTTAAAGTATTCGAGAGCTACAACCCGTCGCCAACGGATGCGCTTCAACTGACCCCGAGCTAGTGAGGCAAAGGGCATCTAAATTGGATACCTAGTTATAAAACAAACCCCCAGCTTAGGGTTAGGCTAATTAAAATACACCTATCACAAAAAAACAAGACTAGTGTTGGTAGCCAGTCAGTTACCAGACTTGATACGAATACATAAATCCTATGCCATCGCGGCAGCTGGTATTACTAATATGCGCTGGGTGGGTAAGACTATAAATAAACGAGTTTTGGTGGTCACCATGCTTAACAAGGTCCGTATTGCCGCATCCCGTCGCAAGGGTAACCAGATCGCCCCCGCCCTAGCGCAACATACAGGCATCGTGATTGAGTAGTAGCGAGTCCCGAGACTACGGAGTAGTACGCCTTGCTTAGCGTATTACTTCACCAGCAATACCTATCTTGTGTTTCAGCTTAATTTTAATGTAGATTCATAATAAAGCCCTGGCTCATTGAACCGAGGCTTTTTTTGTGCCCCTCTACCCTGCTTGGGCTTTCACGGAGTACTAATCAGATTGGTCGGATCAAGTGCTCATTCGTCTGCTTGTGTGTCATAGACAAACTCAATGAAGCCCGCTGTTATCTGTACACTGCCCATCGGAGCGTCGCTAGACCGGTAAGCAGGTGGGCTGCTAATCGGCCAGATCTCGTATTGATACCGCGCTTGTTCGGGCAATGGCCTAACTGTGACCGCTAGTTTGGAAAGCGATACACGAAGTTGACTTATCATGTACATTAGCCAGTTATCAACCATTTACGGCAAAAAGCCTTGTCTTTGGGCGGCCCCACTATGACTTATTGCTGAACCTTCGGGCGACTGGTGCAATAGAAGCCATTGTCTTTGCTTAACAAATGAAAAACCAATGACAAGCCAAGGCTACAGGTTATGCATAGTTTGCGTGGGACGTTTTTTCGTACCGCCGTATTTCCGATACTCATTGTCTAACATGGGGTAGAAGGTAAACTCATTGACCCCAACCACATAGTCCGCTACATTAGCCTCACACATTTTTGCCCAGTGTTTTTTTCGCCACTGCGCATCATCCTGCTTCTTCACATAGAGGCTGTACTGATCTTTGTCATTCCAGAAAGTGACAACGTTACACGTGTTTGTTGTGCATCGTTCCTTTTTAAAGAGCTGTGCCGTTGCCAATACAGTTTGCTCATCGGCATCTTTGGGTACGAACACGGCATAATTACTGAAATTGCCGGGCATTGTTTCGCTGAGTATCGCGTAACCGTATCGGGGCGTGTAAGTCGTCGTATCTGCGTTTGGCGTCGTCGTGGAGACTTCACCTGCTCGATCTACAAAATACAGCGGCAATCCTATAAAGAAAAACACTAGTAGGACCGCAACTATTAACGGCGCATTACTGATTGGTTTTTTAAACGAACGAGAATGCTGAAGCGACATAAGGCTATAATTGTCAGACACAAAATACAGATGTAGTTAAGCTTAATTAGCGAGTAACAAAATGGGCCTCGCTAATGACCCGGGCTGAGTTAGAAAGATAAAGAAAGTATTTGTCACTCAATAGCGGCTAATTGTATATATAAAATTATATTGTTACCTGGATTTACAGGAAAATACATGCAGTGAAATGTATTACACTTTACCACTGCACCAAGCTATGCCGAGTTACTACGCAGGCTCCATACAGTCGAACAACCAGCGGATTACTAGAATAGGACAAGTGGTTGTTCGGTAGGCAAAAGTAAGGGATCCTGTGATGAACCTGTTCTGTTGTTACTCAAATCGCCCGTTTAAGAAGCACGTAAGTGCAAGCGCTGCTTCGTCTTCCAGGATAGGATATGCCAATCCATTTGTTCGTCGATAGCCATCGACAGCAAAAACAAGGTCATCAAAAAGTGGCTTACGAGTTAATGCCGTGCGCTTCCCCTGATCACTTTACTCACCATACCTGTTCAGTATAGACCACGCCAGCAGTACAGCAATTGCCCCGTACATAAAAGCCGCCATTGTACACTTGACCCGGCAAAAACTACCCTCTTTGGTTAACACGGCCTGACGCGTGAAGGCAACCGCTAAGCTGACTTGTAGTAAGAAGGCCACCACTGCCATAAAAGTAGCTTGGGCCAATAACACCACTGACATAAGGACGAAGACGTTTATGAGCGGTTAACTTATTCCAGGCAAATAGTGACAAGGAAAGAGCATGAAATTATCGTAAAATTTACTTACTGCGTACAGCAACTGCTTGGCGTGGAAAGTAGCGAATGAGTAGTGTCCATTTCTGACCGCATGACTAGTAAAGTCAGCAATCATTTTGACGAAAATAGGTGCGGTGCGGTTGAGCGGATCCGTTAATCAACTGCGGGCGTAACCGGTAAGAAAACCGCCTACTAAGGCCTCTGTTAAGCAAAACCTACCACTCGGCGAGCTGTGTTTCGTTCTAACGTGGGTTTAGTGGTAAAGGCGCGAGGTAGCCGCCTGCTGGCTCCAACAGCGACGCAACTGAGCCCAGAAACAGGCCCACTCGACGATCAACTCCGGCTTGGGGCAGTAAGTTGGTGTGCCTAGGGTGAGTGTAATACCAGCGCTCGTTGGCCAATCTAAGCGGCTCAGTACCAGCTGCGCGATAATAATAGCCACCGGGTGCTCTCTCAACCAGTGATTCGTGTCGCTCTCGGTCAGGAGTTGCTCCAGATAAGTACCGTGTATGATCAACTTGGGCATCGGTGGATTCGTACTCAGTAAGCTGCGTTGGGCAGCTTGGTCATCGACGACAAATTGTAGTACGGCCTCTGGAAAGCTGCCCTCGGCGGTTCGACGCATGACATCGGTGACATACTCATCGTTCTCAATAACCAGGACAGGATAGAGGCTGGTTGTTTTCATGCTGTAAAACGGCTTGTAGCGGTGTGTGTATGTGTGGTGACGCCACAGCGTCCAGCTCATGGTCACGGTTAAGGTGATCATCAAAGCAAACATTGAGCACTGATCTGAAGACTGGGTGAATAAAGGATTAATTTATCTTAAGATGCGTGTGTCGGGTGCAGGAGATTCGCCTCAAGACGTACCCAGTTGGTGAGGCATCTACATGTACGCTTCCCCATTCTCCGTTTCTGGGGGAGCGTTTTTGTAAGAACACTCCATTAATAGCAAATGAACGAACAATGCCTAAGGCAACCGGGTACCATTGCACTACTAGTCATCTTCCCCTAGATCTTTATTGCCCTTTCCACGGGTATGGAACCTCCACTCCAGTCCCGACGGGGTGGCCACTGCCATCCAGCAACAGATCCGCCAGGCTTTAGCGATAGCGGGGGGGTATGAGCATAGTTGAATTTGCCACACTAGCCAATTAACTTCGAAAACGCGGGTAGAAGACTTACTGGTTGCCTGGCTTAGTGGTCATGCACAGAGCGCTTCCTTACCTGTGTAGTGTAGTCAGTCAGGGAGCAGTCACCCCCGACTTTAGTATGTCGCTCAGTTCCTGCTGTTAGTCTTTGCCCCGCAATGGCAGCCCCCCTTTTTTGTCAGTGAGTAATGCCGGTATCGAACGTTGGAAAAGCCTACGTTCAGCCGAAAGTCACGCTCGGTCATTTCCTGTAGCAGGGTCGGAACTCGAGCCGTCCGGTTCATAGTATCTGCACTACCCATAAGGTGATCGTTTGCTGATCTGACAGAGGCGGTGATGAATCGACTCCGCTGTACTTAGTTCGTAGACCGCTTCGGGTTGGATTTCTTCTTTTTATCAATGGGGACCAGACCGGACTGGTAGACGCTTATCGTATTGCCTCCGTTGGTTTGGTTTATGATGGTTTCCCCCTCGCCGGCCTGTGTTGCCGTGACTGTATTTTGCGTGCTGGTGTCACTGCTGGTCGACTCGCCGCCCTGGTTAATAGTGGCGACATTGTTGGCACCCGACTGCATAATGACCACCCGATTCGAAGACCCGGCAGTTGTTTGGTTAACTACCGATGTGTTGCCCGAACCCCGCTGCACAACCGATAATTCGTGCGTGTTACCCTGCTGGCTGACAACCGCTGTATTTTGTGCCGTGGCCGATGCGGCACCTAAAGCCGCCAGCCCTAAAAGAATGATGTTTTTCATAAGCTTTATGGTAAGCTGTTCTGAACAGAAAGGCTGGATTTATTTGTCCAGCCTTCCTGTCGAGCATTAGTTGGCTGCTTGATTGATTGTAACCGTATTGTCCGACCCAGTCTGGCTTAGTGGTAGGTTGTATGGGCAGTAGAAGTAATGAGCTATTCGGTAGAATAGGAACAAGCCGCCCTCCTGGCAGGGCGGCTTGTTAGTACCATGGCAGGCTTGATCTGCTCAGGCGAACCGATTATTGGTTGCCCTGCTGGATAGTACCCATGTTGCCGGTACCCGTCTGACCAACCGAAGCTGTGTTGAAATTACTGGTCTGGCCAATCGTGAGGCTGTTAGACGTACCGTTCTGAATAGCGACATCGCCACTCAACCCTTTGATTACGTTGCTGTTGCCAATTTGAGAGAAGTCGGCATTGTTCAGAACGCCTACCTGCTCAAGCTTAGCGGTATTCGAATTACCGTTTTGCGTAATGGTCGCCGTATTCGCGTCACCCGTTTTTGCATCACCCTGCTTGATAGAGGCTACGTTTTTGGTACCGGTTTGGTTAAATGTAGCTACTGTGCCTCCCTGCCCGTCAACATTGTCAACCTGGCTGAGAGTTGCCTCATTGCTGGTACCGGTTTGCGTGAAATAAGCTGAGGCAGATGAACGGGTGACACTCGCCTGCTCGGATGTGACCTTGTTTGAGGTTCCCGTCTGAGTCGAGTAGGCGTACGAACTACCCTGTAAGTTCTGCTTAAAATCGGCCGTGTTCGTTGTACCAGACTGCGTAGACTGCAGGTAGTTGTAGCTCCCTGTCTGGCTAGACGTCAGGCTATTACCGCCCGTTCCAGTACCGTTGTTCTGGGTAACCAATGCTTGGTTCTGACCAGCTTGCTTTATCGTTGCCTGCTGACTAGTTCCAGATTGGTCGAGGGTCGCTTGGTTTTGGGCAAAAGCCGTGGTGAGTGCACAGGCCGCAGCGAGAGAAAGAAATACTTTTTTCACGATTTGGGGTAGTAAAAATTAAAGAGAATGAATTGAAACGTAGGGTCTGTTGGCGTTCGATGCGCCTTTCTGTATCGTAAGAGCATTTCCGTCGGGTGATTAGCTCCTGGCCAGCGAGCGTTTTCACTTTGTTATAGGTGCGGTACCCAGCGTTGCCTGGTGAGCGGCGGTGGGTAGATTCGGGTAAGTCGGCCTGAACCCCGCTGGGCGGGTCGGGTACACGAATCGTCGGTTGGGAACATAGCTATTCCCTATGGGTGTCGACCAGTTGACAGCCCGCGGCTTACGTGAATTGTAAGTGGCTTATGGGAGTTACTTATGTGCTTGAGTTAATGACACCGTCGCCCAGGACTGCATCGACGGTGTTCGACCGGCAAAGGTCGAGAGCCTTGGGCCATTGTCGGTACTACTGATGACGCGGTAGCTTTCGCCTTCCAGCCGGCCGACCAGGTTCATGGTCCTAACAGGCACATCTTCGATTAACAGTAGGTTGATCCACGCGGTGTGATTCATGCAGCGTACTGTGGTTTTGGGCTAGTCTTTTGTGTGGTAATGCACTACTTCTAGTAGACGACTTCGCGCACTCATCCGCCACTCCTTATTCGGGCGGTATTTGGCCATTCGTATACCAAGGCCGGCTTATTGTGTACCGACTACGCTTTGTTAGGTATGAATGATCATGCCACCTGGCTAGCCACTAACAGCGACGAACCCCTGCTTACCATGCACGCAGAATCAGCTAGTTGTTGCCGATCACAGGTGTAGATTTACCTTGCGGACGCTGAGTTATATACGTTATAAGAATTATATTTCCTATAACCCCGGCAATACAGACTAAATGAACCTATCCTTTCACTTGCACGCCCTCTCAACTTCGAAACATAATCATATCAGCTAGTGAGAAGTTTTAGTTTTATAGGGTCTCCGGCCTTCATATGATCGACTATACTTATGCGAGTCGTATGCAGGGGATTATCTTGTCTTACATCACAAGCTGGCCATTAGCGCCTTTCCGGAAAGCACTGTCTTTTGAAACGCCCGTTTTTCCATATTGGCGAAGCTATGTGGTTAGGTGTTTTGTTTATTGTACATGCAGAAAGCAAAACCAGCTAGTCATGAGCAAGTTCAAAACGACAACACAGCGCTTTTACAGCGGATTGAGCAACGGCGCCTGCGCTTAGCGAGCAGATGGGCAGACCTAGAGTTGAGAATACAGAGTTTTCTCAATAAGGCCGATCAACTCAAGGAGTGATAAGCAAACGCCCTCACTAAATCAACGTTCAATGAGACGCCTACGGCTACGAACGGCTACTGCCAGTTGCTCCTGATAAACGCTCAGCATCGATAAGACAGAAAGAATACAGGAATCTAGCAGACTAGCCAAGCCTGATAGTTGATGAATCATCGTGTAGCGGTTACTTTTGGGTTTGCCTACGAACCGTTTCTCTGGATCTGCTTAAAACAATGCTCTTTCGTTTATTGCTTACTGGCTGGCTATCACTTTGTTCACTGAGCAACGCGCAAGCCCAAAAACAAAAACCCTTCGACCCGGCCAGCGCAAAGCCCACACTCGGTAGTCCTCCCACCAAGGTGATGGTCTTCGGCGTCTGGCATCTCGACGCAGCGGCTGACAGCTTCAAGGTGGCTTGGCTAGAACCCGTCCTGTGTCGACTACGAACCTATAAACCTGACGTTATTTTGACCGAGGCGATGCCCGGCGAGCAGGTTATGGGCCTGGAGGCCTACGCTGCCTACCACGGTAACGCTGGGCAGTACGGTGGGCCAACCCTAGAAATGGCTAAAACGGCCCAGGCCCAGCTACAACTCTCCGCCGCACAAGCTCTGGTACGAGCGGATAGTTTAGCGGCAAAAGGCAATCTGACCCCCGCCCAGCGCCGTCAGCTAGCCGTCTGGTTCGTGGCCGCAGCGGAGCCCTTCTCGGCCACGGTACAATGGCTGCGGCTGGCGCCCGCCGAACGCATTGCGGAGGATGGCGTGTCTCCCGCTCTGGTCAAACGCCTCAACCGTTTTATTGGCCTGCGCAGTGAGCTGACCTCAATGGCAGCCCGCCTGGCAGCTGATCTGGGCTTAGAGCGGCTTTACGGAGCGGGCGATCATGCCAGTGACGTGGCCCTACCGCTTGACGCAGCTATGGACGCAGCCGTAGCGGCTGAACCGGGGTTGAAAGATCTGTTCAATCACCGCACGGCGGCGTTCGCGGCCGTGCCCGAGGATACCATGAAGCTACGCTCAGCGGATCAGGTGCTGCCCGTTTTTAAATGGAAGAACTCGACCAAGTTTGGCGCGCTGGATGCCGACGCCCAATGGTTCTCGATGCTGCGCAGTACGAAGATGGGCCGGGTGGGCCGGCAGCGGGTAGCGGCTTGGGAAGCCCAGAACCTACAAATGGCGGTGGCCATCCGGGAAGCGACGGCTCCGATCGCCGGCGGGCGGGCCCTGTTGATCGTTGGTGCCGCCCACAAGCCATTCATCGAAGCCTATCTGCGGAGCTTCACCGATGTGGAGATTGTTTCGGTGCCGGCCCTATTGGATTCCCGGACCGGTGATTGTCCCAACTGACACTTGGCTTCTACGTCTCTCGATTGCTCCATTCATAGCGTATGGTGGGTGGAAGCTTCGTCTTCTGAGCCCGCGCCTAGTGCTCGTGCAGGAGTTGGTTATTATTGCGGAGTTGCTATTGACTAGCCGCTCTAGTCGAGTGGCTTCCCCTTAGATTCACAACTGCTTTGACCCGTATCATGAAACGCTCTTATCCGAGACGGGGGTGTATTGAGATTAGAATCATAAACCCGAGAGTCAAAGCCACGCTAGACAAACCGCTTATCCCAACGCTGCCAGCATCAGTCAGTGCCTTACTAATCCTGGCTGGTAGGCCAGCGCTACGTAATAGGGGAAATGATCCGAGCCAAAGGCGGCTAACCGCTCCACGGCCAGCACCTTAAACTGGCTCGAAACAAATACATAATCCAAGGGCCAGCGCAGCAACAGCGACCGGGCGTCAAAGGTGCTGTACATACCCCGCCCCCGGCGTACGTCCCGCAAGCCACTAATGGCCGCAAACTGGGTCGTATTGGGCGACCAGCCCACATCATTGAAGTCCCCCGCCACCACCGTTGGCTGCGCTTGCTGAGCAATCAGACGGCCTGCTCGCAGCAAGGCCACTTCTTTACCGCCAATGTTAGTAGGATACTGACTAGGGAATGGGGCGACCGGATGTAAGGTCCAGAGTTGAAACTGACGCTTGTTGGGTAGGGTGATGGTAGTCGTAAAGGACGGCACCTGTCGATGATGAAGGAAGCGAATGGTGGGCTTGTCGAGTGGTAGTTTGGCATACAAGGCCATGCCGTAGGCGTTCCGGGTTGGATACTTGATGCAGTAGGGGTACTCCTTACCTAGTCCGTCAAGTTGGTGAACCCACCACTGGTTCACTTCCATGGTTAGCACGAACGTTGGCTGTTTGGTGGCAATGATGCTCAATAGCTCCTGGGCATGACGGTTATCGATCCAAACGTTAGCCACCAGTATACTAAACGTGGCTTGCTGGCTAACGGCTGCTTTTGACACGGTTTCAACCACCGTTGGGGCGAGGGAGGAATACGGAAAAAGAATGTAAGCCTGAATGCCAATAGAGAGCAGTAGACTGGCCAGGAAGAGCCATGTGGCCCTCGTCCAACCATGAGGCAGTAGCAGAAACAGCAGCAAACAGCTCATCAGGGCCAGCAACATGGCCAACCGGGGGAAATTGAGTACCTGCAAGAACCAAAGTGAGCTGTTATTAATCAGGGAGGTCCACGTCAGGGCGCTCAGTAGGCCCCCCGCCAGTAACAGCAGGTAGAATAGGGCTCTTTGTAAAGTAGTCACCGTAAAATGAAATGAAGATAGGCCGCGCTGAAAGGTAAGCAAACCCAACGCGTTTGTCCAATTGCGTTTACACCCGGGTTGATCTCGAATTGAGTTTGCCGACCGATTGTCTTAACTCTTCCGTTGCTGTTGTTACCGCTTCCGCCGTCTCTACTTTACCCAGTTGACGTAATTGGTCGATTAGCGTATTGAGCGAGTTGTTCATGGCCGTTGTTAGTACGTGATCACCCATAACAGACAGCATAGTCAAGAGCACGCGCTCCATTTGTTGTTGCCACTGGGCAGGAACTCGGGGGAGCATTTTGCTAAACGTGTCGAGTATCGCTTCGAAAATCTGATGTTGCATCGATTCAGACGATACAACCGCTAGATTCTCAAAGCTTCTCATTAGCTCATCAACGGTGTTATCGTAATAATAGATCGAGTGGAATCGGGCGTCTTTGGTCACTGGTTTTTCTTCGCTCCAGCAACTCAGTAAATTGTGTAACGTGTGCACACATAAGGTGCCGGGTAAGGGATTGGATTTGGCCGTTGAGGTCGAGGTCCAGGCAATCGTTTCCAGTTGCACGATCCCGTAGGCGGCATCCTGATCCAGATCCCGCTTGACGCTGATGCTGGTGTGTTCGCGTATTGCGGCGGTCAACCGTGTCGTGTGCGATTCAGCAGCGACCGCTAGTTCGGCGATGGGCTCGTTGTAAGCTATGTAGGTACCAATTGGCTTGTTGAAGTAGACCTGACTGCCACTGCATTGTTGGGCGATGAATTTGGCCAGCTCCTTCGCGTTGATATAGGTCAGGTAGCCTCCCTTCATCGATACCACAGTGGTTCGCTGCTGGTTATTGGCTGGTTCACGCGTTGTCGTGTAGGCTACCATTTCCAACTGGCTACACCGTGCGCTGAGAATGCGGTTATGGATCGCATTGATGATCTCGGAGGGCCGCATTTGATCAATCGTTGTATACATCAACAGCACCAGCAGATAAAGCGCCAGTCCGGTCAGGCTGAAGGCGACGGTACCCCCAAGCACTGGATTGAAACGGGGATTGACGGTGGCTAGCGTGATCATCGAATACAGCGCCAGGCCCACAAAGAAACCCAGGTAAAATTGATTCGTTTTGCGTCTGAGAAATTGATCGAATACCCGGGTCGTCATGGAACTGGCCGACTGCTGAACGATCACCAGTAGCAGGGTTGTCGTCAGCGTTGTTACCGATATAGTGCCCGAGACAATGGCACCCAGCAGACTGCTAGTTGCCTCAGCACTAGAAAAGATATGTTCTTTCAGCAGCCGTCTGATCGGTTGAAGCCAGCTGATTTTTGCTTGATCAATACTGTAGGTGAAGTACGATAGAAACACAAAACAGACAATAATTACTGAGGGCAGTAACAGGAACTCTGAAAAAGCGCGTTGGATAATGGTGGCTCGGTTGTCCTCGCTGTGTTTTTTGTTCACGGACTATTGGTAAATAAAGTTGCTGGTGGTGGCTGGTTTAGCTGATCGCTCGATTGAATCCGTGGCTGTTCGTGTGAAGATGCACCGGTTCACTGACAGGAGCAATTTGCCTGATTGATGGTATATGCGGGAACGGCCATCAGTAGGTTGCACCGGTGGGTCAATTTATGGACGCGCAACGGTCTATTAACAGATCAATAAGGGAAAAGGATATCGTGTCGCTTAATTTCTAGTTTATTAGCCATCCCTGGATAGTTTCCAGTACTAACCGATTTCTCCGTATTGGCCACGGTGCATCAACGACTTTCTTGGCGTAGGTACGCACCGATACCATCAGTGTGCCCATTAATCTTACAGTAACTTCAGGCCCTCTCCCAGGAGCGCCACGTACCCAGCAGTGTTTGCTTGTGTACAAGATGGCGGCTCAGAGTAGGGATTATAGATTCTTACAAAAATCCTAGTAATAAGTGCAAAAGAAAAGAAGTAGAACGCCGCCTGGGCTCACCATATTCACATGCTGACCCAAAATGATCTTTGCCATTGCTACTCAATGACTTCCCCCTTCTTAGAGCAACAGCTAGTCAAGATCAACAAGGCTCATAATGGAAAGTAAGCGTCAATCTAGTCTGGACCCAAGAACACTATACCAACTCAGTGGCCGAACAATATAACGGGTAACAACCTTATTGAATGAAGTAGTAGATCCCAAACTCAACGGTTATGCAACCACAGCCCAAAGACGCCAAGTATCCTCGCCCCAGCCAAGCCGACAAGCACAGCAGTCTTGTAGCCAAGCAATCATCGGACCCAGAAGGGTCAACTGATGCCGATTACGTAGTACCCGTCAATAAACCTCTGCTCAACGATAATCGATCCCCCCTGACCTCTAACGTTGGCCAACCCATTGCCGATGACCAGAACTCGCTCCGCGCCGGGGAGCGCGGACCTACCTTGCTGGAAGACTTTCTGCTGCGAGAGAAAATCCAGCACTTCGACCATGAACGCATTCCCGAACGCATTGTCCATGCCCGGGGCGCAGCGGCTCATGGGCACTTCCAACTCTACGAATCACTAGAAGACCTTACCTCGGCAAAGGTATTGACCGATACTTCGTTGACGACGCCCGTGTTTGTGCGTTTCTCGACCGTGGCTGGTTCACGCGGGTCGGCTGACACCGCCCGCGACGTTCGTGGGTTTGCTGTTAAGCTCTACACCCCCGAGGGTAACTGGGATATTGTGGGTAATAACATTCCGGTGTTCTTCATCCAGGATGCCATTAAGTTTCCCGATTTGATCCACGCGGCCAAACCCGAGCCCGATCGGGAAATTCCCCAAGCCGCTACCGCGCACGATACATTTTGGGACTTCATTTCGCTCACACCTGAATCCATGCACATGATTATGTGGATTATGAGCGACCGCTCGCTTCCCCGTAGCTTTGGCACAATGGAAGGCTTCGGAGTGCACACCTTCCGGCTGATCAACGCCCAAGGTAAATCGACCTTTGTCAAGTTCCACTGGAAACCCCTGTTGGGTGTTCACTCGCTGGTCTGGGATGAAGCGCAGCAGATCGCGGGGAAAGATCCCGACTTTCACCGGCGTGACCTGTCGGACTCGATCAAGAACGGTACTTTTCTGGAATGGGAGTTGGGGATTCAGACCCTGGCCGAGGAAGACGAACAAAAGTTTGATTTTGACATCCTGGATGCCACCAAACTGTGGCCCGAAGAGTTGCTGCCGGTTCGACGGATAGGTAAGATGACGCTGAACCGCAACCCCGATAACTACTTCGCCGAGACCGAGCAGGTTGCTTTTAACACCACCAATGTCGTACCAGGAATCAGCTTTAGTAACGACCCCCTCTTGCAGGGCCGTAACTTCTCCTACCTAGATACGCAGTTGAGCCGCTTGGGCAGCCCTAACTTTACCGAGTTGCCCATCAATCGGCCCGTCGCCAGGGTGTCTAACAACCAGCGCGATGCCCAGATGCGTTATACCATCGACAAAGGGCGGGTGTCCTATGCCCCCGCCTCACTGGACGGCCATTCACCTGACGAGGCGACTCCTGGTCAGGGCGGCTATACAACTTATTCTGAAGCGGTGAGTGGTCCCAAGGTACGAGCCCGCAGCCGCACCTTCGATGATCACTACGGACAGGCTAAGCTGTTTTGGAACAGCATGAGTGGGCCTGAGAAAGAGCATATCGTTAAAGCGCTGCAGTTTGAACTGAGTAAAGTAGAGACCCGCTCTGTTCGCCAGCGCATGCTTAAGCATCTGCAGCAGATCAACGGTCTGCTGGCCGATCAGGTAGCAGCGGCCTTGGGCGAGCCGGAGGAAAATGGTCTGGCACGGGGTTCGGCCGACTCGGTGGCGGGCGCTCAGCAACTAGCCGACGCCCTGTCGGAAACTACTGCGTCGGGGGGAGTGCAGCAGTCCAAAGCGCTCAGCATGGAAGGCCAACCGGGCGGTCCAAAAGGTCGGAAAGTAGCTATCCTGGTTTCCAATGATATAGCTATTGACCAGGTCATTGCCCTCAAAGAAGCGCTGACAAAGGCGGGGGCTATTGGTGAACTAGTTGGATCCAGCTTAGGGATGCTTAACGAATCATTAGAAATCACGAAAACATTCGCCAACACCAGCCCGGCTTTATATGATGCAGTATTCGTGCCGGGGGAGCAGGGGCAGGTACGTTGACGGCTAAAGGGGACGCTTATGTCTTTATAAGCCAGACCTACAAACATGGCAAAGCCATTGGTGTGCTGGGTGAAGGGGTAGCCTTGTTGACTAAAGCCTTGCCGGCAGGAGCCGCCCTGAATGAGCTGGGCGTCTTATCAGAGCAGACTGCCAGTCGACAACAAGAAGTCATTGATCAATTCGTGGCTCTTGTGGGGTCACGTCACTGGAGCCGGCCAGCCTTGGACATGGTTGCAGCTTAGCTTATTGGCATTAAGTAGCGAGTTGTACGTTACAATACTACCCCCCAGTAGATACCCTTACTTATACAAGGGTATCTACTGGGGGGTAGTATTGTAACCATCTCGGAAAGATAGCGCGTTTTCGTCTATGGATACCGCTTTCGGCTTTTTAGGATAAAATAGTGCATAACAGACTTATCTTACAATAAGCTGATTTTTTGACTGTTTCTTTAGTCAAAAGCGAAAGGTAGCGGCTGCTTCAGTTAAAGCGGCTCTTTTGTGTGCCTTGTTAGCAGGATTAGGTAGATATGTGTGCCGCCACACATACCTTTGTTGAATCAAAGGGGCCGTCATAAGCCCTAATGGTGTGGATAGAAGCGAAAAGCAGACCGGTCTTACCAGTCTGCTTTTTTGTTAGGGTATATGAATAGATATTCGAGCGTTTTTTGAGATTGGATTTGCCACCTTTCACTAGACCAATGGAGCTTACACTTTTGCTCAGCAAAAAAGAGCAAGTCCACTGCAGCCGTAGCTGAATTTTCGAAACTTGGTATCGTAAGTTGTCCGTTCGCAAAAAATAGCTTGCTATATGGGTTGCTTACCCGACATATGTACTTCCGCTGAACTCAATTCATCTGGCTACCCAAAAAATCGTATCCTTATCTTAATGCTAACTTTGCTGGAGCGTTACCAGACGATTATGTCCAACTCCCTACAGCAATTAAAACAACTTGTTCAGGCTATTCACCCCATTACCGAAGCAGAGTGGAGCGAGTTTGTTGGCATCTGGCATCCGTTCATGGCCAAGCGAAAGACGCTGCTGACGGTGGCTGGTGAACAGGAAAATTATCTGTATTTTGTCGAGGAGGGGGTGCAGCGCGTCTATTTTCTAGATCAACAGGGGCGGGAAGCTACTCTTGTTTTTACATACGCCCCTTCATTCGGCGGGGTGGTCGATGCGCTGATGTTGCAACTGCCTGCTCGCTACTATTACCAAACCCTGACACCGTCCGGTTTTCTTCGTGCTTCGTTGGCCGATTTACAGCTTGTTATGCACCAGTGTCCAGCCATAGAAACAATGATCCGGCTGGGGATCACGCAGGCCCTGTCGGGAGTGCTCGAACGGCTGGTGGAACTGCAGTGTTACTCGTCAGCCGATAAATTTAGAAGCTTGCTCCAACGCAGTCCCCACATATTGCAGGTCGTTCCGCATAAGTATCTGGCGAATTATATTGGGGTGGATCCAACAAACTTCAGTAAGCTAATCAACAGCGTGAGAGGGTGATAATCTTGGTAAATACCAATACTGGGTGAAAGTAGAAAGCTCAACTTTGCCTGGTACCCTAACAATCACCAAGAACATGAACATCAAACTTATCACCAAACGTGTAGGGCAAGGCTATATCCTTCTTTCGGCTTTAGCCATTTTGTCCGTCAGCCTAATGGCCTTTTCCAATCCGCAATCGGTAATGGATTTGGTGCAGGTTCAGCTGCCTAACCCCGACGCGTTCAGCTCCATTCGGGGGGCGTATGGGGGAGTGGGACTAACTCTGTTTATTAGCTTGCTGTACCTTATGTTGCGGGAGGTGCCCAAAGGGCTTGCCTTTCTGAGCTTGCTGTGGGGGCTTTATGCATTATCGCGCATCATGACCATTGTTTCCCAGGGGGCGTTAGGCTCGTTTGGCCGGCAGTGGTTACTGATCGAATCGATTCTTTGTCTGACGGCTCTGGTGTTGCTCTGGGCTAATCGCACAGTAAACTCTTCGCTTTTGGCCTATGAAAACCGTTGTTAAGCAGATCTGGCTGGAAGGCTTGGAGCAGCAGGTAGAAAAACACATTCAAGAAGCTGTTCAAATTTTTCAAAATAAAGATGAAGCTTTGTTACGAAAGCCTGCCATGAGCGGTGGATGGAGTGTTGTTCAATGCTTGGCGCATTTGAACAGCTATGGCCAGTACTATCTGCCCCGGCTAAAACAGGAACTGATTCCACGATCGCCGGGTCAACACACCACAACTACGTTCACGAGTTCCTGGTTGGGGGGGTATCTAACCCGATTGATGGATCCAGGGGGCGGACTCATAAAGTTCAAAGCTGCGCGGCGACATCAACCCTTGGTCAACCTACCCGCGCATACAGTGGTGGCGGAGTTTATCGACCAGCAGGAAGAATTGCTGCGGCTACTTCAGGCCGCTCAGGATCATGACCTGACCACCATCCGTATTCCGATGTCCGTTGCTGCCTGGATCCGTTTACCAGTGGGGAACGTGCTGCAATTTCTTATCGTGCATACCGAACGGCACCTAATTCAGGCCAGGCGAAACATAGATACGATAGCGCAAAAATCTTAAAATGACTCACTACGTACGCGGCAAACGGCTCACTTACCAAACCACTCCTTGAGTGGTAGCATGCTTCCTTGAGTTATGGTTATTTTATTGATACACAACTGGCTTTCTGGGCAAAGCCATGCAGTAATCCGAACCGATATGTAGTTAATCAACACATCGGTTCTATACGATAAAAGAGCGTTTGTGTAAGACAGTAATTTTTTTAATATCTGTCCAGTGTAATCCGTCGCATACGATACTGAAAGAGGGCATCTACAACGTGTTGTAGATGCCCTCTTTGATGCTCTGGTGATCCCGGACAGGTTCGAACTGCCGACCCATTGATTAAGAGTCAATTACTCTACCAACTGAACTACGGAGTCAATCAATCCTGGCTAATAGTTTAATCATTTACCGCTATGATAGGTGCCTGTTTGTCCTATCACAAACTAATTAGTTATAGCTGTAATCAAGCAGTGCTCATCGCTATAGCTCATTCATGATGTCTTTTGAGCTGCTATCCTGACTACGCTTTACCCGCTTGAAGACCTCTCTGGCTTCATCACACTTTTGCTGGTAAAAATTAATCACGTTGTCATTGAAGGCATTCATCACCTTCTCGACGGTAAAGCCCGCTACATCCAGCAGCAGGAAATTACGGGTGCGTGGCAACTCTGAACGGAAGGGCTCAACCAAATCAATACGGTATTGGTTGGTGCGGGGGTTATAGCTCAGATCAGCGACAAATTCAAGCGTTAACGCATTGGCGGCTTCGGATGGCTTAGGTATCATGTATCAGCTAACTTAATAGAGTATACTATGGTTTAAGTGACATCTATCCAACTGGTAGTATCTCCGGCTTTACTCTTTTGTCCCCCTCCCAGTTCGGACCCTTTTGTTAACTCTGCTCAGTTTTTTTAGTTAACAACTCAAGTATTTGTACTTGCAAGTTCTGGTAACTTGTATAGGTAACTAGACTAATCCGAACATCATTATCTAACCACTCATGACCGGCGAAGACCAAACTACCGGCCCAAGTAATACACTCAATCAGCGACTCGATGTCGACTTTGCTATTCAGTCCGCTGAATTAGGCGTTTGGGAAATAGACCCTAAAACCAACCAAGTGCTGTGGGATAAATATTGTCAGGCATTGGTTGGATTAGATAACGATGCCCCTTTACCCTTTGACCAGGCGATTCAGTACATTCATCCCGATGACTTCCCCCGGGTGATGGCTGCGTTACAGCAGGTTATGGTTGCCCGGCTGGTTGACAGCTTTGATGAAACTTACCGGACCGTGGGCGACGATGCTATCGTACGATGGGTGCGCTTCTGGGGAAAAGCGCGCGTTGCTCCTAACGGTGAATTGGTTCGTTTTGCAGGTATTGCGCAGGACGTTACGGTTCAGCGATTGGCCTACCGAAAACTGGAAGAACGAGAGCAGACTCTACGCACTGTAATCGATCATGTCCCGCCAACCCTCTCCATTTGTCTGCTGATAGGGCTGGATTTTGTTATTCAAGCGCCCAATCAAACTTTTATCGATACGATTCACAAAGGCAGTGCCATTGAGGGTAAACCCCTGCGGGAGGTTATGCCTGAGCTGGATGGGCAGCCTTTCTTCAACTTACTGACTCAAGTCTACAGCACCGGGCAATCGTTTCATAGTTTCAACACCCCCGCCCTTATCATTAAACACGAAGCGTCGGTTCAGCAGTACTTCAATGCATCGTATGTCCCCTTAAAGGACGCTACCGGTCAGGTATACGGTATTCTCAATACGTCCTTTGAGGTAACTGAGCAAGTATTAATTCAGCAAGCCCTTGAGCGACAACAAGCCCAGCAACGCTTTCTGTTGTTATTGTCCGATTCGCTACGCTCCTTACGCGATCCGCTAGCGGTCTATTACCAAACAGCTTGTCTGGTCGGCGAATACTTAGGTGCTAATCGAGTGGGCTATGCCGAGGATCAAGGGGATGGCGATACGATTGTGGTGCTGCGCAATTATGTCAACGGCGTGTCCGATCTCGAAGGGACTTACCAGTACGCGGACTACGGTCCCCTATTAGCTGAGTTCCGGGCGGGTCGCACAGTGGTTCGCGCTGATATCGCTCAGGACCCTACACTGACCCCTGTCGAGAAAGAAGCCCATCGGGTGCTTGAACTGGGCGCTACACTCAACAAGCCACTCAGCAAAAATGGCCGTTTAATGGCTGTGCTGTTCATTCATTTCCAGCAAGCTCATGAGTGGTCAGCGAATGAGCTGAACTTACTGGATCTGGTCGCTGAGCGATTAGTGGCTGCTATCGACCGGACCCAGTCTGAGCAAGCCCTTCGGCAAAGCGAAAGCCGATACCGAGAGTTAGCCCAGCAGCTTGAGATCCAAGTACAGCAGCGCATTAGCGAGTTGGCAATTACGAATCAAAACCTGGCCATCAGTAACCAGGAATACGCTGTTGTCAATCAAGAATTAGCCGAATCGAACTCGCAGTTAAACCGGTCTAACGATAACCTACAACAGTTTGCTTACATAGCCAGCCACGATTTGCAGGAGCCGCTGCGCAAAATTCAGTCCTTTGGCGATATCTTGAAAACGCGGTTGACGGGGTCAATCAGTAGCGAGGATTTATCCTATCTGGAACGAATGCAGTTAGCCGCTAGTCGTATGTCGACGCTGATCAAGGACCTGCTGAGTTATTCGCGTATTTCGACTCAACGCAGCACGAACGAGCTGGTCGCCCTCGACGAGGTAGTAGCCACGGTACTGGATGTACTGGAAGTAGCTATCAACTCATCAGGAGCCCAGGTGCAGATTGACCAGCTGCCCATAGTATTAGGCGATGCAATTCAGTTAGGTCAACTCTTTCAGAACTTGATCGGTAATGCCATCAAGTTCCACCGGCCTGATCTGACTCCTCACATTCATGTCACTAACCAGCTAATAACAGCTGACGTACTACCCCCAATGATTAAGCCTGCTCGTCCAGCGCCAACTTATCACCTAATTGAGGTAATAGATAACGGTGTTGGTTTCGATGAGAAGTACCTAGACCGCATTTTTCAAGTCTTTCAACGGCTGCACGGGAAAAACCAGTATGCAGGGACGGGAGTTGGCCTGGCTATCTGTGAGAAGGTGGTAACTAATCATGGAGGGGCTATTACGGCCCGTAGTGAACCGGGACAGGGGGCTACCTTCAACGTGTATTTGCCAGCTTAAATTAACTAATCTAAGTTGTATGAAAGCTACTTGATACAAGCACAAAAAAGACATAGCGTAGAGCAGGCTTACCTTTGAGGTGCGAAAACATTGATAACCCGCTCTGGCTATGGCTGAAAAAGTGATTGCAATCTACTGCTTTCTCGACGACTTCTTTCTGGAAACGAAGCATACAGGCCCCTGTAAACCACAAGCTACGCCCAAAGTACCCGACAATATTGTGCTGACAACTGCCATCATATAGGCCCGTTAAATGGGACACAACCTCTTTCGCTCAGACCCAGTTTTCCCCTGTACTGATCCAGTGGATAACTTCCTGCTGGGTGGCAAAACTGGGTCTGAGCGAAACAGGCCGCACCGACTCCGCGGGGAAGGGCAATAGGCTGAATACGGCCTGGTAGGGCAAGCGTTTAGCCGGGTTATACTCCACCTCAATCTCCGCATTAACTCTCACGGCATTCAACTCCCGCAACAGCAGAGAAACTTTGTTGGGCACTTGCCCATTGACTTTACTAACTTGGTAACGTAGCAAAACGGGCCTGCCAATCCGGCCCTTGGCCCAGCCGTAAACATCAATTAACAGGTCGGTTACCATGGCTGAACAGGGCTCGTTAATTGAGACAGAGCAGTAAAAGGGGCGATAACAATAGCAATCCCACTAGCAGTAACAAGATGAGGTGATCTTTTCTACTGTAGTGGACGTAACGACTGTTGCCCAGCAGCAGGTTCATGAGTTCATTGAGTGTGTGCTTGACCATAGGAGTTTGGGTAACCGCTTACCTGATAAGCGATGGGAGCTTAGAGGGGTTACGGGGAATGCCTTCATCAGGACTATGATACGAAAAACTAGTCGATCTATGCTGATCGACTAGTTTCGATTTAAACCTTTATGAGAAGGCTTCTGCGGCACAGGACTTTCTAGCAGGTTGACTCTGCTTTTCAGCTCAGAAGCGCCGCAAAGAACGGAAAAGCAGCGATTATTGAGACTGTTCTCTGGCAATCTTCACAAATATGAATTTGACATCCAATATGATCAATTAAAAGATTGCCTGAATGCCATTGGCGTTAAGTTAGTCTTAGTTTTAAAGAACTTATTGAAGGACTGGGGATGCTCAAAGCCGAGCGCATAGGCGATTTCGGCAATCGTCAAATTAGTCGTAGATAGTTTCTCCTTGGCCAACTCGATGACTCTACTCAAAATGAATTGTTTGGTCGTTTGGCCCGTCAGCGTTTTTAGCAATCGACTTAGATAGTTGGGAGAAAGGTGCAAGGCGTCTGAAAGATAAGCGACCGTAGGTACGCCCTGCGACGGTAGTTTATCATCTACAAAATACGCATCCAGCAGGTCCTCCAGCCGATTAAGTAGTTGATGACTACTCGCTTTACGCGTCATGAACTGGCGGTGATAAAAACGTTGGGCGTAGGTGAGCAGTAACTCTAACTGGGCGACAATGACATCCTGACTGAAATCATCAACCCCATGGCGGTACTCTTGCTGGATGCTCTGCATAAGACCAACGAGGATCTGCTCTTCGCGCTCTGACAGGTGAAGGGCCTCATTAGCCTTATACCCAAAAAACTCATAGTGCCGGATTTTAGTAGCCAAATGCGTATGCCACAACAGGTCTGGATGAACCAGCAGCAGCCACCCTTGATGCGGTTCGATTGGCTCTTGTGGACCCTCAATGGCGAACACCTGCAAGGGGGCCATCAACAACAGGACCCCTTCATCAAAATCGACTTCCTGCTGACCGTATTTAAGCCGGGCATGAAAGGTCTTCTTGAGGGCAATACTGTAAAAATTATGAATAACCGCTTGGGAAATCAGGTCTGAATTGTGTTGAACATCCTCAAATCGACTTACACTGACCAAGGAGTGTTCAGGCTTGGCTAACCCCAACAAGCGGTGATACTGCGAAATGGATTGAATATGAACGGGGGCCTCCTGAGCCATTGAATATCAGCAAGTTTATAGGTCCAACAACTGCTTCAGGCCCGCTTTTAGATCAACGGGTTTGCGCCCCAGGGCCTCCTCTAGGTCTGAACTGATTATGCTTGCTTGTCCGTTTTTAATGTCCGTCATGAAAGGAGCCATCATCGCCACTGCATGGGTAGGCACCCCCCGCTCGCGCGCCCTGGCCTGGTAAGTGTCCATGTCAACCGGTGTATAGGTGACAGGTTTGTCGGATAGCTCGCTTAGCGCATCCGCCACATCAGCAAATGAATACGCCTGGCTGCCAGTAAAAGTATAGATTCGATTACTGCAATTCTCCCCGGCTAGCACATTACCAATTGCTTCGGCCTCGTCGCTTCTTAAGGCATAGGCTACCTGCCCTTCACCCGTTGGTAAATGTATACCTGTTTCCAGTACATTTTTGCCTCCGATCATGAACAGTGCCATCGAATCCATGTAGAGAACATTGCGGAAGATGAGATAGTTTAGACCGCTCGCAATAATATAATCTTCGGTCTGGACATGAGTGATCATAACTTGATTGAGCAGCGTATGTCGGTCCCGCAGGCTGTTACTGGTGTAAGCCAGGCATTTTACACCCGCTTGTTTAGCGGCATCCACTACATTCTGATGCTGTCGGACGACTTTGCTAGCGTCTAAGCCGGATACCAGCAAGACTTTGTCAATGCCTATCATGGCCTGCTCGAGGGCCGGTCGGTCGTCATAATCACCGATGCGGATGTGAATACCGTTTTCTTTTAGGTAGCCCGCTTTTGTTTCGTCGCGTACTAGAGCGACAATGTGATTAGCTGGTACATTCTTGGTGAGCAAGGTTTGGATGACTTGGCTGCCCAATTTTCCGGTTGCTCCTGTAATTAAGATCATAGTTGTCCGTTTTTGCGTTGTGACAAAGTTCTCGGAATGACCTTTCTCGGAATGAACCAAATCGTGCTATGTGCAAGCAAAATCTGACTTTTGCACTGACAAGCACTTAGCTACTGAATCATCCGTATCAGGAAACGCCCGTTTCTACGAGTCGTCGAATCAGCCGCGTCAGCGATGATTGTTCAGTGCCTAATCGATTCTCAAATTGCCGTCTCTCGAATCATAGTCTCTTTTCCGGTGACCGGTCGAGTTCGCGAGACCAAGCTGCTTAGTTGCAATTCTATAGTGCTACCCGTTTCGTTTGTTACCCCGTTTGGCAAGCAGCTTGTTCAACATGTCCTGCTTCAGCTTTTCCTTGTGCTGGGATTGTTCTATGCGTACTACCTGCTTCTGGCTTAGTTCTATAGCCAGCATAGGATCTCTTTGCAGCTGCAGATCGACGTAATCGCGTAGTAAGCTATTAGTTTGAAGCAACTGCTCTACCTGCTGTCGGGTTTTCTTAAGCTCGTCAAGAATAGCCCGCTGTGCCGGCTGATCATTGAGCAGATAATTACCGGCAGCTGCCACAGCTGCATCCGTTGCTGTTACGCCAATGTTTTGTAGTGAGAAGGCTAAATCACCTAAGGCCTTCTTATGGTCTTTCTCCTTAACCTTTTGCCGAGCTTGATAAGCTTGCTGCCGGCAGGATTCGCCACAGTATATGGTCCGCTTATGCCGGGACTCGAATGGAATGCTGCAATGCTTACACTGTTTGGCCTCAATCGGTCGGGGTCGATAATAGCCCATACACCTACTTTTGCGTGAATATGCATGTTGCTTCGCGCAAAAGTGGGGCCAGACTTATGTATAGAGTGTAGTCGCGAATATGTTGAGGTGAGTCCCACTAAAGTACTACCCTATCGACTTTAGCCTCAATCACCCGTTGAACATTAGCAGGGACGTTTGATAGCAGGTCGTAGCCCGTTTGCCTTTCTATTTCGTCGACGCTTAACCGATAGTTTCCCCATGGCTGGGCTCCCACCGTGTTTGTGTTAGGCATCCAGACGGCAATAACGCGCGTCTGAGCGTCGATCCGCTTCAAATCATCAGATCCTACAGGCAGGACAACGATCACTTTCCAGAGAGCAGCAGGCACGGTTATTTTACCGGCGGCAATGCTACTAGCAACCCCGTTGTCCCCCTCTCCTCCCCTACCGGCAGTTCCAGCAATGATGTATAGCTCGTTCCCCTTTGTTACCAGTTGCCGCGCGTACTCTTCCAGCAGCCGCCAGCTTTGCCGGTTATGCGTTGGCGCCTGCGGAACGATGTTAGTCAGGATGAACGTCGTTTGGTTCTCTGCGGCCGTGCTGTCTCGATCGTCCGAGGGGCAAAGGTGTCCCCGATCGAAACCTGTGTTGGTGTAGTCGCTGTGCTTGGCCTGATACCAACTTGCGGGCAAATTTATGTCAGGGATAAAGTTTCCGGCGTAGCGAGCAGCCGATCCTTTCCAGGCACTACTTAGATGCCAGCTGCACCAGTTAGCGATACCTGTTGTCTGGTTGTAGGATAAGGCATAAGTGCTTCGATTGATTAGATAAGCAGAAGGGCTACTACTCGATGTTATGGCTCCATCGGGATTGCCTAGCGCCAGGTTATCATCACGCGTAGGTATGTCCGACTGCGGCCGGGAAACCTCTGGTTGCTTACATTGACTGAGCAACAGCAACATACTTAGTACACACAGTCTAAGCAGCAACCGGATATCGTTCCTCAATCTACTCATAGTTTATATAAACTGATATTGATTTGTACCTGAAAGAGTTATCAATTATATAAAACTATAAATGATGAACTATATAATACTATAAGTCATCATTTATACCGTTACTCATGCTCTTTGAGGTATGCTTCTAACGCTTCGTTACCAATCTGCTTGATGGTTTTACGGCTCTTTGCTGCGTACACTTTTAGGCGCTGCATAAGCT
Organism: Spirosoma rhododendri; assembly: GCF_012849055.1. Taxonomy (NCBI): domain Bacteria; kingdom Pseudomonadati; phylum Bacteroidota; class Cytophagia; order Cytophagales; family Cytophagaceae; genus Spirosoma; species Spirosoma rhododendri. The sequence goes on along the minus strand of NZ_CP051678.1, from coordinate 222,956 downwards.
GGTCTTCAACCCAGAAGTTAAGGTGACTGGGCCTTTGCCTTGCATCAGCAACTGGTTCGGGGCTGGGTACCGGCCGTACTTCCTGAATGGGGGTTTTTGGCGTTTCGCTTTTTAGCATCGCCCCTAACTTCTTGCGATTATCCTGATAGTCTTTGCTCATAGTCGTCTTAGATTAGTTGTTCCATGATTTCAGTGGCCAGCTCGATCACTTCGTCTTTAGCCCGTTGGTCTTCGCTACCGAATATGCTTCCTGTCATAGGCGAGCGGGTATAGCTCACGCGTTGACTGATCCGACTGGAGAGTAGCGGTATATCATATCCCGTCAATATCTCTTTTACCTCCTCATTAAGCGAGGTTCGGGGAAGTACCATGTTGAGAATGATCCCGGCTTTCAGTGCTGGCTTTGCATTCATGGACTGTTGCAATAACGCTATCGTTGCCCGGATCGCCATCGCATCCAGTATACCCGCTTTGGTCGGGACCAATACGTAGTCAGACAGTGTAAACAGTTCAGTTAACCGGCTTGACAGATACGGCGGGGTATAAATCACGATTAGATCGTAGTCCGCTAGCTTACCACTCAGCAGGCTGTCGAGGTCGTGCACGTCGACTCCGGTTAGGAAGTCTTTCAAATCAGTCACAGATCCCTGTAAATCGGCGTCGACTATGGCCACCCTAGACTCTTCTCCGAAGCAGTAAGCTAGGTTGACGGCAAGCGTGGTTTTTCCTACACCGCCTTTCTGGTGAGCAATGGTTATCACTTTCATGCTGGCAAGTTATATCATCATTTACTTAATTACATAGTTTACCATTTATATAAATGATAAGAGTTTTGATATCAATAAGTTGGCATGAACAAATGCATAAACAAGGAAGTGTATAGCTATCTTACTAAGGCCATTATATTGTAATATTGCGTCGGTTACACGCGAGCTTATGCCCGATACATAGTCAAGGTATGAGGGCCCTGAACACTAGGAATGAATATTGAGAGTTACGAGTTAAAGGAATCAGAGAGGGGAACAGCTTTCGCTTTTGTCAATGAAGGACTACGGGGCTCGTTCCAGATGGGCATACAGTACCAAGTTACGCAGAACCCGCTGATCTGGAATTTAGGCTTCGGTATTTGGGTCGACTACGAAGAAGACAATCGGCAAAAGCGACGGCTCGACGATAGGACAGTGCTCGATAACGGTAACCGTAACCAAGTGATTGCAACGGTTATAAAGAGCCTGTTTATGTTCTGGGAACATCATCCGGATAAACTTGTTTTCCTAACAGGGAGCACCGATGCCAGAACCCGGCTCTACCGTGGCGTCGTAAACCTATATGGTCATGAGGTCAGCGACCGGATCGACTTCTTCGGTATCGATAAAATGGGTAACTTGTATCCGTACCACCCACCGGGTAATGGTACCGAGGCATTCATACTACGATTAAGATAGGCTAGTCCTAACTACGCATATGAAAGAGATAGCTAAAAAGAATCGTGCGATAAACAGCGCTCAAGCTGCGGCCAGCAAGAGCCCTAGTGCGCAATCAAAACTGGATAAAGCTAACGAGCTGTTAGCACGGGTCAACCCTGGGGATATAGATGCCATTGCGCGCAAGCCTGTTCATAGCTAGAGAACAGAGTCACAATCTTATTAAGGTGGTCTGATACTATATCGAAATACCTCTTTCTTCCTTCTATCATCAGCAACATCACTAATTAGATAATTGTCATTTATATAAATGATACTATATATAAATGATAACTGTTTGTATATCAGCTACGGTTATTAAGTCAAGTCTAAGTCTGATGCAAACGATCGACGAGTAATCAAATAACACATTTACTTATTACTGTATAGCCCCCCATGCCACTAGCCATCATCACCTCGCAGCATAAGACGGCATATTAAAATACGTATGTGAGAACGCTCCACTAAATCAGCTATGCACAGTTTATGAATACGACGGTTTTAGGGCAATTGCGGGTGACGATATAAATATAACCTTCGCCATACTAGACGACTTTCAAGATTCAGGCTTACTAAGTCGACTGAACTGTAGTCTCCAGCGAACTTACTTCTCTTTAGCCGTCAAGGCCCACGACTTGCTACTACGTGGCGGTTTTGCCTTAATGGATGCGTTGAACGAGGCCAATACACAAAAGTTGTTGTATGAGTTAGATGCGCTGAAGAGGCAGTTACAACCCAACCAGACCGAAACCCTGAACAAGGTGACGACAATCATGGCTTCTATCGCCACAATTATTCAAGCGTTCAATAATAAAGGGTAATTCGACTTATACAGGCCTACGTTTATGTAAGTAGCGTGGACGGATCAATTGATTGTAAATTTTAAAGAATTTTTATGGCTAATGACGTCAAATACTTAGTCATAACAACCAACTGAACTAATGCCTTTATGTAACGTATATATAGAAATTGATAACATCTGGACAAATAAATTAGGTAATATTACTGCATTACATGTCTAAACAATGACTCGTATACTCAATTTATAACTTTCTAATTCACCTTTCTGAGCGGGCAATAAGGGTATACATCAGGTAAGTTATTAATGTGATTTTCAGCAAATAAAGCACTTCACGCTAATTCTAAACTGTATGAAAACTCTTGTTTATGCTGTCATTAGTACACTAGCTATCCTGTCGATTAGCTGCTCTAAAGTGGGCCTTGAGCCACCCGTAACAGCTGCTCACTCCGGGGCTAAGGCACAAACGATAATTGCCTCTTATCCCCTAAACTGGGATACTGGCGAAAGTGACCACCAAAGGATGCCTTTTCCATCGAACACAACAATTCCTAGCCCGTGGGACGGAGGAGGGTCAGTCGCCTACCTAGAAGACAATATGAAGTATGATTACCACAAATCAGATGGATGGTCATTGGTGTACAATACGTTTAACACTTCTTCCATACCACCTTATCTCTATTTTGTGCTGTATAATCGCTATCGAGGGTTAATACGGTTCTACTTTTATCGGTACGGTAATTCAAATCAGGGCCAAGATGCGAGTTCGCTTTTACACACCTTCAAACTATCAAGTGGGTCGTCAGACACCCCCTTCCTAAACTATGCAGCAAAAAGCATAGTAGGCATCGGTAGCAATAGTCGCTCTGTTGCCTTGGCCGCTAGTGGCGGCGTGCCCCCGCTTCAATGGTACGGTGTAGAGTTTGAGATCCCGTACGATGAAAATAATGGAGGCAAAACGGTTAACTTAAGCTGGATACTACAGGGGCTGAATGATGCTAAAGTAGCATTGAATGGTAAAGAGTCCGGGACGTTAAGCGGAAAGGTTGCTGCTGATGGTGGTGGCAATACGTTCTCATTCACCAGTGGCAATTCTGTTAACATATCCAATAAGGGAGGCAATGTAACAGTCAGTGGAGCCGCTGATGATGAAGCCTCGCTTATTAATAAATTAGGCTCGGCGGCATTGAGTGGAGTAACCGATGCAATAACGGCCGGAGTAAGCGGCATTGTAAAAGGTATCTTCAATGGCATATTCGGTACTGGAGAAACTAAAGAAACGCGCCTGACACTGGACTCCAAAATAGACTTGAACGGAACTATCTCCAGCACCGCTGATTTGATTGCGGAAGAATATCCTTTGTCGACCGGCGTGTCTCAATACGATAAACCGTATGGGTTGTTCTACATTTCAAACGGGCCTACTATTCAGCAAACAACGTTTCATCAGCCCAGAACGATAAACGGTCAGTCAGTCGATGAAAAACGTTCGTTTCTATACACCGTCGATCCAAATTCATTCCGCCTTATCTGGAATAACAATGTGAAGGATGTGGAAGTGGATATTCAAAATATCAGATACGACGCCGTTTTGACTGGTTATGATGGAGGACAGCATAACTTTCGTGGTACAGTCGAAAACATACAAGGAAGTAACTATTTGACGGGTCCTTCTGTGGGCATACAAGGAAATGACAATGAGCTTGAAACCCCAGAGCTTGGCGTTGTTGGCATTCGCGTTTCATTTGAAGTGGTTCCCCGAAACGGTTCCCGCCACTACACAGTTGCACGGACGTTTTTAGAAGGCAACAGGACGTTTTCAGATGTGAATATTCCAGAGGGCCAGAGTCCTTGGTAAGAAAGATGATAGTCCCAAAAAGCCCCTTCCGAACCGGTTGGGGCTTTTTGTGCGTCACGTGTAAGTATTGGGTAAGCCTACATGTCTTTATTGGCATACTTGCTCAAGATTCTATCTCAACGAACTCTTATGAAAGCACTTAAAGTATTGTCGTTGTGCCTTTTATTAATCACAACTGGAGCTTGTCAGAAAGATGTGGTAACCGAAGGCGAGAAAATGGCTCAGTCAGTTCAGGCTGTTGTTAATGAAAAAAACGTTAGACTGGCAAACGTAATCGTAGGCACCGTACAGCAGCAATACGGTGCTGTTTTTGCGATTGAAGGGCAATTTTTGACAATCGCGGATAGCTACGGGTACAAGCAATACTACAATCTATCGAAATTGATCAAGTTCAATACAGGCCGTAACGTTGCCGACGGGCCGTTGGTGCTAGTTTTTTATTTCTAGCTTACCCCGGTTACGTAGGAATACTCAAGCCTGCCTGTTCGCCCAACGCGATCACCGAACGGTCAATATCTCCTTCCAGTCCGTAGTCCGACGTTTTGACATCCACTGTCGTTTATGATGCCAACTTGAGTCATATCCTGCCCCAGCTAGTCGTATGCGGTCGCGCCCGTAGCGTTTATTTAGTGCGTCCATCAGGCCGGATAATTTGCTCAGTCGCTCGTCGGGCAGCTCGGCAAATAGGTGTTGTTGCACATGGCTATCCGGCACGAGCCCCGACAGCATAACCCCCACTTTCTGGTATTCGTAGCCGAACTTAAAAACTGCCTTCAGCAAGGCGTGGGCGTAGCTGACTAATTCAGCCGTGCTGTTGCAGGCGTGGGGTAGTTCGGCCGTACGACTCCCGTGGTACTGTTTGGCGGCTTGCCCGTTATGGGCAGTGATCTTGTGCCGGTTGGTATGCAGAAACACCGTTACCGCACTGGCTGACGAGCCCTGCCGGCGTAACTTCTCAGCTGCCCGGCTCAGGTGGGTGATCAGTGCCTGGCTGATCGTGTCCATATCTGATACACCCCGGCCGAATGACGGTGCCGTGCAGATCGCCTTCTTATTGGGGTAGCTAACACATTTAGGGTAAATCCGCCAGACTACTGGACATTTTAAGAACGTGAGCCTAGTCTAGTTAAATTGGGTCTAACTGACACATAGCCCCAACCTCCGATGCTTCCTGTTACTTTTCAGCAACTTACGCCCCATTTAGCGCCCTTCAGCCGGGGAATCGTCAAAAACTTGTTCCTTATTGCTCAGGCTCTGGTCACCAGCCGAAGTAGCAACATGAACACCGTCAAAGACCGCTTGGCTACACTCTTAGGTAAGGCAAACCGACAACCCGCCAGCCACTATAAACGACTCATCCGTTTTTTCAATACGAGCCAGCCACAGCAGTTGACCAAAGCCATTTTGCGGTGCACGTTTACGCTGCTTAGTGGCCGGGTTAGGTACCTTATTTTAGATGCAACTACTTGGCGATTAGGTCAGAAAGATGTGCATCTACTCGTGTTAAGTTTTATTTATCAAGGAGTTGCCATACCCATTTTGTGGCGTGATCTCGACAAAAAGGGTCACAGTAATTCACATGAGCGGCAGTCATTTATGGAAGAAGCCGCTCAACTGTACAATCTGAAGGGGAAGATTCTGTTAGCTGACCGGGAGTACACGGGTAAACTCTGGTTTACTTTTCTTCATCAAGAAGGGATCGATTTTGTGATTCGGATACAACGCGAGTGCTACAAACATGATACACTTACAAGCTATCCGACACTGGAGAGAAAGGCCATGCGCCGGAAACGGCCCGTGTGGACTTGGCTAAACTGGGCTGACTGTCGGCTCAAACTAGTGATGTGTCGCAACGAAGATCCGCGCCCGCCGAAGGATCCGCGCAAGCGGGCAGAACCGGTCTTTTATTGGCTGACTAGTCTGGAGAATGCTCAGGTTGTACCGGCTCATTATCGCAAGCGGTGGCGCATCGAGCAGTGTTTTAAAGCCCTCAAAACGAACGGGTTCCATTTGGAATCAATGAACTTCAAACAATCGACTAAGATTGAACTGCTCCTAGCCGTGGTCGTCTTTGCCTACGTACTGAGTGTAAAAGCGGGCGAAGCGGTCAGCGATCAAATCGGGACAAAAACCTACCAAAATGGCACTAGCAGTCCGGCGCAGTCACTGTTCAAAAAGGGATTGGAGGTGCTCAATGCGACGCTGCTAGTTTTTGATCAGTTTATGGGCTACCTGCTATGTATTTTTAAGTTGGCAAAACCACGTCGATTCTGTTTTGTCCAGTAGTCTGTAAATCCGCCACGTAAAGGCTTTAATTAGCTGTTTTCTAGCTAATTATGAGGCTTTAACTGCTTCTGGCTCATAGGATAAAATAGCTAGTAAGGATGCTTCCAATGGATCGCGCCCTGAGTCTTCATCAAAATTAAATTCGCCTTGAAAATTGATATGTTGCCAGGCAACCGGTGATGTGCGGGGGAGCATATCCAAAATAGCCGTTCGCTCCGCTTTGGTCGCGTTGACTAATAAACGGCTCAGATACAGGTAATTCCAGCAAATGACTGAGTTTTCAATCAACCGCTTACAGCCCTGCATGGTCAGCAACTCTTCCTGATTGGCATATTGAAGCACACCGTTATTGCCATAACTTACAGCCCGGCTTAGGGCATGAGCACTTTCAATCTTCTCCTGTTGCTGATGCGAACGATGGCGCATTTGTTCGTCATTCATATAACGTAGCAGAAATTCAGTCCTCACTACCTTCCCCAACTCTTTCAGTGCCTGATACAGCGGGTTCTGTAGCGCATATGAGTTGAGTCGCTTCATCACCAGCGAGGCCAGTGTATACTTTAGTTTAAAACTGACCAGTAAGCGCAGAATACGATCCCATTGCCGGGCCACAAGGGCTTCATCCATCTCCTCACCAATGGCCAATTGATAATCCGTCGAATGGCCCATAGATACGCCAGCCATGCCGTGCAGCTTCTGCCGATGCAAACCAGCCAGACGTGGCTGAAAGTCAATCCCTAGTAGATACGATACACTAAACACGGGATCGGTAGCACCATGAGAATCAGTTGAGTGAATCTGGGAGCGTACTACATCGTTGTGCATCAGCCCGTCAACGACATACCAGGCTTCGCGGTCAGAAGCCGAAAAGGCCGTCGAATAAAACAGATCATGAATCGCGTTAATGAAACTGTAAATGGTGATGCCTTTTTCTTTACCGAAATATTTCGCTGAATAGGTGCTGTGGATCGAATCGAAACCCACAGCGAATTTCTGCCCATCGCTGGAGGTATGTTTACCATGTGGATTGTGATCAAAGAAAGCCCCCACATTCATCTGTTCAATCAACGCACTGACCTGGTCATTTGCCCGGAGCAAGTTGGCCGAACTGAAATAGTTCCGTACGGTTGTTCCTAAGGTGGCGGCCGATAAGTTTTTGGCCGTTTTAGCCACTCGTTGTGTCGTCAGATTGCAACCCAGGCCGATGATGCCGGCCAGAAATAGATTGGCAGCGGGCCGTTCCCGCCCATGATCCAGACGGGCTGCTTTGAATGTATCAGAGAACTGACAGACCCGGTTAACCGTTTCCAGTACTTCGTAGAGCGGAATGACCCGATCCTGAGGAAACAAATCCACCGAAGCTTTATCGTCTGACTCATCCAATACGGGTGTTTTGAAGCGCAGTGTATTGTCTTTACGCTTTTCAACCCATAGGTTTTCGCCCGAATCGATGCGGGCCATGGTGTCCCCAAATTGAGCCCGTAACCGACCTCGTAGCTCATCGGCAACCGTTTCCCAGCATTCCAGATGGCGCATACCCGCTCGTTCCAACAGGGTTTGTTTGGTCGTTTGCCAGATCTGGTCGTCGATCAGATAATCGTCCACCGACTTATATTGATGTGACATAGGCAGATAGACACTACCCGCTTTGATGCCCCGCGTAATGTGCCGGGCCAGTAGGGCCTTGTACAGGCTGACGCGCAGTTTACCATCAGCATCCCGGATGTTTACCCGTTCAGAGGGCTTTAAAAAGTCAGTCGGAACGCTACCCGTTAGCACACCGTCTTTCTGCTGGAAGAATCGAATCGCCTTGGCCAGTTCTTCGCCAGCGGGTTCCGTGCTGAACTCCAAGTGTCGAATCAAGTCGGCCACCCGGTTCTGCAACTTCTGCGATCCCTGAGCGATCTCATCGTAGTAATCCCCATCCTTGAGATGCCGACTCGTTTGGGCGTACAAGTCGCGCACCAGAGGCAACTTAGCCAGAAAAGAGGCCGTCTCGGGGCTGCGCAGCGTAGTCAGTAACGTCTTGAACTTCTCGTCTAAGGGTTTGGAGAAGTCATAACTCACTTCCTGCATCCGGTCCAGTCGCCCGGCCTGACTGATATACTCCTGAAGAATATCGGTTAACTGGCCCAGGTTATGATCATACCGTTCCTGCCGGTCCAGCTTATAGCGTTTTTCGCATTGATTGACGCTGTTTTCGGTGGCCATGACCAGGGTTTTAGCCAAGGTATCGTTGAGGTAAAAGTACTGATACTGGATAAAACACAACAGGTGCAGTTCCTGTCCCACCCATCGTTTGACCTGCCAGCTTCGGCTCCGCATGACTTCTAAGGCGTAGTCTTCGACCACGGCTTCGTGTAAGGCTAATGCCCCCAGAATTGGTCGACACTGGTGATAGAGCGTCTTTAACCGACAAAAGTGCCTGACATTTTCACGAATGGCTTTTAGGTTCATCAGCTCCTGCGTAGTACGGAGTTGCGTCAATTGCATGGGTGCCGTCGTATGCGGGGGTGTTTTGTCGTCGGCCGTTTGCACTAACAGGGAGTAAAGAGCCGCCCGCTGCGCTTCATCCAGTTGAGTATGGAGTACCTGGCGCAAATGAGCATCGAAGGCCCGAATGGCCTGGTTGATTATATCGACAAACGCGGAGTAAATCGGTATCTCCATGCGGTGGCTCCTTAGGAAGTCACATAAGCTCCCGAACACCTGAGGTGGCCGCAGCCCCTGCCTAACGAGTTCATTCGCTTCCCGTTGACATTGCTCCCGGACCGCCTGGGTAAAGGGCATCACCTCCAGCACCGACAGGATCAGGCTCCGATGACGCCGGGCAGTTGAGTCAGCATAGTGCTGAGTAGGTAGTGGCGTTCCTTTCCGAGACACCCGTCGAGCGGCAAACTCCCAGTCTTTTCCCACAAAAGTAGCTGGGGAGAAGAACCGGCTGGTCGCCCGGAAGTAGCCTAGCTGGACCAGAAAACCAGCCTGGTTAGCCGGGGTATCCAGACCCGCCAGCAGCGGCTTGATTTCATCGGTAATTTGAAAGAAGAACCGACGTTGAGCATAGGTGAAGGTAGGTGGTGTCTCAAACTCACGTTGCTGGCCTTTTTCTAAAATGGGCCGAATAGTAGGCATTGGGTGATAGTAATAACGACCGTTTTAAAGCGTATAAACTTTATGCAATAAAGGTACGTGTAAGTACATCACGATTCGTTACCTTTAGTACGTAATACTGCCTTAAGAGTAAAAGCAATTTTTCTTATGATTTTTGGGTATGTCCGGGTATCAAAAACGGATCAGACGGCCGAGGGTCAAAAGAGTCTGATTGCTCGCTACGTAGTCGAGCGGAAGATGATTGTCGATGAATGGATCGAGGTTGATGTGTCCACTCGTCAATCGGAAAAGAAGCGTCGTATTACCGAGCTAGTCGACAAGGTGACCAGTGTTGACACGATCATCGTTTCGGAGCTTTCACGGCTGGGTCGCTCGACCCAGCAAGTGCTAAGTTTAGTCAAGAAACTCATAGAGGAAAAAAAGTGCCGGGTCGTCATGATCAAACAGGGCCTTGATATTGACCCCAAGAATCATCAGGATATGATGACCAAAGTATTACTGACCGTTTTTAGTCTAATGGCTGAACTGGAACGTGATTTTGTCTCGGAGCGGACGAAAGAAGGGTTGAGAGCACGCAGGGAACGAGGGGTCATTTTAGGTAAACCCAAAGGAGTTGTTCAGGCCTCGATCTATGACAAAGATTATAATCGCATCATGGATCTAAAAAATTTAGGTGTTCCCATTCGAGCTATCATCGACGTCCATCTGAAATACGGCAAATACCTTTCCCTGAAAAAATACATTGAGCGAAAGGCAAAGGCTTTACAAACCCCACCAACCCCTATTTATTAGTTTCTATGCTGGTCTATCACATTGGTGACGTATTCCCTCACCCCGAGTTAAAGCGGGTTGGCTTCGATGCCCCCCGGGCCATGATCATACCCAATGGCTTTTTTAATATCGTACTTCATTCAAGCCAACCTCAGCTTGACAAGGGGTTAGCGTCAACAGCCATGCACGTGGGTCTCTACCAGAAAGATGCCATCCCATTTGTGCTATTAAACTGGCCCGGTAAGATGGCGTTTGAGGTTATCCTGAATATTCACACACTCACCGATGAGCATGCCAATGCCTGGTTGAATGGGTCAGGCAATACGATTATCTTCTTTGTGTTGGATGCGCATACCAACGTTATTGCCGCTATGAAAACGTTCACGATCCCACCGATACTGGCGGAGAAAATTCGGGATTGTCTGGAGAAGCAGGACGGGCAGTATACCAACGCGGTTGCGGTTGATGCGCGCATGGAAGAGATCATGACCGAGGTACCGCTACAGACAATGTTCGAGCGGGGTAAGCTATTCCGAATCAGTTGAGATGGCAAAGTTAGTTTTTGACGCCAATAAGTTGGGCGTGATGATCAGGCAACAGCGAGCGGGCCGAAGCTATCGAGAGATCGCCGATGAACTGGGTACGGTGAGTGCTTCGACACTATACCGATTAGAGAGTAACCACTTTCCCGATATGCACGTCTTTACCCGGATCTGCGAGTGGCTGAACGTATCACCGAATACATTCTTCATCGAATCGGATAGTGAGACTGGAACCGCCACCTATTCGCAGGCTAAAATTGTGGACTTGATCCGTTCAGATCCCTCCCTTACACTTTCGGCCGCCCAAGTTTTGTCGGCCTTAGTAACGGCAGCCTATCAAACTTGTCAGTCAACGAGCATCCACACCTAATTTGCAACCTTATGCGTCACCCCATCGAAAAATATAATCAGGATCAAGCCGATGCCCTAGCCAGCTTACCCCAAGACCAGCGGGCGTCTATGGCTCGCTTCTTTCGGATCGGGAATGCAAGCTACCGATACTACCAACGGGCTACTGATCTACTGGTATTTAGCCCATCAACCGATTCGCCCTCAACGAACTCACTTGATGGGGTGATCAACTGGTTAGAGCAACAGACCACCACTTCAAGGGAGAGCAGTTCCGCTCGGGAGTTGTTGACCGCCTATTTTGAGGAGTATCTGGAAGGGTTTCCACACGAAGGGCTGCGTCGAACAATGGTACGGGAAGGACTGGACAAAGCTAAAACCAGTATCCCTTTCCTGCGTTACCTACTGGAGCGGCACGATATAGGCATGGATGAGTTTTTACGCTTGAACCTGAGTGCCGAGGACTATGCCTATTATAATGAATGTAGTAAACCCTTAGAAAACAAGTGTCAAGAGAATCCGTGAATTGCTGGCTATCAGCAAGCCGACGCTATACGTTTATGTACGGAGTAGCCAGTTGAAAGACTAATTGAACTTCTGCTGAAGAGCCTATCAATACTTTTTGTACTAACCCCATATGCCGCTGAACATTACGCCCGAAGGTCTGTTGCAACTTGGCTTTACGGAGTCATCTGAGCGCCCGCATGTTTACACGTACAAAATCATTACGGGTCTACTTGATATACAGACCGGGAGTTTTCACATCGACATCTTTAAGGTGCCCCTAACCAAGACCAGTGATCTGACCTATATGCTTGAGATCGTTGATTACTATCATCGATGAACAAGGAATAAAGAAGGGCTATTTTCAGTTTGGTCCGGTTGCTTCGGCTGTCCGACTGGACGGCCGCGCCACGGTGGCCCTATTTTGGACCCAAGACCCTGATATATATTCGCTACCTGATAGAACATTTCGTACGAATGTAGCCCCCGTGCCCAAGCGAACCAACTAAAAATAATCTTTAACGTTGCTACGAGCGTACTGGGTGAAAAATCATGAGAAATATCGCATAATCATTTAAATACCAGCTCTTTATAGGCATTGCGTGGCGGATTTACCCTAAATGTGTTAGCTACCTCTAGATTAGTTTTAAACGTATGCGTGTCGAAGAAACCGAAGCTTCGCCCGCTGTTATCTGAAGAGTTACTAGAGTTCTTAGCTAATGCGCTGGATCACTTAAAGATGCTTCCTTTGTTCCTTGATCTAGGATATGAACCCCGCCAATTCATAGCCGACTACGCGCTTGACAAAGGTTCAGACCAGCTCATACTCCCTATTACTAAAGCATTCTTGTTCAAGGGGCATTATAGTAAGATAGCCTTTGATGCATATATAGGGCGCTACTTTGCGATAATTGCGTGCCCCAATCCTGAACATAACTACGGCCGGGCACTTAAGCAGCTGAAAAATCTAGATGCTGATCTATATGCTATCTCGGAGAAGTTTGCCCAAAATTGGAAAGTCTTGAACCCTGCAGAGGCTGGTCATGAGCAAGAGGGTCGTATACTGATCGCTTATCCGTTCGTTGAAGAACTGAACGAATGGGTTACGAATAAGACATTCTACTAGTCATCGAGCGATAGCGGTATGAGATCTGCTACAAGATCACTCTCGATCTCTTCTCCCACTCGACTCTTTGATTCGCGAATGGCCAGCGATTCCCGGTACTCTCTGGCTTCGGCTAGTCGGGTCAGAGTTAGTGGATGGCCAGCGTTGCTGAAGATTGTTTCCACTTCATCTAAATCGACACGGAAGAACTCCCGTCGGTTATTGATTAAGTTGAGCCTGCGCTCTATCAATTGCCGATGAATCTTGTACTCTAGATCCGGGGCATTATCCGAATAGACTAGGGCATGAACATCGAAGCTGAAGGGTACAGACGCATCACCCAGCTCCCGTACCCGGTCCATGGGCTCGAGTCGGCGCGTCATCCCGATTTTGAAGACGTCTTCACCAAACGAACCAATGTTCGAGATCACGTAGACGTGGCCTGATTTGGTCTGCTGAGCCATTGACAGGGCCCGCTCCTTTTGAAGCTGCGCGGCCGACAGTAGCTGCTCCAATTCTGCAATCTTTAGATCCAGACTTTCCAGCTGCGCGCCCGTAGCCCGTTTGGCGTCTTCGGTTGCTTTGAGTAATGCTTTCTGGTAACGGGCTTCTTCGTCTTCGGCCTTACGCTGCGCCGTTTCGATCTCCCGCTGCGCTTTCTCCTCTTCCCGCATCTGCTCACGAATCAGACGCTGCTCTTCTTTCTCTGACTGGATTTTCTGTTGCAACTCAAACTCTAACTGTAACTCTGACTTACGCAGATCGTGGTATTGCTGGGTGATGCTGATCTGGTTGACGCTACCTAACTTGTTGATGGCTTCGAACGACTTGGAGATGCGGGCTTCCATGTTGCCCATGTTGTTCCAGTTCAGGGGTAGTTAACACATTTGGGGTATATTCGCCACCAATACAACTTAACTACCTTAATAACAGCAGTTTATAAGAAAACTTATGCGCTTAGCGTTCGTTTTAGCGAGCAAATAATTTTGCTGTTTATTTACGTGTAAAAGCAGCCATTTTTAATGCTCTTAAGCTTTAAAAAGACGTTATGACCATCCAAGCACGAAACACAGTGGTCAGTGACCCTAAATTCACACTTATTCTGGGTATTATACGCAACTTGCCAAAGTAGCTCCCACTATAGGTAATTATATCTGTGTAACTGTTTGATTAACAAACTTTTATAGGCTCTACGTGGCGGATATACTCTGAATGTGTCAGCTACCCTCAAGTGGGCGTAGGTTAACAGTACAAACTACTTATCCAACCGTTCTCTGGGCGTACAGTACCGAGGTTTGAGCGGGATGGGCTACCCATCGGTGTGACGTTGTTACCTGATGGGTAGCCCATCCCAATACGTCGGGTGAGTTTATTATCGCCAGTAAGGCATCTCGGCCTGGGAGAGCAGCAGCTTACGGTTCTGTCCGTTGGCGTCGGCCGTGTAGACGTCGCGCTGACCGATACCCGTATTGGCGGTATTGGTGAAGATGAGGCTGGCACCGGTGGGCGAGTAACGCGGGTCGAGGTCATTGGTCCCGGCAACTTTATTGGTCTGTGCCGTCTGATTATTGGTCATCTGATTTCGCGATAGATCTGTCAGCGCACCCGTCGTTAGGTTGAGCCTGTACAGCCGGGCATCGAGCTGACGGCCCTGCTCGTTCTGAAAATCGGTCGAGTCCGCCGAGAATAGCAGTTGCTGCCCCGTTACGGAGAAGACCGGGTTGCCCACGCGGGCCGCCCGCCGGGTGTAGACCGTCCGGGCAGCACTACCGTCGCTATTGAATACGCTTAGTTCGTTGTCGTACAGGCCCGTGCCGGTGGTGCGGGCGGCAATGCGGTTGCCCTGCGGGGTCCAGTCGCAGCCCGCCCAGATACGGCCGCTGCTGGCCTGTGCCACCACCCGCAAACCGGTGCCGTCGGTGCGCACCGCGTAAAGCCGGTCGTTGCTGGGATACAGCAACTGCGTGCCGTCGGGCGACCAGCAGAACGATAGATCAGCCGCCGACAGCCCGGCGATGGGCACCGACGTGACCTGCTGGCGGTTGCTGCCGTCCAGATTCATCACGTACAGTTGCAGTTCAGTATCGGTGTTGGAAATAAACGCGATGCGCTGTCGGTTCGGGCTAACAATCGGTCGCCAGTTGCTGTCGTCGTACGTTAACTGACTGACAGCCCCGGCTGCCGTGGCCCCAAAAAGCTGGAACCGGCCACTCATACGCCGGGCAAACACATAGCTGTAGTCGGGATAACTTCCCGTTTGGAACGACCATACCGGCCCGTTGACGGTATTGACCCCATCGCTCACGATCACCTGCCAGAGATACGTCGTGTTGTAGTCCAGCCCCGACACGACCACCGAATCGGCCGTCAGGCCGGTGTACGAACTGGTGGGCGTGGCGGCACCGGCCCGGTAGAGCAGCACGTTGTAGGTCAGCGTGTCGCGGTTGGGGTCGGTCGAGTTCCATTTCAGCGTCAGCGTGGTCGACTGGGCCGTACTGTTCAGGGCGGGGGCTACCAGCGCGGGCGTAGTCGGTGGGCGATTCTGCGACTTATCGTCGGTCAACTGAAGCGTCACGACCGGCGTCGTACCTACCGTTGCCGATACCGTGGCTACCTGCGTACCATACCCCGCTTTCGAGGCCTGCACGGTGTAGTTTCCCACCACGACACTATCGAAGCGAAACGCCCCCGCCGAGTCGGTTGAGACGACCCGGCTACCGGGCGTCAGCTTGACCGTCGCGTTGCGAACAGGCTGCTGGTTGAGGCTGTACACCACCCGGCCGCGTACGCTTGTGAGCTGCACCGGGTCGATGTACGTATCTTCGTTGCAGCCCCACAAGCCGAGCAGGCCGGTCAATAGGGCTAGTACAAAAGCGATGGATTTCAGGAAAAGAGGGCGGGGAATCACGGCAATGGAGTGATGAAGGGTGATTAGTTACGGGTGTTGACGGGGGTGCGCTTCGGCCGGTAGATACTGCCGATGTTCAGCGTCAGGCCCAGCGTACCGCGCAGGTAATAGTCGTTGCGGTTGCCGGCCACGATGCCGTCGAGCGCGTCGGTAAACGGCTGATTGTAAGCAATCGTCGAGCGAAAGCCAAACAGCCCGCTGGTCGAATACTGAATCCCCACGCCCCCCTGCGCTTGCAGGTAGCGGTCGCCCTGTAGGTTGAGTGGCCCGCTGCCCGCCCGCGACACCATGCCCGCCCCGATGAAGAGCAGCGAGGTCCAGCGCTGAAAGGGCGTTGGCCGGAAGATCAGGTTGCCCTCCAGCGAGCTTATGCGGGTTGAGAAAGCGCCTTCGCTGGCCAGCGTTCCGGTGGCGGCATTGGCCTGAATACCAAACTTCGAGGTTAAATACACGTCCAGCGATGCGCCATAGGCTCCGGTCATGGTGTGGCGGGCGTAATCGCCGTAGTAGCGCATCACCCCGGCGTAGGGTTGCAGCGTAACGAGGGGCGCGTCGATTTCGGGGCGTATGCCGTAGACGTCGGTTTCCTGCATACGCGTTTTGTCGGTGTCGTAGGCGTCGAGCACTTTCTTCATCGGTCCGGCCTGTTTGTCTTCGGCGGCCCACAGCCCGTCGCGCACACCCTCGATAATCAGGCCTTCGACCGCCTTTTCGATGGCTTCGGTGACGGCCATCTGTCCCGGCTCGGTGGTGGTCAGGCCGGTTTCGGTTTCCAGCAGTCGCTTGAACGTCACGTAGCGGAACAGACTGGCGCTGACCGTCTGCGACAGGATGGTTTTGGAGGTGTAAATGGTCTTGAGAATCTTACCCGTTTTAGTGGCGACCGCCCGCAGGTAGACCGTGACGCGGTCCTGCCGGTATTGGGTGGACCCACCGGCCGAGAAATATTGCAGGCCACCGCCACCGGTGATGATGTTGGCATCGTAGGAGACGACCCCGCCTTCCAGAATGATCCCGGCAAACAGCAGCGGGGGCAGGTTTTCGCCTTCCTTGAACTGGGCCACGCTGGAGCGGACAATCTTGCGTTCGTTGAGCAGGTTGCTCACGTTTTCGCGCTCGATGGGCACAAACCAGTTGCTTTCTTCGAGGGCTTTGAGCAGGATGTTGGTCGTTCCCTGGGTGACGGCGGTAGAGAAGCCCGCGCCCGTTTCGGTCTGTTTGTACTGCCCCGTCAGGTCGCGGAATTTGTAGACGGCGGCCACGATCTTTTCTTTAGCCGGGGGTAGTGACCGGAGCGTTGTGGTTGTCGGGGTTTCTTCACCCAGCCGCGCCCGGCGAGGACCGGTGGGCTGGTAAAAAAAAGCGGTGCAGTTGCTCAGCAGGCTCACGCAGGTTGTCAGCACCAGCAAACGGGGCAGCCATGAAGTTGCCATTATGGTACGAGTCGGGGTTACGAGTGGATTGATGAACGGAAGTACCGGCGGTGCCGGGGCGGGTCAGAAATAAGGCACGGTGATGGAGGTTTCGCCCCCCTTCCCGTCGACGATGCGGACTACCACGCCGTTGGTTCCATTGGTGATCTCGACCTGAAATTCACCGAAGGTATAGGTGCCGGGCTTGAGCGTCGATTCGCCGAACTGCTTGCTAATGAGGTTGCTGGTGATCCGGCTCAGCAACTGGTTTTGCAGGCTTTGGGCGTAGCTGTCGAGTGTGCTGGTCTGCGTCGATGTGCCCGTGTTTCGCCTGGCCGACGGGTCGGTCGTGCGGTCCTGCGCGGTGGCCGAACTCAGCATCCACGAATAATTGAAGGTATTGCCCCCGAAGTTGGGGTTGTTTGGATGGTACACAAAGCTTTGCGCGTGGGCGGCTACCGTGCCGAACAGCATCAGACACAATAGAACGAGTAGTCGTTTGTTCATCGATGGAGACTATTTTACACGTATACCGGTCAGCCTTGACCTTTACACGTTAAACCTGAAACTATTTGTCAAAAAATACCTGATCCGCGCTGATCGGCGCTTTCGAGCTGATTCTGCACGTCCTGATAGTTAATGACGTACTGATTGAGCAGTTCGGACGCATCAAAGGCGTATGCCTCCAGCGTCTCGGCTCGCGCCTGCACGTAGTTCTGCCAGATCACCTGATCGTTGAGCGACACCACGATTACCGTCGTGCCGACGCCGAAGGCGGGTAGCTCCTCGATTGTGACGACGAAGGCCGTCAGATCGAGTTCGAGGTTCGGTTCGATCCGGCGGGTCGAGTCAGTCGGCGCGGGCAGGCCGGGTGCCTTGGGTAGTTCGGCGTAATGCCGGAAAAACGCGTCGTAGAAGTCGCGGCCGATTTTGCTGCGCGTCTGATCAAGCAGCAGCGTTTCCGTACCCTCTTCGGCGACCACCGCTTCATTCATGGTCCCCTCAATGAGTTTACCGTCCAGATCAGGATCCTGTGCCTGGCAGACCGACTGCAGTAGCACCAGACAAATAAGCGATAGGCTACGTAGGGTAATCATCACTTTAATTGCCAAAAATCCGTCCGTTCTGGATGGTGGCCGTAGCGCCCCCCGTTTGTTCAATGCGTAGGTTAGGAATACCTGTGCCATTAATGTCTTTGAACAATGTCGTGTTGTCTATGGTCAGTGAATTGTTGCCAGCACCCTGATTCACGTCGAGACGGGTGTTGTTCTGCTGAAGCCCTATCATCTGGAGACGATCACTTCCGTCCTGCGTAAGCGCGAGTCGGTTATTAGTACCATTCAGCCCAAAGGCGAGGTTATTGTTTCCCCCCGTTTGACTAATAACAACGTTGTTGCTTACGCCTGATAAGGTGGCATCTGCGTAGTTGGTATTGTTTGTCTGATTAAGCCTCAGTTGATTTTGAGAACCTGCCGTAATGGCTAGCTGCGCTGCATTGTCAAGACCATCCTGCTGCGTAATAACCCTGTTGATGGAACCGCTCAGGCCAGTCAGGTTTGTCAGACCGGGTTGTAGGCTTACCTGCGCCTGATTCGGTATCGACGTCAGATTCCAGTAAGCATCCAAGTTGTTTGTTGGAACTGAATTCACCTGAGCACTAGCCGCCCCACAGATCATACCAAATAGTAAGGTGAATAGACGTTTAATGAGTAAATCTGACATTGAGTTACTATTGATTAAGCATTGAGGATCGATTGCTGGTTCAATTAAAGTAAGTCTGCCAGCTACCAGAGCCGTTGGCAGAACTTGTCTAGTTGGAAACTGTAGCTTACTAAATTAACTAGTTAATGATCGGGTAGAGTCGGCCAGGAACCGGCTCCGCGACCACTAGTTTGCAGACCGTTTCGGGCTGGTTTTCTTCTTTTTGTCAGTGGGGGCTAGACCGGACTGATAGACGCTTATCGTATTGCCTCCATTGGTCTGGTTAATCATGGTTTCTCCATCGCCAGCCTGTGTTGCCGTGACTGTGTTTTGCGTGTTGGCCTCACTGCTGATCGACTCGCCCCCCTGATTAACGGTTGCGACGTTGTTGGCACCCGATTGCGTGATGACTACCCGATTTGCCGACCCGGCAGTTGTTTGGTTAACGACCGATGTGTTGCCCGAACCCCGCTGCACAACCGACAATTCGTGCGTATTACCCTGCTGGGTGACAACCGCTGTATTTTGTGCAGTGGCCGATACAGCACCTAAAACCGCCAAACCCAAGAGAATGATATTTTTCATACTAGTAAGGTTGATAGGTAAGCTGTTTTAAACAGGAAGGCTGACCGAAACGAGCCAGCCTTCCTGTCGACTACTAGTTACCTGTTTGATTGATTGTCGCCCTATTGCCCGAGCCATTCTGTTTGACCTCGGCCAGGTTACTGACTCCCGTTGCATTTTGATTAACCGTCGCCATATTCATAGCCTCTGTGCTGATCTGGCTAAGGCGCAGTTCGTTCGTAAAACCGTTCGATGCACTCTGGGTTACAACCGCTTGGTTGGCCGATCCACCGCCCTGTACGGCAAACGTGCCCGCACCACCCAGTCCATACACAAAGTTACCTGCGCCGTTCTGCGTAATGACAGCGTCCTGACTACCTGCCCCCTGGTCAATAAGCACCCGGTTCGACTGAGCAACACTCGACATACCATTCTGCTGTTTGACCATCAGTTTGTCATCGCCACTCTGGAGTACTTTGACTTCGTCACCACCATCCTGACTGATGTTTACGGAGTTACCATTTCCAGTAATGTACAACCCCCGGGCAGACGTATTCGTAACCGTAGTGCCACCACCAAATCCTGTGCCTACCTGGTTGTTACTGTTAGTTTGGTTGATGGCTACCTGGTTTCCACTGCCCGCAACACCACCGGTAATACCTATGTTGATGCTGTTTTTGTTACCATTTTGCGTTAAACCAACCGTGTTGTTATTGCCTTTAATCTCGAAACCATATTGCCCGGTCGATGTACCACCAATGGTATTATCGTCAACGCCCGACTGATTGATGGTTACTGCGTTCTGATCGCCCCAGACTAAGCCATTGGCTGTTTGGCCCAGGGTACCGCCTGCCGACGATGCCGATTGAACGATCTGAACCGAGTTGTTCAGACCAGGAGTACCCGAACCGGAACCTGAACTGCCGCGAACCTCCAGTTTGGCGAAATTACTCCGCCCTGTCTGATCGATTAGGAAGTTAGGCGAGCCTGGCTGCGACGAATTGGCTGCTCGCAGATTTAGTTCCGCGTAGTTGGCCGCGCCCGATTGAGCAATCCGGCTGCTATTGTTATCGTTACCACCCACCGCGCCGTTTGGCAGCATCTGAATCCGGGCTCCGTTAGCCGTTCCCGTCTGCACGACGTCAAGCCGGTTATTAGTACCGTACGTGAACTCGACAATCGAGTTCGACGCCCCGTTCTGGTTATGCGTCGATAGGTTCCGGTCACCTGTCTGTTCGGAGGAGACCGCGTTACTGTTGCCACCGATCTGGGCCACAGTAACTTCGTTGAAGGCACCCAGTTGAGACGTCGTCGACGAGTTGTTATTCCAAGCCGATGCCGCTGTTCCCTGCGAAATAGTTGCTTTGTTGTTCACCGTGGGACGGGCCGACGTACCCGACTGGTTAACCAGAACCGTGTTGGCAGTGGTACCTGCTCCGTACTGCGCTACCGTCGACTGGTTTCCTATACTCCGATCGGTCTGGTTAACGGTCATGGTATTTAGGGCTCCCCGTTGCGTGCTGGTACTACGGTTGCCGGTGCTGGGTCCGTTAGCGCCTGCATTCTGATTGATCGTTGCGGTTTGCCGATCACCCGCCTGGTCAACCGAAATTCTGTTTTCCGCACTGGTAAAGCCCGACGTACCTGCCTGATTGGTAAAGGCCTGTCCGTTGGTACCGGTTTGTACGACAGCTGACTGGTTGGCAGCACTGTTCGTCGACTGAGCAATGGTAGCGCCGTTACCCGAACCCTGCTGCGACACGGTACCCGTGTTGCCTGTACTGCTGTTGTTCTGCTGAACGGTAGCCTGATGACTACCATTGCGCTGATTGATCTCCGCTATGTTTCCTGACGATACGCCCAATGGACCAGCATTCTGCTGGCTGAGCGCCGTTGTACCGCCACCCGTTGCAACCTGGTTGATTGTCGACTGGTTGCCACTACTGGCGGCTCCGCCAACAACACCATGCTGCTCGACAGTAGCCAGCACCCCGCTTGTATTCGGGCCACCCACGGCAGCCGAAAACCCCTGACGAACAGCGGCCGTATTGCCCGATGAATTATTGGACTGGCTAACCGACAGGTTGTTGGACTGGCCAAACTGGTTGGCGGTTGTTTTGTTGCCGGAACTGGTGTTGTTCTGGTTCACGGTCACCGTTTGGCCTCCGCCCCCGTCCTGCCGGGAATCGGTGTAGTTGCCCGCTGAACCGGTGTTCTGATTAACGGTTACAGCCTCATTGAACCCCCGCTGATACGTATTGGCGTAATTACCTCCGTTGCCCGTTACGGCGTTGATACCCGCCTGATTGGGAACGTTGTTAGCGTTGGCTACAGCCCCTGGTGCATTGACCGCTGTACTCTGGTTGCCATTTCCCCCCGTGTTGTTAGTCTGATTGATGGTAGACGCGTTACCGGATCCTTCCTGACCTATGTTGGCAAAGCCAGATTTGTTACCCAACTGATTGACGTTAGCCTGATTAGACGACGAGTAGTAGTTAGGTGCCTGCGACGTATTAGCGTAATTTCCAGTATTGGTAACCCCGGAAGCGCTCGTCTGCTGGATATTCGATTGTAACGAACCACCGGCCTGCGTAACGTTTCCTGTCTGCTGATTACCCACCTGATTGAGCGTAGCCTGATTCGATTGAGCGTAGCTTACTGCGGCAAAAACCATAAGCGCAACGCCGGTGAGGATACTTTTCTTCACGTGAGCAGATTGGAAAGAATAAACAGTAATAACTAGATAAATGGCAGGTTGTATCCAAAGAGAAGAGTTCACTACTCTACTTTTTGACTAGAACAGGAACAAGCCGTCCTGCTAGGAGGACGGCTTGTTCGTACCAGTACAGGCTTGATCCGCCCAGGCAAATCAATGATTAGTTGCCCTGCTGAATAGTACCCATGTTTCCCATGCCGCTCTGACCAACCGAAGCCGTGTTAAAATTACTGTTCTGGCTAATGGTGAGGCTGTTAGACATACCGTTCTGAATAGCGACATCGCCACTCAACCCTTTGATTACGTTGTTGTTGCCAACCTGAGAGAGGTCGGCATTAAGTAGCACGCCTGTCTGCTCAAGCCTAGCTGTGTTTAAATTGCCTTTCTGCGTGATGGTAGCCGTGTTCCCATCGCCAGTAGTCGCATCACCCTGCTTGATAGAGGCTACGTTTTTTTCGCCGGTTTGCGTAAACGTAGCATACGTACCTCCCTGACCGCTAACGTTGTCGGCCTGGCTGAGCGTTGCCTCGTTGCTCGTACCGCTTTGAGTGAAGGTAGCCGTAGCCGCCGACCCGCTGTAGCTCGCCTGCTCAGACGTGATCTTGTTTGACGTTCCCGTTTGCGTCGAGTAAGCGTATGAACTTCCCTGTAATTTCTGAGTAAAGCTGGCCGAGTTCGTTGTTCCGGACTGCGTAGACTGCAGGTAATTGCCGAATCCTGCCTGGCTGGAAGTCAGGCTATTACCCCCCGTGCCAGTAGACGAACCGTTGTTTTGTGTAACTAAGGCCTGGTTTTGGCCAGCTTGTTTTATAGTTGCCTGTTGGCTAGTTCCGGATTGATTGAGCGTAGCTTGGTTTTGAGCAAAAGCAGTAGTGATGGCACACACAGCAGCAAGCGAAAGAAATACTTTTTTCATGATTTGGGGTAGTAAAAACTAAAAAGGATGAATTGAAACGTAAGGTCTTTTGGCGTTCGATGCGCCTTTTGGTATCGTAAGCGCGTTTCCGTCGGGTGATCAGCTCTTGGCCAGCGAGCGTTGTCACTTTGTTGTACGTGCGGTACCCAGCGTTGCCTGGTGAGCTACGGTGGGTAGATTCGTGTGCCTTAACCACACGGGGTGGGTCGGGCACACAAATCGTCGTTCGGGAATCTATCTATTCCCTGTGGGCGTCGACTAATTGACAGCCCGCGGCTTACGTAAGTTACTTATGTGCTTGAGTCGACAGCAAGTAACGCAGGCTGCTCAACTGAACGCCCCTGGCATGAGGCAACCGTATTACCGCTGCTCCGTCTCAGCCAGGCGTTGTTTCCGGTACTGCCGTCAGGTGACGGATCGGCCTGGATCGTTGGGCCAGCAGCTAAAAGGCGGTTTCGATGCCGGCTTATTCATCCTTGATGACGACGTCGCACCGGACTGCGTCGAGCGCCTTGGGGCCGTTGGTGGTACTACCGACGATGCGGTAGCCTTCGCCTTCCAACCGGCCGGCCAGGTTCATGGCCATAATAGGCACATCTTCGATCAACAATGGGTTGATCCGTGTGGTGTGGTTCATGCAGGGTACTGTGGTTGTAGGCTAGTCCTGGGTGTGGCAATACACTCCATCTTATTAGACGACTTCGCACCCTCATCCGCCACTTTTCATTCGGGCGGCATTTGGCCATTTGTGTACCAAGTTCGGCTTGTTGTATGTCAACTGCGCTTTGCCAGGTATGAATGATCATAATACGTGGCAACCCCGCTGGTAACGACTAATTCGCCCGCTTACCACTCACGCAGAATCAGCCATTTTTTGCCAGGTGCACGAGTAGATTGTCTTGGCGAACGTTGGGGTTTATACGGTCGGTTTCGATCAGGTCATGGCGCAGCCGGACGGTGCGGTGGGCATGCTCGACACGGATAAAAAGATGACCCCACCATGCATCGTCAGCCTTAGCGTCGCTGCGTTGGCCATCTGCGTCAGTCAGTCCGGTCTAGTTTTATTGTCACTACACCACTTATCAGGTGCTAGCCGTTACGGGCAGGGTTCCCGTGCCGCTAGACATGTCCTGGGTGATGGTACCGCTGTTGCCCGTGCCGCCCTACTGCGTTACGCCCGCCTGGTTTGAGTTGGCCCCGTTGGTCTGGCTGATGGTGACCTGGTTACCCCCGGCCTCCGTACTGGTTTGGCGAGTAGTGCCGTAGTCTCCAACGTTGGTGGCGGAACCCTAGGTCTGGGTAATGGTCGATTTCAGATAGCTACCCGTTTGGGTCTGGGCAGCCCTCTGGTTAATACCGGCCTGGTTGGTGGTGGCCTGGTTGGTCTGGGCGAAGCCAGCGGCTGCGAAAGCCAATAATGCGGTTCCGGTAAGGAGTACTTTCTTCATGGGTTAGTTTTAAAAAATAATGAATACGTTTAGCGCCGGTTCCGCCGGTTGGACGGGCGGGTTTTAGGGTGGCTTTCGGGAATGACTGGAAGCGTGCGGATCCTGTTTTCACCCGTTTTATGATACACTGTTATCTATCAACCAGTAGTTATCGTTTCTTCTCGCCAAGCTAAATAACGATAGACCGTTGCTCGGCTCAGATGAAAGAGTTGGCAAATATCTAAAATCGTGTGGTTCTTCAGGCCATGCATTGTTTTGACAGCTCGCGCCTTGGCTTGAGCCTGCACGGAAAGGCCCTTGGGACGGCCACCCACCCGGCCTCTGGCCCGAGCGGCTGCTAAGCCTGTTTTGGTTCGCTCTCGGATCATGTCGCGTTCGAACTCTGCCAGCGAGGCAAACAGATTGAAAACTAGCCGGCCCTGTGCGGTAGTTGTGTCGATCGCGTCGTTGAGACTACGAAAACCGATGCCTTTACGCTGAAAGTCATCGACTAGGGTGAAAAGCTCTTTCAACGATCTACCCAAGCGGTCTAATTTCCAGACGATGACTGTGTCGCCTTCTCGGAGAATGTCCAGCATTTTCTGGAGTTGTGGGCGGGCTTTGGCCGAAGACACCTTTTCCTGAAACACTCGCTGACAGCCAGCCTTCGTTAGGTCGTCCAGTTGGAGATCAAGGTTTTGATCTTGAGTTGATACGCGGGCATAGCCAAATAACATAGCACTAGCGGGCTCCATAAAGTAATCTCAACGTGAGGTAGGATCGATCGTATATCCTTGAAAGAGATGCAAGCCGACATCACTTAGTTGCATTGACTAAAACAACAGTACCGGGCTGCGTATAAAATCTATAGTTTGTCCTGCTCGTACTACCGTCAGGGTAGCTGACACATTCAGAGTATATCCGCCACGTAGAGCCTATAAAAGTTTGTTAATCAAACAGTTACACAGATATAATTACCTATAGTGGGAGCTACTTTGGCAAGTTGCGTATAATACCCAGAATAAGTGTGAATTTAGGGTCACTGACCACTGTGTTTCGTGCTTGGATGGTCATAACGTCTTTTTAAAGCTTAAGAGCATTAAAAATGGCTGCTTTTACACGTAAATAAACAGCAAAATTATTTGCTCGCTAAAACGAACGCTAAGCGCATAAGTTTTCTTATAAACTGCTGTTATTAAGGTAGTTAAGTTGTATTGGTGGCGAATATACCCCAAATGTGTTAACTACCCCTACCGTACGGGTGAGCAGATTGACTTTGTCACCTTCCATCAAAATTACACATACGAAGACTTCGTAACGGGCTTGAAACCGGCCACGGATGGCGGTGATTTAAAGTTTGAACAGCGTTACGGTATTTTCTACCAGATTGCGAAAAGGGCGCGTGACAATTACAGCGCTAGTCAGATCAGTAAAGGTATTCCCACAGTAAGACCGTTTCAGGTAGTATTCGACGAATTTATGCAACCATTGGTTGACGCCGATCAGGAAATCTGTGTAAAAATGGCGTCGGGAGTAGAGTTTGTTGTATATGATGTTTCCGAGCGTAGTATCAGCTTCCGTAAAGCGAACGGCAGTACACTTCACACGCTAAGTATCACAACGTTACGTGAGATTTATGAAGGCACTCAGGAAATTCGCCCGAACGGCTTACGGCCCTATTATCAGCCTCTTTCTGAACAACTAGCCAAGCTGGGGCAGCAAATTACCCAAAAAGTAGCGCTTAAAAATTACGTTCTGATTATCGACGAAATCAACCGGGCCAATATGTCTCGGGTGTTTGGCGAATTGATTACGCTGCTGGAAGACGATAAACGGCTGGATGAGCCCAACGAACTGACGATCACGCTGCCCTCGGGCGAGCCGTTTTCCATACCGCCCAACCTGTACCTAATCGGCACAATGAATACCGCCGATAAATCACTGGCCTTGCTAGATATTGCCTTGCGTCGCCGGTTTGAGTTTATCTATCAGAAACCCGACAGCAACCTGTTGCAAAGCCCAGCCCGTGAAATATTAGATAGGCTAAATAGCGCCATTCGAGCCAACCATAAATCCGCTGATTTCCTAATCGGACACGCCTATTTTATCGGCAAAAGTGATCTGGCTTCAGTGTTTAACAATCGGGTCATTCCATTACTGATGGAATATTTTAATGGCAATACAAAAACCGTTGCCAAGCTATTAGGTGAAGCTGGCATTACCGCCAACCCAGACGAGATTACGGACCAACTGCTGGTAAGCTATGTGGAGTAGTCCGATTGTGCTGATAGAGCATCACCTTG
Organism: Spirosoma rhododendri; assembly: GCF_012849055.1. Lineage (NCBI taxonomy): Bacteria > Pseudomonadati > Bacteroidota > Cytophagia > Cytophagales > Cytophagaceae > Spirosoma > Spirosoma rhododendri. Next base: position 196,222 of record NZ_CP051678.1, on the reverse strand, counting down.
TTGCGCTACCCAAGGCGCTACGGGACGGTGTGACCGGGCTGCAATCCTACCTCGATGGGGTGTGGGCCAGCCGGTCGGTGTTTTACGCAGAGGATGTTGAAAACTCTGCTTCGAAACAACAGCCGTTTCTGAAGTTCGAACGTCGTAAGGGTAGAGAAACCATAAAAGCGGGGCAGTACGTTGGTTTCATCCAGTATGGCGGGCAAACCATTCAGATTCTTCCAAAAGTATTCAAACAAGGCGAGAGCGATATAGCGCTTCGCCATCTACTATGGTGGCTTGACTACAGCGAACGGGTCAACTTCCCCTTCGCAGACCTATTGTCCGATTCAGAAACCATCGACAATTTCCCCGATGCGCTGATCCGTTACTTTGCCCGGTTCGCGCATACGCTGGTTAATGAGCAGCCTTACCATCAGTATCAGGAAGTCACGGAAACGATGACCCATCTGCGGGGGCGGCTAAATATACAGGGCTACGTCAACAACAGCCTAAGCCGGGGCAACTGGCATCAACTAGTTTGCGACTATGAGCCGTTTCAGTTCAATAATCGGCTGAATCAGATCATTAAGTATGTTGCGCGGCAGCTTACATACCTATGTCGGCTCGAAACGCGACGGCAACTGGAGCAGATACTGTTTGTACTGGACGAAGTCGACGACTGCCCATGCATCGCACAGGATTGCGATGCGGTATTGTTGAACCGTTTCTTTCATCAGTACGAGCACTGCCTTGATATGTGCCGGTTCTTTCTGAGGCATCAATACATCAGTCAGCAAGACGCCCAGCAGCGGCACTTCTGCTTTCTGGTTCCGATGGACCGTGTTTATGAGGATCTAATTGCGAGCGTAATTAAACGGACGTTTACTAACCAATTTACAATAAAACCACAGGCTACTGATTACCTCGCCTCACGGATCAATTCAGGCGACTCGCTTAACGGTTTACATGATAAAGTCTTCCAAATCAAAAACGATCTACTTTTAACCAGCAAAAAACTCGGTCAGAAGGGTGAGCAACTCATTGTCGACATGAAATACAAGATTCGGCAGGGCAACGACGAGGCTGATAAGAAGGCGGGCGTTAGCCAAACTGATATGTATCAAATGGTGAGCTACGCCTTACGTCGTAATACTCGACAAGTACTGTTACTTTATCCAGTCAGACAAGGGGCCGAACCGACTGAAACCGTGACTTTCACCGTATCGTCAGCCATGATTGGTAACGAACCAATTCGTATCCGTGCCGCTGAACTACGTATTACCAGCGATTCCAGAGAACGCATGGAAGCTCAACTAATTACTGATCTCGAAAGCGCCTTTTCATTTCTAGGTACCTTGTAATTATCAATGCCCTGTTCGGTACCTGTGGAATTAATAGTCGTTCATTTGCTATGTCTATTGGTTCTCCTTCTTACCCTCTTTTAAAATCTATACGCATCTGTTTAGTTGATTCCTTTCGTAGCTTACTATCACTAGTCATTCTCAGTAAAGGGATCGTCGGAAGTCAGATTCACCCCAAAATCACCTTTACCAGCCGAAATACAGTCGTTGAGGAGTCTTCCATAGCAGGATTACTATGGTCGTATCGTTCATCCAAGCGTTCAGCCCGGCTGATGGCCTGCCGAACACGCGGCTTGTCCGTTTTAGGATCAATGGCTAGTAATAGGTCAAAGAACTCATTGCTGACTAGTTTACTGGCCTGACCGTCGTACTGAACGCCGAAGGGGTTTAGGCACTCGTTGAGCCGGGCATCATATTGTCGGCGGTGCATAGCTCCACCCTGGTGATCCAAAAAGTGCAGTAATAGCCAGTACTCGAATGCCTGGTTGGAGTAGGCTACCCGACCCGGCCCAAATAATTGCTCAGCCAGCCGGACCGCTTCGTTGAAGTCTTGTGCCGGAAAGTCGTCTTTGTCAAAAACGCACCAAACCTGATCGTAATGGCGACCTTTGGCCGCTTCCTCATCCCGAATTTGCTCTGCTCGGCGCACTAAGGAAACAGTATTGAAGCCAGTTCCGACCGCTTTTACCCGAATGGTAGGCTGCTCGAACTGCCGGAAATAGCTCACTTCTGTATTGACGCCCTCCGAGATAATCAATAACCGTAGCGAAACATCAGTTGCCGGATCGTTGCGTGTCAGCGAAAACGGTTTACGTTTAGCTAGTCGGCGTTTCTGCCGCTGTTCCGTTTCAAGTGCGGCTTTGTCCAATCGTCTCATAAAATCCCGACTGGCTCCGCTAACGGGATACCGCCCGACTGCTCATTTGATTGTACCAATTGGCTAATGCCCTCTTCGTATTCGTTGAGATAGGGTACAGCCCCGTATCGACCTTGCAGGTATTTTTCCCGGAAATCGTCTGACTTACGTACCTGATCGGTTTTGAAGCCAGCTAACGAATACAGTGACGATGCACCGTAGCGGTCTTTCTTAACAAACCAAATCTGATCACGCCGGAGTAGCGGAGTTGAAGAACCCGCCCCGGAAGGGCCTTCAGCAGTCATGAGGTTGCTATCGTGCGTGTTGAAAATGAGCTGGGCATGGTGGGGGTTGGTAACTGGTGAGTGAAACAGACCCACAATCTTCTGTACCAGATTTGGGTGTAGCTTTGATTCCAGTTCATCAATCACCAGTACGTCGCCCTGTTGTAGCGTCTCCAAAATCGGCCCCGACAGGGCAAAATATTTTTGGGTTCCTGATGATTCATCCTCCATATCAAATTCCAACGTACCCGTCCGATTGCCCGACGAATCATAGACCCGATGAACAGCTTTGGCCCCGCCGAAAATCAGTCCGTTTTTTTCGGTCAGGGCGGTTGTAAGTCGCTCTCGCAAGTCAGTCGGTAAGTTTCCCGGCAAATCACTTTCTTGTTCGATCGTCCGTACCCGGACATCGGTAATGCCGAGGTCAGCCTCTTGCAAAAAGCCCATGATTGTTCCCTTGCCAGTGGGGTTCATTACTTTACTGACCGTAAACCCTTCATAGCCTTCCTCCTGCAAACCCGAAATAATGTTGAAGCGGCCAAGCCAACTAAACACCCGCTGGGCCAGCACTTCATTGAACTGAGCCGCCACCGATAACAGCAACGCGTCGGGCCGGATCATACCGTCTTTGATTAGTCGGGCTCCAATTTTGAACTGGCGCGGGTGCACAGCATCAAAGATTTGCTTGTCACGGTAGAAAATCTCGATCTCCTTCGTTTTAGGACGGGCCAGTTCGGGTCGATAAAATAGCCATTCGGCCACTATATGCTCGGCAGTGGACGCGAAGCCATACCGAAACAGGTCACCTTCGTGCAGAAAAACCAATTCAAACTCTGATGGGGCCTGTTCTGTGTCAGGGTTCAACCGAAACGGGACGACTGGAATCTTTTGCCCGGTGCTGGCTGCTGACCGCATGATGAACAGTCGCATTACATGCATGGCTTCCACCAGCTTGCTTTTGCCAGCCGCATTGGCTCCGTAAATGGCGGCCGTCCGCAGTAGCCGAACTGGTCCGGTCAAAGCACCCGAAATCAAATTAGCTTCGGTAAGCGGGTCTTTATCGTAGCCCGATGCGAGCAGACTCAGCTTAGCTTCGTCGCGAAACGACTTATAGTTCTGAACAGAAAATTGAACCAACATAACCAAACACGGCTTTTATTTGAACAAATAACGCAGTAACTGCCCGTATAATTTATTTTATCTGTTTATATCAATATTTATTACCAAAAGTAGCTAGATGGATTACTATTTTAAGCCTAAGATGCACTACTCTATTTCCCCATACACTAAATGGCTCTTAGCTGGACTGAGATAAAAGACCGCGCCTTGCGTTTCGCGAATGAATGGAAAGATGACGCCTCGGAAGACGCGGAAGCCAAGTCGTTCTGGGATGATTTCTTCAACGTATTCGGCGTTACGCGCCGACGACTGGCGCAATTTGAAAAAGCGGTTGAGCGACCTGGCAGAAGCAAAGGATTTGTCGATCTATTCTGGCCAGGAACGTTGGTTGTCGAACACAAATCACGCGGTCGCAGCTTAGATGATGCCTACAGCCAGGCTATCGCTTATTTCATTGGGCTGAAAGATCATGAACTACCCAGATATATACTGGTGTCGGATTTTGCCCGCTTCCGACTCTACGATCTGGATGAGAAAATGGAAACCGGCTCTGCAAGGCAGTACCATGAATTTCCGCTAGCCGATCTGCATCACCATGTCAAGGAGTTTGGCTTTATGCTGGGCTATCAGAAACGGACCTATAAGGAGGAAGATCCCGTCAATATCAAAGCGGCTCAAATGATGGGCGGTCTACACGATAAGCTGAAAGAAGTGGGTTACGATGGTCACCCACTCGAAGTGTACCTGGTACGCCTGCTGTTTTGCCTATTTGCCGATGATACCAGTATTTTCGACAAAGGCACCTTTCAGGACTATCTGAGCCAGAATACCCGCGAAGACGGTTTCGACCTGGGCTCGCAAATGGCCATGCTGTTCCAGGTTCTGAACACGCCTCCCGAAAAACGGTCGAAGAATCTGGACGATGATCTGACGCAGTTCCCTTACGTCAATGGCAGGCTATTCGCCGAAAACCTGATGATTCCAAGTTTCGACCGGGCCATGCGGCAAATTCTGCTAGACTGCTGCGCGTTGGACTGGGGACGTATTTCGCCGGCTATATTCGGATCACTGTTTCAATCGGTGATGAATCCCGTCGAACGTCGAAATTTAGGTGCACACTATACGTCGGAGAAGAACATTCTGAAGGTCATTAAACCACTATTTCTGGATGACCTCTGGCGCGAATTCAGAACTGTTCAGATGGATCGGCGTAAGCTGACTACTTTTCATGGCAAGCTAGCCAACCTACGGTTTCTGGACCCAGCTTGCGGCTGCGGCAATTTTCTCATCATCACGTATCGAGAACTGCGACTACTCGAAATTGACGTCATTAAAGCGTTACAGAAAGGTCAGCAGTTTGTCAGCGTCAATGACCTGGTACTGGTCGATGTGGACCGCTTTTACGGTATCGAGTACGAAGAGTTTCCGGCTCAAATTGCTCAGGTAGCCCTTTGGCTCATTGATCACCAGATGAATATGCGAATTTCAGAGGAGTTTGGCCAGTACTACATTCGTCTGCCACTCACCAAGTCCGCAACCATTGTGCATGGTAACGCCCTCCGCACCGACTGGCAATCGCTGTTGCCAGAATCCAAAGAAGGAGAGGAGCCACTACGCTATAGCTTCATCATTGGCAATCCGCCGTTCATTGGCTCCAAGATGATGACCGACGAACAACGGAGGGACATTGTCGCTATTTTCCAAGGTGTCAGTGGAGCTGGTACGCTGGATTATGTGTCAGGCTGGTACGCAAAAGTGGCAGACATCATTCAGAAAACGGCTGCAAAAGCAGCTTTCGTCTCAACAAACTCAATCACTCAGGGCGAACAGGTCGGAATACTATGGGGTGAACTGCTACAGCGGTATAAAGTGGCGATTTTGTTTGCTCATCGTACTTTCAAATGGAGCAATGAGGCTAGGGGGAATGCTGCTGTTTACTGTGTTATTATTGGACTAGGTCCAATAATAACACAGTAAACAGCAGCATATTATACGAGTACCCCGATGTAAAAGGCGAACCTATCGAACGGTCGGTGCGCTCAATTAATCCTTACCTAGTTGAAGGCCGGAATATACTTGTGATTAACCGTAGAAAACCGATTTGCAACGTACCTGAAATATCGTACGGAAGCATGGCTAATGACGGTGGATTTCTTTTATTGACCGATCTTGAAAAAGATCTCATTATAGCTGATGAGCCACAAGCCACAAAACTGATTAGACCATTTTTAGGCTCTCAAGAGTTCATAAACGGGATTAAGAGATGGTGCATATGGCTAAAAGATGTACCCCCAAATGTTTTACGAGATCACCGGGAGGTACTAAGACGTATCAACTTAGTCAGAGAGTACCGTCAAAAGAGTACCCGTGAGGCCACAAGAAAACTGGCTAACTTCCCAACGCTTTTTGGAGAGATACGCCAACCTAAGAAGAATTACCTGCTAATTCCGGGCGTATCATCTGAAAACAGGAGGTATATACCAATTGGATTTTTAGACAAAGACACAATAGCCAGTGATCTGGCCCGAACTGTTGACGGAGCAAGCTTATTTATGTTCGGCATATTGACATCGGAGATGCACATGACTTGGGTACGTTATGTGTGTGGGAGACTAAAAAGCGATTACAGATACTCAAACAGTATTGTTTACAATAACTTCCCGTGGCCACAAACCCCGACAGAAAAGCAGGTCAAAGCTGTTGAGACGGCCGCGCAACAGGTACTCGACGTGCGGGCTTCTTTCGTCGGCAGTAGTCTCGCCCACCTCTACGATCCACTCACGATGCCGCCTACCTTAGTCAAAACACATCAGGATCTTGACCGGGCCGTAGATCTATGTTATCGACCCCAAGCCTTCCCTAACGAGACCCGGCGTATCGAGTACTTGTTTGAACTGTATGAGATATACACGGCTCCACTGATGGCTGCCGCCACGCCGGTCCGGACAATAAAAAATAAGAAATCATGAGGTGTCTACGCCCTGTAACTTAATGTAGACTATGGCTGACCGAGTTCACGGCGAATAAAAACAAAGTTTATTCTTAGTAAATATGGATGAGAGAGAATTGTTGAAGCAGGACGCTGTAGGTGCATCATGTATGGCCCTCATGGAAGGGACTGCTGTTCGGGTTACTGATAACAAACGGGTAAGTGCTTCCTATGTTACAAGACAGCAGGGACCTTTTTATTGCTCAGAGTGCTACTCGAATGTTATCATCCGAAAATGTAAGGAAAAGAGGGATCATTTTGCACATCAAGCACGGCAGAGCCCAATCCTAAGAAATTCGGAAAGCGCATTGCACATCAAGTGTAAGGATGATATTTTGGCCTGTTTAAATGCTGCTTTTCCTGAAGGGAAATGGGAGAAAGAGCGGGCAGTTGAGGCTAACAAAGAAAAAGGTTTAGCTAAAGTTGTACCAGATATCAGTGGTCGTATTAGCGAGAAAGCTGTAGTGATAGAAGTTCAGAAGAGTGTAATTTCCATTGACAAAATCATTCATCGCACTAAAGAATATACGAAACGTAAAGCTCATATCCTGTGGATCATCCCGTTGCGCGATGAGCTTGGTAACGATCCGTTCCGGCCTCGCCTTTACGAGAAGTTTCTTCATCAGATGTACTTCGACCGGGTCTACTATTGGATAGACGGATGTCAATCAACTTTAATACCAGTTCATTTTTCACCGGCGTATCGCTGGATTGAGGGCCGGGACTGGTACGACAGCGACGGCGACCAGCAATCCGGGGGTGGTTACTGGAAGCGTTATCGGACTGTTCGGGAGCCGTGCTTTGGGAGCAAGGTTGATATCTGCCGTGATATCATTTGCGAAATGGTAGAGGAATGGAAACCCAAAAATGAACTGCTAACTGTGCCATCCCGAAGAATAGCCCGCGACTCCCGAGCTCCATGGTGGAACGATACGACAAAAGTGCCTAAAGGCCCAACTTCTGACGAAGCAGAGGACACCTACTTTGACTTTGACGATTACAAAGTAGCAAACTCCAGGAATTCATCCCTAAGCGTATAATGTCAACATGAGTAGCCTGATAAAACAGCTTGATCAAAACGATCCGGGGGACGCAACACTCCGGAATTTCCGCTATCAATTTGGGTATGGAGTTATTCTGCTGTTATCGGCACTACGTGGCGAAAGAGACTATGTTTCAATGTGGTGTGAACAACATGAAGACCTGATCTGCGAACGCAGTGATAGTATGTTCGACTGCTATCAGATAAAAACGAGTACACCGGAAAATGGACATCTCCATCTCTTCACAGATTCCATAAAGAAAACGATCAAGCGCTTTGTCACGCTGCATGAGTTGTTCGGCGACGCCATTGGAAATATGTATATCGTGTCTAACACCAGCTTTTTGGATACAGATCAGGCCGATAAGATAGCCCGGTGCCCAGGCCGGTTGTTAGAAGTGGTAAAGCTGACAGACAGTATCTCTACTATAGAAGAACCTTTCCTGGCCGCATTTGACAAATTAAAAAACGAGTGCGAGTGTGATGGGCAAAGTCTTTTGAACACATTAAAGAAAGTCGATTTGATCATTGGGCCAGGCCGTCAAAGTTTTGAAACTGACATTGCTCAACGCCATATCGTGGAAATTGAAGGCTGTGAGAATTGCACCATTCCAACAGCGCAGAATATCGTATCTGATCTGATTCTACGTATATTCCAGGCATCTTCCTTAAGAATTTATAACCCGGCCGAACATTTACAATCGTATTTCAGCCGTGATGAGACAAACCCACGCCTGTTAGAAAAGCGAATCTTTGTCGAGGAAACCCGATCTATCATCAAAAAACACATAACCGGCCATTTTAGCTACTTACCAGGTTCTGGATCGCTGGTAGTTGCGGATGGCAACCGAGATCTAACTAAGCTGGCTAAGAAGCTGGAACGGGGTGGGCTTGGCGACCACACCATGACTATGCAACGCCGGGCCCTAGCAACCGAGCAACGACTTCTCGAACTAAACACAACAAAGCCGGAAAAGCTTTTACAGTTGATCGATCAGTTAGAAAGCGTGGTACAGGCGGAGTGTGACGAAGCGTTACTGGAAGCTAAATACAGCGACGGACCAATGGGTGAGCAGATGCTACTCAGCGTCCACAAGCGGCTTCGGCATATAGCCGACAATGATCCGGCTTTCGTGCTAAATGAGCGGTACGATACGCTTATTGGCTTCGCAGGTTTGTTAACTGGCGAGTGCAAGGTGTGGTGGAGCGAAAAATTCGATATAAATCAGTAATGGCTATGAGTTTACGTTTACTACGAGCAGCAGCCGAAACTGAAAATTTAGATGACTTCCACTTGAGCAGGCTTCTTTTATTATTGGGTGCATTCCAGGGACGTAAAAAACGACACAGTGTACAAGGCATTACGAAGCTAGCCAAGCTCGATTTTTTATTACGTTATCCGAATTGCCTGACAAGAGCCTTGCAAGCGATTGGCAAAAGCGACGATCTAGCCCAGGTCGGTGAGGTCGAAGCATCAAGTATTGAGGCAAAAATGATTCGATTTCGGTACGGTCCCTGGGATGCACGTTACCGGCGTTGGATTGGCCTCTTATCAGCCAAAGGTTTAGTGAATACGTATGTTGAGGGTAATACGGTACACGTCGTTATTACCGATAAAGGTAAAGAAGTAGCCGGGCTGTTTGCTGAGGAAGACGAATTCAAATTGATCGCCCAAAGAAGCTTGCTGATTTATAAGAACTTCGGCGACTTCTCAGCTACTAAAATAAAGGACTTCATCTACGAGGTTTTCCCGGAGATTGTCACAATTAAGTGGGGTCAGGAAATTCAACTATGAACTTTCGCATCAAAACATTAACACTGGTTTTCAAACGGTCGACTGAGGTCATTCAGTTTGACAGGATATCCTACTTTTTTGGGCAAATGGGGGCTGGGAAATCCAGCATTGCCCAATTGATTGACTATTGTCTGGGAGGTGATCTAGACCTGACCCCCGCTTTTCAACAGGAATTTGTGGCTGCGGCATTACTTATTAACGTAAATGGCACTGAAACAACCATCGACCGGCAGCGAGGTTCCGATAACGTTGTCGCTGTTTGGGGGGAGTCTGGTAATGAAAACACACTGTTACTACCGGCCCGTGTAGCGGGTGGTGAAGTATTGGCTGGTACAGATGTTGAAGTTCTGTCCGATTTTATTTTTTACATCGCCGGTATTACTCCTCCTCGGGTGAGAAAGAGTAAAAGCTCCGAAGACAGTGCGTTAGTTCGCCTTAGCCTTCGAGATTATCTGTGGTATTGCTATCTTGATCAGGACACGATTGATAGTTCTTTTTTCAATCTCGAAATTGAAGCAAACAATTTTAAGCGGCTAAAAAGCCGGGACGTACTACGCTCCATTTTAGGATATCATCAGGAAGCGGTAGCCCAGTTGGAATCTGAACTCCTACGTGTACGCGATCTCAAAAATCAGATGCGCTCAGGAGCTGTTTTACTGAGGGAAACGCTGACAAACAATGGTATAACCTCTCAGGAAGAAACGAAGGAGAAAGTTGAGCAGCTTGGGAGGAATCTTGACGATGTACGAAAACGTATCTCGAGTCTACAGTTTGAGGTAAAGCGTACAGATGTGCCCCATATCGTTGACAGTTTGAAAGACGAAGGAAGACAATTGGCTAGAGACATCGACGCAACGCGCGAAGGTATTGAAGCGCTTAATCAATTGATCGATACCAATGCCGCTCATCTTAACGAAATAAAGTCGTTAAAAATAAAATATCAACGGGGACTGTCAGCTCGCTATGTACTCAGCAACGTTCAATTCGAGTCCTGCCCTCGTTGTGCACAGACTTTACCCGCACGTCCCGTTGGCGTCTGTCCCGTCTGCGATCAGAATGAACCAACCGCCGAAACCAGCAAAATAGATGTAGCACTGATTCAGCGAGACGCGGATTCCAGGATTAGTGAGTTAGCAGAGATCTTACAGAATTATGAGTTGCAGGTCAAGCAACTATATCGCTCCTACGACGAACAGTTAGCCCGTAAACGACTTGTTGATGGTAAGATAACCGAGGAGATGAAACGGTATGACTCAGCCTACCTAGCCACGATATTGGAGTTTGAACGTCGCCGTTTTGAGTTGGAACAAATGATTAGCGGCCTTAATCGTTCCGTGCTGCTATTTAAAAAAGTAGATGAGCAGTTAGCCCGTGCCGATCAGTTAGAGGTAAAAGAAAAGGGAATACGGGAAAGCCTGAAAGAAGCCCGGATCGCTGCCGAGAAAGATGTCCAGAACATCCGTAAACTGGAACGCTATTTTCTTGATTACTTAATTCAAGCTGGCGTACCTGGTATTCAAAATGAAGATAAAGTAAATGTATCTACGTCGACTTTTTTGCCACTTGTTGCCCCGAATGGGGGCGACGATGTAGCCGTAACATCATTCAGTAACTTAAGCAGTGGTGGCAAAAAAGTACTGTTCAAATGTTGCTTTTCACTGGCTATTCACCGGCTGGCGGTTGAGACGAAAGCATCATTGCCAAACTTTCTGATTATTGACTCCCCAATGAAAAACATTAGTGAAAGAGAAAACGAGGATGCTTTTCGTCAATTTCACAACTTAGTTTATAAATTGGCAACTACAGATTTGGCTAATACGCAATTTATATTAATAGACAAGGAATATTGTGAGCCAGATGAAAGTCTTGATCTATATGTACTTACTAGACACATGACTCCCAACAATGACGAGTTTCCACCTTTAATTAGCTATTATCGGGGCCACTAAAGTAATATAACCATGCTTAAAGTTAATTCAGAAATCCATCTGTATTGGTATAATGCACTAATAATTCTTACCACAAGATGAGAGATAATTTTTCAGCGAAGATTTTGGAGATTCTATCTAAAATAGTAGCATTACAAATACAGTAACCCGACACTATTATTGACGCGTGTATTAGCTTGTGAAGAAGGCTACCTCTTTCTTTCGAAAAAAGGTAGTACCCAAATTAGGACAGGCCTGGAGTGTAGCTAATTGCACGATGATGGCCTCAGTCAACTGCGGAAAATTGCAGAATACTTGGTTGACTAAGCTCCACTTCAACTGACTCCAGAGAAATTCAACTCGGTTTAGTTCAGGACTGTAGGCTGGTAAACGCTCTAAATGGACCCGACCGGGCCGTTGCTTCAATCAGTCTTTAACTGCCTGACTACGGTGAATGGTTGCCCCATCCCAGATCACCAATAAATTTCGTTTCCGATACCGGCGGCATAGACAAGCCAAAAATCTTAAAAATTCATTTAGTATTACTATACAAACCGAGCTCAATACGATAATTGAGGATTATCTTTGGATTTGTAAAACCCGTTTCGAAAGCACATAGATCGGCACTGCCCCTACAAATATGGAAGATTGGGTTAAAGACTTGCAAAATAAAATCATTAATGAAGAAGACAGAATTCTTTTTGATGAAGCCGCCGGATGTTACTCGTCCGGTTATCACAGATCAGCTTATATTATGGCTTGGGTCTCACTGATTGAATCTTTAAAAAGGAAAATATACGAATTTGATAATTTAGGAGATAGTCGTTCCAATGCGGCCATCATAAAGATTGATTTAGCTGAGAGTAAAGATTCATCGACTGACAAACTTATATTTGAAGAAGCAAAAACCTGTGAAATAATTGACAGTTCTGATTTAAGTTCAGTTAACCATTTTTGGCAGCAGAGATCGGTTTTTGTTCACCCATATAACAAAAGACCTACTACTGAGGAAATAAGATATATTTTTACACAAATAGTAAAAATATCCTTAGGAAAGGAATTGCATTACAACAAACTGCTCTTAAGTGATTTAGCGAATAATGTCGCTAATAAGCCCTTTTATATACCTACCGGTTCAGAGCAAGTTAGAGATCATGCTGTTAGGGCAGTAACAAGAACAAATGAAAATTTGCATCCTTTTTTCTTCAAAACTTTCTTGGCAAAAGTAGGGGAAATATGCTTGATTGATAGTAAGGCTCAGGAACTCTTCAAACTTAGAGCATTCATCTGCGAATTATTCATACGAACGCCTACAAGCTTAGATGATAGTAAGTGGGGGTTAGAAGATAAAGTTACAAGCTTTCCTTACGAATGTATGTTAGGCTTTATTCGCTCAGACACTTGGCTTAAAATACCTGAGCGAATAAAGGAAATGATAATTGCATATGCCGTATCGGAAAACGATAGTCGGAAAACCAATTATGTAAGACAAGTTATTGGTCAATTAATAAACTCTAGTGTATTAGAAGATAAATACATTGTTATATTTAATCAAATGCTCGATTCAATGTCATTCGAATCCGCTATTAATTATTATGGTAGATCTGAAGATACTTATTTAAGAATCAAAGCTAATTTGATGACTTATAATTTTGATACTCAAAATCCTGCTATTGATTATCTAAAAACTCCAATGGGGATTCAGGTTATTAATATCTTAGATGATGATAGCCAGTTCTCTCTTGGGAGGATGCTTGAATCAGCAAGCTCAAATAATCATTGGAAAACTCAAAATTTTATCGACTCTATATTGGATGGTAAATATAGTTACTCTGATTGGGTAAAGGGCGGCATTGCTTACGGAAGTTTTGTATCTCTTAGTAGCGGACTATTCGATTTTGACGAGAAGGTATACAAAAGATCTATTCTTTTCTTGAATTCTGTTTCTTCGGAAATTCAGCATTTTGTGTATCAGAAAATAAGTGAAGCTATTAATGAAACGGAAGAAAAAATACCAGGACAAATTGCTTTTCAAAAAAGAAGCATTTTAAGAAAAATTGAAGAAGTAAATTCATCTATAGCTTGGGACAGTGAAAATAGAAGACTAAATGATTTGTTATTCGATGAGTTAAAAAGTATTGTTAATATAGACGATGATTAAGAACGTGTTTGGGGGTTGGTGAAGGCTGAGCGTCGATACAAAAAGGGCTCGACGCTCAGCCTTCACCAACCCCCAAACACGTTCTTAGCAGGCGGCGTCAGCAAAATACTCTATACCTAAGAATCGATTGAAAGTTATAATAGTAATATAGCTCTACACGCAGTCTACTCATTTTAGGTCAGAAAATGCCCTTAGGGGGTTATTAATTGACCGTACGTAAACCTCTAATTTACAGGTCGATACGTTCATTTTCATCCCTATCCATGCAACCGTTCAGAAAAGGGCTTTCCTAATTCGCCTCAATACATCACGATTCCGCAGAGCCCACAACTGGAGCCACGGGTAGATAAACACGCATTGTCGTACCGACCCCGAGCTGACTCTCAACCCGTACGCTCCCCCCATGATTGTCCAGCACCTGCTTCACAGTGGCCAACCCCAGGCCGCTGCCTTCGTACCGCTGCCGGCCATGCAAGCGGCTAAACCAGCCGAAGATTGACGTGACATCGGCCGCCCCGATGCCAATGCCATTATCGCTGACGCTGACCTCTACGTAGGTAAACTGGGAGGAGAGCCCCAAATCCAGTACCGTCGAGGCGGCTACCAACCGGGCCTGGATGACCACCCGGGGGGCCACCTCGGGGGCGGTGAACTTCAAGGCATTGCTGAGTAAGTTTTGGAACAACTGCCTAAGCTGGGGCGCATCACCCAGCACCGGGGGCAGGGGCGGTACCACCTCCACCAGCGCCGACTGCTCCTCAATGCGGACGCTTAGATCACTGATGACCGTTAGGGTTAACTCCGCCAGGTCGACCAGGGTCTTGACCGGGGCGGGACCGCTTACCTGAGTCAGTACCAACAATGACTCGATGAGCTCACGCAGCCGCCGGGCCGCTGCGTGCATCCGGTTCAGCCGATCCAAATCGGCGGCCTCCAGCCGGCCAGCGGCCCGCTGCTGCAGCAACTGGCTAAACAACTGAATCTTACGCAGCGGCTCCTGCAAATCGTGGGAGGCCACCGCGGCAAATCGCTCCAGGCGTTGATTCGACTCGACCAGGGCCTGGTTTAAGGCTTGCAGGGCCTGCTGCTGGCGGTACTGCTCGGTGACATTGCGAAACACCACCAGGGCACCATCTACCTCTCCATCAACGCCTGGCACCGGGCCCACGTAGCATTCGCAGCGCCAGGCGTTCCAGTGGTCAGAAAAAAAGTGGGACTCCCCCCGGAGCGTTGTGGTCAGATAGCGTTCCCAATCCGAGCGGTAGTCGGGCAACACCAGCTCGAGCAGGGTTTGACCAGGCAAGGCCTCGGGTTGGCGCTGGCTGAGTAGGCCCGGTAGCAACCCAAAGGCCTGCTCGATTGTCCCCCGTGGATTAACGACCAGTACACCCATATGGGGCATGTTAGCCGCCAGGGCCTCAAAGTAGCGGGTACCCTGTGGCTGAGCCAGCGCTGATGGTGGATCGGCGGTGAGAGCAGTTAGACTCACCAGCAGGTGCTGGCCATCGCCCAGGGGCTGACTGACTACCTCGATCCAGCCAGCGGGTGCGGCTGGTGACTCGATGGCGCTGGGCTGGACTGGGCTGGACGGCCCCGTTGTCAGCAGCCGCCTGGCCTGCTGATACAGCAGTGGGCTGAGCCAGCTCAGCCCGGCCTGCTCAAGGGGCTGACTCAGCCAGGCTACCCGGGACTGATTCAGTAAAGCTTCGGCGGCTCGATTGGCTACTACCGGCACCAGGGTGGCGAGCTGACCCTGGGCATCCAGCCCGGCAAAGACCACCAAAGCGGCCGTAGTCGATTGGGTAAAGGCCAGGGCCGCCAGTGCTTCTACCGGGGGCGTCGTGGCGGGTGGCGGCGTCGGCGCCTGGGGGGCAGGAGCGGGGGGAGTGGGGCTCACAAAATGGAGTAGTTAACTGACTTGACGCCGAGGGGGGCCACCCGGACGTATCAGATAAAGGCGTCACCAGGCCCCCTTGGTCTACGCTGGGTGTTGACTCAACCCGTTGCCGTTCCGTTCGAGTTAACGGCTGGCTGGATTAGGCTACGGGGTGGGCGGCCACTTACCGGCAAGCCGTCTCGACCCATCTCGTATGCAGTCGACTCACTAACCCGATCCACTGAGGGTACTCCGTCTCCTTGACCAGGTATTCGTTACTGCCCAACTGGGCGCAGCGTACCTGATCATGGGACCGGTTCGAGCTGGCTAAGACCACCGTGGGAATACGCCTGAAGTCCGGGTTGTTTTTTAAGTAGTGCAGCGTCTCAAAGCCATTGAGCACGGGCATCTCCAGATCGAGTATGATGACCGCTGGTGGCCGCTCGTCCAGCCGGTGGGTCAGCGTGGTCAGCAGTTGGGCACCGTTCTCAAAAAAGCGTAGCCGGCACGGCTCGAAGAAGTCGGTAAAGATACTTTCTAGCAAGAGCCGGTCATCCTCGTCGTCGTCGACGATATACACCAAGTGGTTAGCCATGAGAGCACTGGGGAATAGACTAGTAAAGGTATTATCTAAACAGTATACTTAAAAGCAGGCCGTTTTTGGAGGCGGTAGTTAGGGGTGGATGATGCGGCGGTAAGAAGCCGCCCTGGTAGCGATACCCCACTCGGTGGGCGCAGGGCCACTCTTGGGAAGAACTCGCCGGCTACTCCGGTAGCCGATCTCTTTTTTCAGTAATGCAAGCCAACCAATTAATCACAATAGCCTAGCCCGTGCGCATTAACGGATTAATTGCATCCAGGTCCGACCCGGCTGGGCTAAGCTGCCCGTTTCGGCCGGGGGCCGCTTTTGCCGACACATCAGTGCTCCACTACTCGACTGAACGATACGTAAGCCTGTTGGTCGGTGTGTAGTCACCGTGCCAATGATACAGGCGGTATCAGCGTAGTTTGGTACCCTTTTTGTCACCCTGCTGTCGGCACGGGTGCGCTGGTTCAGGCTGGACCAACTTAGGTATAGAGGTTGGGTCGGTGACTCGCCGCCCCATCACCGCTTGCCCATACCTTGATTAGAGAACCGATTGGGGCTGCCCTCTTAGTAACTACGTTGTATGCATGGACTATTGTATCGTCTACGTTAGCTCCTCGAGCGGTTTGTTAACCGATGACGAGCTGGCCCGCCTGCTGACCCTGAGTCAGCGAAACAACCGGGCGCAGGGCATTACGGGGGTGCTACTCTACCTCAACGGCTGTATCATCCAGGTGCTGGAAGGTCCCCAGGAGCGCGTCAAGGCCCTGTACGCCGTAATTACCCGGGACCCCCAGCATAGCCAGGTCACCAAACTCTTCAGCGGCCCTATTGCCCACCGCTCCTTTGCGGATTGGTCGATGGGCTACAAGACTATGTCGGTTCGTGAACTAGACCACCTGCGGACGGCACTACCCTTCACCGACAGGGTCGCCCCAGCCAAGGCTACTACGTCCAACGTGATTCTGGCGCTGGTCAAGGTATTCTATGACAACAACCACCGTAGCTGAGGCGGCGTAGCCGGGCTGCCTGCCGCGTCGCCCTACAGCAACCCGACTATATGGGGGGCTACCGTCGCCCTGTTTCATCAGTTGGTGGCGAGCCGGGGATACCAGTGCGCCAGTTTGGTCGTCAGCTCGGGCAGCCGAATCGGTTTGGTGATAAAATCGTCCATGCCCGCGGCCAGACACTGCTGGTGGTGCTCGACCAGCGCGTTGGCCGTCAAGGCAATAATCACGGGCTGGTACCCGGGCCGCTGCCGGATCTGCCGGGTAGCGGCCAGCCCATCCAGCACCGGCATCTGCATGTCCATTAGCACCAGCCCGTAGGCTTTTTGCGCTAACGCCGCCAGCGCTTGCTGCCCATTGTCGACGATGTCGGGCTGGTAGCCCAGCTTGCGCAGCACGTGCCCGATTAGTCGCTGATTCATAACGTTATCCTCGGCCACCAGAATGGCCAGCGGGTAGCGGACCGAAAAATCAGGGGTTAACTGAGCGGGCGGTATGAATTGGAGGGGAGCCGGCGACGATGGTTGCAGGGCTTGCTGGAGGTGCCGGGCCAAGACGTGTTGCCGGATTGGTTTGGCCACCACGGCCACAAACAGCGACCGCTGCGCCCCGCCGACCTCGTCGCCCGGTGAACTGAGCAGTAGCCGGGGAATGGCGGGGAACCACTCGTGCAGCTGGCCAGCCAGCTGTAGCCCATCCAGGCCCGGCATCTGCCGATCGATCACAATAAGATCGACGGCCATCCCCCCGGCTAGCATTGCCAGGGCCTGCTGAGGGCTACTGGCCAGTAGCGGCTGCAGCTGCCAGTGCGCCAACTGTCGCTGGAGAATGGCCCGGTTGGTCGCCTTATCATCGACGATGAGGATGCGTTTGCCCGCCAGCGCGGCCATAGCGTACCGGGTGCGATTCCCCGTAGAGCTGGCGTCCGGAGCCAGTTGGATCGTGAAGGAAAAGGTAGAGCCCTGACCCGGCTGGCTGACGGCCTGAATCGTGCCGCCCATCAACTGAACCAGTTTCTGGGCGATAACCAAGCCCAGTCCCGTGCCCCCGTATTGACGCGTGGTGGAGGCATCCACCTGCGAGAAGGCCTTGAACAGGCGATCCATCTGGTGCGCCGCCATACCGATGCCCGTATCCCGAACCTCAAACTGGATCCCTACCAGACCCGGCTCGGCAATGCCCCGGCGCTGGACCAGCACGCAGACCTCCCCCTGGTGGGTAAACTTCACCGCATTGCCCACCAAGTTGATTAACACCTGCCGCAGCCGCAGGGCATCGCCCAGCAACTGGTGAGGCACCTCGTCGGCCAGCTCGTAGAGCAGCTCGATGCCGAGTTTGGCCGCTTTGGCCCCGAACATGTCCAGCACGTCTTCCAGGCACTGCCGTAGGTCGAAGGCCTGCTGTTCCAGCTCGAGGTGACCCGACTCGATTTTGGAAAAATCAAGAATGTCGTTGATTACCTGAATCAGGGTGTCGCCACAGGTGGCAATGGTGTCGGTGAACAGCCGCTGCTCGGGGGATAAGGGGGTTTCCTGGAGCAGGGCGGCCATACCGATCACCCCGTTCATGGGCGTGCGGATTTCGTGGCTCATCGTGGCCAGGAACGTACTCTTGGCGCGGCTGGCCTGCTCGGCCTCGTGCCGGGCCCGCTCCAGTTGCTGGTTGAGGCGCCGGAGTTGCTGGTTGGTTTGCTGCTGCCGGTCAGCGCTTTGTTTTCGCTCCCGGGACAGCTGGGCTTCCTGCTGCAGCTGGGCCAGCGCCATCGCCTGCTCCAGGTGCCGTTCGGTGTAGTTTCGGAGCTGGTAGGACCACAACCCACTGATAAAAAAGATGACCGTGGCCAGCCCCATGTGAATCAGGAAGGTGAGCCCATCAAAGCTGGCCAGTTGGGTGAAGTAAAGCTGCGGCCAGCCGTTGTTTTGTAGATACCCAAAAACCGCGTGATGCACCAGGACCACCACCAGAAAGGGCAGTTGCAGCCTCCAGTTCTGGTAGGTAATCAGCACGGCACTGCCGATAAAGGCGAAAAAATGCATCTCGAACAACCCGTGCAGCTGATAAATGTACTGGGCCATAAACACGGCCAGCACCGTGCTGAGCACGTACTGATACAGGCTTGAAGCGGGCAGCAGGTACTTGACCGAATAATAAGCGAGCAGTAGCAGCCCTCCCACGCCCAGGGCAATCAGCCAGGTGTCGTAGACGAAGGCGAAGAGTAAGCCGACCAGGAAATAGCCGCCCAGGAAGTAGTTCATCAGGCGATCCGAACGTTGTTGCACCCGCCGGCTCAAGGCCTGGGCCGGGGGCGTCGTCAGGGCTGCGTGATTAGTCATCGTGGCGGGGACAGGCGGGTAGACTACAGCCGTAGGCCGTCAATGCCCGCGCGTCGGCGACGCGCCCGGTCTGGTTGGCCAGCAGGCTGCTGAGGGCCCGTTTAGCGTAGCTTGTCCGCTCGTCGGTGCAGTAGCGGCTACGGTTATAGTTGCCCCGGTAGTAGAGCCGGTGCCGGGTGTCGAGGAGCACGGCCTGGGGCGTGGCGTAGACGCCGCACAGGCTGGCCAGGGAGGTGTGCAGTAGAACGGGGAGGTCCAGGCCGAGCTGGTGGCGGATCTGCTGGGGCGAGTAGGCCTTTGTACTCAGCACCACCACGAGGAAGCTTACCTGCCGGCCGAACTGCCCCACCAGGGCCTTGATGTGGGGTTGGTTGAAGCGTGAGCAAGGACAATCGGGGTTAAAAAAATGCAGGAAGACGGGTTTATCAGCCGGCAGATTGACTAGTTGGGGGGCCTGGATGCGGGTGCCCACCGGAACGGGCTTGTACACGCTGGGTAGGGGCGTCGGTAACTGATAAAGCCAATCCTGGTACCAGAACAAGCTGCCTACGGCGGCCAGCAGTGCCAGCAACCAGCCTATTACGAATCCCTGTCTACTCATGGTGTCAATGAACCTGGTTAAACGCCCTTTTGCTGCCCGCCAATACGCCTGCCTGCTG
This sequence comes from Spirosoma rhododendri, assembly GCF_012849055.1. NCBI lineage: Bacteria > Pseudomonadati > Bacteroidota > Cytophagia > Cytophagales > Cytophagaceae > Spirosoma > Spirosoma rhododendri. The sequence goes on along the minus strand of NZ_CP051678.1, from coordinate 176,244 downwards.
CCCTCACCTGCTTGTGCTGCTTCCATCAGCCAAGTGAGTGGATAAGGTGCCGAGCAGTACCGCCAGGGCCCCACCCGTTGGCTGGCGTAAGCGATCCACAGTCGCCCGTCTTGTAACATAAAACACAGGAGTAGTAACAATTATAGGGCCAATGCGCCCGGGTCATGAGTAGGCTGCTGGATTATTATAGGTACTCATGGATGCATTTATCGGAATGCCCTGGTGACACGGGTATGGATTTTAGTAACGGTTGATTTTCTTACTTGGCCGGGGAGGTCCCTGCTGTCCAATCCAATTTCCTACTGGCCAGTCATCGATGGGCCGCCCCAGCCCCCTCCAGCAAACCAACTTTCCCTAAGCAGACGCCAGTACGACGAGGAAGTATGGGTCGGCGGGGCCAGCGCAAACCAGGCGCGGATGAAGCCAGCTCGCAGCGCCACCTCGGTGCGCTTGCCGGCTAGAAAAGTCCGCTTAGGTATTGTCACCACGCAGGTTATACCCCGGGTTGTAGCTAACGCAGGGGTTGGTTACGGCCCCGGTGCTTGCAGCGAGGGGATAGTTTTATTATTCTCAAAAAAACGCTCCTCTACTTAAGACGTGGAAATTTTTTAGGATAAGTGACGGATTTCGTACGAAACGGCAAAAATACCCTACTATGCCAGGCCAGCCTATCATTTCAATCTGGCAACACAACTCAAATCGCTATGTGAAAAGGGAGTGCTTATTATTTGTAGCGGATCGGTGATTTATAACCTGCATTGGGGTTCTTCTTCCAATGGGACGTTTCTTAGCGTGTAGAAACGTCCCGTTGGAAGAAGAACCCCTACTACGTGTAGTGGAGGTTTGCTACAGTCGGAATGAGCAGTAACTAACGGATTTAATATTTATTAAGTACTTTACGCTTTAACGAAGTTTTAATATGTACTTGTAGTAAAGCCCCGGTTCGATGAGCCGGGGCTTTCTTTTTGTAACCTATATCAGCTATGATAGAGACAGGTTATCTTACACGCTTTATAAAAGTTGTTTAACGCCAGTAAAGCCCTGTTCATTGGATGGGGGCTTTCTTGCTGGTAATAAGTTACCCTAACGCCCCTTACCTCACTAAGTACGCTTAGTTAAAGCGCATTGATTTTCAGCGCGTTCTGCCTTTGGTCAAAAGACATTCATAGATGATTTAAGAGCGTCGCCTGATTAGGGGACGTTTTCTTTGTAGTGACGTTATATGACAAGAGACACCCCGCCGGTTGGTGGGGCTTTCTTTTGTGACCTACCATGCTGCTTGCCGTATCCTAAAAAAGCAACGGCCACACTGCACAGGGTGGCCGTCTTTCATCGGGGAGATCGTTTTACCGGTAATGGTCAAAGCTAGTCAACTTTGATGCCATTGGGATAAATAGGCCGGTCCCAGGTTACACATATACTCAACTTTTTTTAAAATTTCCTACTCGATGAGTGACACCGGACGAAACGGTGCGTCATACGGTCAGTTATTTACAAGTTACGGTGAGTATATAGAAGTCCTGTCCGGCGTTGGGCGGGGCTTTCTTTTGGCCGTAGATAGTGACCATTATTGCCGTTTCGTCATCAGCATACTTCTACCTGAACAAGACAATAACTAATTGATAGACAGTAACATAAACTATTCATTTGCTCCCTGCATAAGAGCTTTAGGCTATATTTTTTGGCATGAAAATAGCCCCGCCGGATCAGGACGGGGCTTGTGCTAGTTCAACCAGATGCGTTCGTAAATTGCCATGCAACGATACTGCACACGGTAAAGCATGAACAGGTCGGGCGGCTGATGATAAAATGACCAGGTAGCAATTTGGTTCATAGAGACTTGGGCTAGACTCTAAATATACAAACCTGCCTACATATGTCTACCCATCACTTTGACTTGGGTTATAGATTGCCCGTAATTGTGGATGAACGGAGTTAATTCATGTGCATGAGCCAGCTACTAGCATGGCCGGGTGTAAACGCTATTACTTGAATACAGACTTTGTCGCAGAGCGGCATAAACCGCCAGGTTATTGAGATCGAAGACATACGTTGAGTAGTTGATAGCGGGTCAATATACGCCTATATGCCTATATGCCTATCGCAGATGCAATACATATACTATATATTATCATTCTAGACAGACAGTTAACTTACTTTACGGGCTAGTCTAAACTGAGCCAGCCGTGGTAGTGAGAGAGGCTAAATCATGTAGCGGGAATCTAGGATTTATCATTCCGTTTTGATAAGGGCCGCTTCAGTGTGACGCGCAGCATGGGCAGTATAGCGACCAGTGCCACTGGGCCGAAAAAGTAAAACAGACAGCAGTACAGGATCGGCAGCAGGTATTCCATACCGTTGCGCTTGATCGCGGCAAGGATGCGCTCGAATAGGTATGTAAGAAAGAGTAGGTTTTGCTGCCAGTTGGTGCGCGGCTTAACACTGTCGGCGCAATCGGGGCGGGGCGTATCTTGGTTTTTCATCGGGACACAGTACCAGTTTAAAAACTGTCTGTGTACTGCCCGATAAGGATAAGAAGGAGTTTTTAAAGCTACCAATTTTTACAATGCCTGTCAAGGGGTGTAACTGAACACGCACCCGGAAGGAAATGCGCGGCGCAAAAACAGACTACTGGACAAAACAGAATCGACGTGGTTTTGCCAACTTAAAAATACATAGCAGGTAGCCCATAAACTGATCAAAAACTAGCAGCGTCGCATTGAGCACCTCCAATCCCTTTTTGAACAGTGACTGCGCCGGACTGCTAGTGCCATTTTGGTAGGTTTTTGTCCCGATTTGATCGCTGACCGCTTCGCCCGCTTTTACACTCAGTACGTAGGCAAAGACGACCACGGCTAGGAGCAGTTCAATCTTAGTCGATTGTTTGAAGTTCATTGATTCCAAATGGAACCCGTTCGTTTTGAGGGCTTTAAAACACTGCTCGATGCGCCACCGCTTGCGATAATGAGCCGGTACAACCTGAGCATTCTCCAGACTAGTCAGCCAATAAAAGACCGGTTCTGCCCGCTTGCGCGGATCCTTCGGCGGGCGCGGATCTTCGTTGCGACACATCACTAGTTTGAGCCGACAGTCAGCCCAGTTTAGCCAAGTCCACACGGGCCGTTTCCGGCGCATGGCCTTTCTCTCCAGTGTCGGATAGCTTGTAAGTGTATCATGTTTGTAGCACTCGCGTTGTATCCGAATCACAAAATCGATCCCTTCTTGATGAAGAAAAGTAAACCAGAGTTTACCCGTGTACTCCCGGTCAGCTAACAGAATCTTCCCCTTCAGATTGTACAGTTGAGCGGCTTCTTCCATAAATGACTGCCGCTCATGTGAATTACTGTGACCCTTTTTGTCGAGATCACGCCACAAAATGGGTATGGCAACTCCTTGATAAATAAAACTTAACACGAGTAGATGCACATCTTTCTGACCTAATCGCCAAGTAGTTGCATCTAAAATAAGGTACCTAACCCGGCCACTAAGCAGCGTAAACGTGCACCGCAAAATGGCTTTGGTCAACTGCTGTGGCTGGCTCGTATTGAAAAAACGGATGAGTCGTTTATAGTGGCTGGCGGGTTGTCGGTTTGCCTTACCTAAGAGTGTAGCCAAGCGGTCTTTGACGGTGTTCATGTTGCTACTTCGGCTGGTGACCAGAGCCTGAGCAATAAGGAACAAGTTTTTGACGATTCCCCGGCTGAAGGGCGCTAAATGGGGCGTAAGTTGCTGAAAAGTAACAGGAAGCATCGGAGGTTGGGGCTATGTGTCAGTTAGACCCAATTTAACTAGACTAGGCTCACGTTCTTAAAATGTCCAGTAGTCTGGCGCAAAAACACAAACGCGAGACAAGTAGCTGATATTCTGTTTGTTATGAACAAATATTGAATAGGTACACAAATGCGGTTTTCTCACACTTAAATATATACAGCAGTATGAATGAGACACGCGTTTTTCGCTGAGTGACGCATTTAAACCTGACTACCAAAACCAGTGAACGGTAAAATACCGTATGTACCTATAGTTCTGGTAGACTAAAGGCAAGTTTGTCTGATGTAAATTAGTCAATACGTTTAGTGACGTTAAGAGTAATTAACGTCCCAGTATTGGTAAATATATTAAAACTAACTTATCAATCAGTCTGATTTAATACTCGACGTTACAGTATGGAAACTCGTTCAGTAAGCTATAGCCGCACTCCCCCCGTGGAACTATCAACGGTACAGTCAAAGTAGCGGGGATACCCGCCCTTGATCCAGTTAGTGTCCTCTACCTGGAAGGTAGCGGCAATTATACTATCATTCATTTTAGCGACGGGCGTAAGCATATGGTTGCCAAGACACTAATGCTGGTAGCTAATCAGTTGCCAGCCCTGATACGAATCCATAAGTCCTATGCCATCGCAACAGCTGGTATCACTAATATCCGCTGGGTAGGTAAAACTATAAACAAACGTGTTTTGGCGGTCACCATGCGTAACAAGGTCCGTATTACCGCATCCCGTCGCAAGGGCAATGCAATTGCCCCCGTTCTAGCGCAGCGTACAGGGATTGTAATTGAGTAGTAGGTAGTAGTCATAAGAAAGATGATCGTTATCGGTTTGTTTAGTATCTCATTCGGTGACAGTACTTATCTTACGCTTCAACTTAGTTTTAATGTGTATTTGCAGTAAAGCCCCCGTTCATTGGATGGGGGCTTTCTTTTGTGACCTCAAAGAAATTCATACGTTTGTATATAACTACTGGTTTACTCAAGAGCTATCTGCTTCTCTACTACATCAAAAAAGCCTGGCTCCAATGGGGCCAGGCTTTCCGCTTCTATCCACACCATACACACCCGAGGGCGTGTTTAGTACAACAAAGGTAGTTACATGATCTAATTGACGTTTCGGTTTGTAGACGAATCGCTTGGATGGGAATACACCTACCGACTACACAACAAAAAAGCCCCGCCCGGTAATGGCAGGGGATTTTTTCGCTACTGCTGGATAGTAAACGAGGAAAATGGCCTAACGGGTGCGCTGCGATGATAACCAGGATGGTGCGTAATAAAGTACTGCCAGCCTTTGTCAAAACCCTTCCAGATGATGCACGTCAGGTTAGTTGCCAGATCAAAATGACAAGAAACAAGAATAGGTGTACACATAGCGAGGAAGGTTTTATATAAGGTTGGCCCTACAAGCCATATCCGAAAAATCCACACCTACACGATCTGTTAATGAGTCAGTTAAAGAATTGATATAAATTCCATGAGTGGGTAATGAACCGATTGAGACGGACCGTATGCTCACGGTCGATGCCAGCTAGCATCAAAAAATTTCGCCCGTTGTGTTAAGGACTTTTCGCAGTCTCAGTTAAGACACATCAATGAGATGTGGCCGAATCGCGAACTATAGAGCGTAATCTGAATGCAGGCTAAAGGCTTTAAATAAATAAACTGCCAAGAGAGCGGGCGCGAATCAGGTGCGGATCACCATTCCCCGACGTCAGGGCCGTGAGGTGGTCCGCCTGACGGGTCTGCCAATCGGCGGCTAGGTGACGAACGGCTTGGCGCGCTGGTTTGCTGACGAGGTTGTTGGTACTACCAGCCCAGCTTTTTGGCCGCATTGTGTTGCTTGATCGAATCCAGCCGGGTATAGCGCCGGATCATGGCGGATGTTTTGTGCTTGGTCTGCTGCATGATCTCCGAGTCATCGGCCCCGTTGAGTTTGGCCGTCGTCACAAACGAGGCTCGCAGTGAGTGGGCCGAGTAGCGATCCCCCAGGTACTTCTTGACCAATAGGTTAATTGATTGGTCAGTGAGCCGCTCCTGGGTCAGCTCGTTGGCTTTGCGCACCCGCACCAGCAGCGGCCCGGTGGGCCGTTCCAGCAGGGCTACCCAGCGTTGCAACGTCCGCACGGGGCAGATGGCCGGATCAGCACTATAGAACAAGGCTTTTTCTTCCCGTTGCCCCACTTGATTGGTCTTGCTGCCGTGATAAGTGACGACGACCCCATCGTCACTGAAGTGCAGTTGCTCCACGTTGAGGGCGACTAGTTCAGATCGGCGGAAAGCTCCGGTGAAGCCCAGCAGCAGGGCCACTTTATCGCGCAGGGGGCCGAAGCGGGGTACCCCATCCGACTCGGTGATCAGCCCACCGACGATACGCTTGAGTTGAGCGGCTCCGAAGGCGGGCGCCTGCTCGGCGTGGGTACCGTGCTGGCGCTGGATACCCTTGAGCGTGGCCCGCAGCCAGTGGTCATCGATAGGCGTGTCGAGCTGGTGCAGCTCGTGCCATTTGCGCACGGCGGCTAGCCGACGGCTGATGGTAGCCCACTTACGAATGGGTGCCAGTTCGGAAACGTACTGCCCCAACAGGGCGGGTGTAGTCGGCAGGCCGTCGATCCCTTGCACTGCACACCAGTCGGTGTAGTGGGTCAGATCGGCCCGGTAGGCCCGCTCGGTGTTAGCGGCCCCTTGAGTCCTTTCAGCAGGTAAGCCTGTTGGGCCGGCCCGACCAGCGGCAGGGGCACGGTGGCCAGCAGCGGATTTGGCTCGATCGGGGTCAAGGTAATCAAGGGGGCAGTTGATGATTTCATCAGCTTAACATTTTATGACAAAAAAGATTGTCCGTACAGTTTTATCAGTCGACCGAACAAAGCTAACTAATATACCACACTATTACTATTGATAAGGTTTACTTATCAATAGTAATAGCACAAACGACGAAAGTCAATTTCTATTATTAACAATGCATTATTCTATTTTGGTTGGAAAGGGTAACTAATAAAGAAAGATATTAGTGATATAACTGATTTAATGACATGCTCACATTTTATGTCCTTTATCAACTGTGCACTTGTTAGTCGTACGAGTAATGTGTTACTTTGATCATGATGAACAAGAATACACAATCGCCCAGTATTGACACTTTACTGGTCAATGAGTTTCGTAAGCAGGTTGGTGAATATCTTAACCAGACCTACTACGCGGGCAAAGCCTTCACGCTGATGAAAGGGAACCGGCCGATGGCGGCTCTGGTACCGATGAGTCTATTGGAGCGGCTGACTCAACTGGAAGACCAACTGGCTAGTCAAGTCCTGGCGGCTGATCCGCAAGCGGATCCATCCATTGATGCGCCAACCAATTAAATTCGATCATCGCGCCTGAGTGCCATGAATATACTGGCCACTAATGCTCTAGTTGAAGCGATTGCGGTCAAACCAGCTCGCTATTATTCGGGCTGTCCTCGAACGGCGTGGCATCAGTTATTGCGGTCCCGGTTACGATTGCTAAACAGTTTCGTCACTTCCCGCTGCTAGTAGGCCATTTCACACACCCGATGGTGTAAGTCGAACAAGGCCTCGGTCGGCGATTCGATCAGGCCCTGCTGCTGACTGTTAGTTTAAGTCAACTCCTCAATGTGTTCAAGAAGCGAATGAATTTTGCGGTCAATCCGATACAGCCCGTAACTAATTAGGGCGATCAGTATAACAGCATCAACGTAATCCAACCAACTTAGCCCAGCTACATGACCGAGTAGATAGTAATATAATGTCTCCACTGGCAAGGTATTGACGCCTGACAAATGTCGGCTTTCTGGGCCTATTTTTATACGTCTCAAACGTCTGTTAAGAATTTCTAAACGGTCTTGCCCGGGTGGTTGTAGCCTTATCGAAGGACCGTTGTAAAAGCGGTACAAGACAATGACAGCCCTTGTATGTTCAACTCTCTAGTATTTATTTTGATTCAAGCTTATTTTTAGAGGCTAATCAACTGCTCATCATGGCCGCCCTGTTGTTCAAAGCCCAACTTATCGATCCAAATCAGGAAGTAAAAGCGGAGTTGGCTCGCATCCTGTTTGGGGTTGATTCCCTGGAGGATAAGGAGAAGACGTTTCGGGCTATCTGCAAAAGCATTTACCCCCACCTGTCCATTCAGGAGCCCTTGAGCATTTCGCCTGCCAATATAGGCTGAGCCTTGAGCTATCCATCCAAGCCTATGTTAGTAAGTATAGGTATAGGAACAGATTATACGTGTAACTGTGATTAAAAGGGTGTTTAAAAAACGGAAAATGGATTGACTAGACCTTGCCATCTTTGGGATGGGTATTGTGAGGACGTTATAGATAGCTGTGCACAATTCGTTGATAGCTAGCCACGCAAGTGTGGCTATTGACCACTAACAAAAGAAGGGCGGGACTAGCTCATCATCCGTAAGCATCCCGCCCTTCTTTTTATTAAATCAGTCCGGCTGTTGCAGCCTGACAGTGCGCAACCACTCGTTTTCAGCAGCGGCAGTGCTACACTTAAGCCGCCACCTGGTCGAGGGCGGATCGTTTCCAGTAGCGTGTTCCTACGGTGCCGACGAACTGGTCAATGGCCTGCTGAGAATCGCCATGGCCCACCGTAATACCTAGATCGGTCAGCTCCTTACCACTAATGCCATCCGGTAAGGCAGCGGTCAGCAGGTCAATAGCCTCATCCAGAACGCCAATGGGTTTGCCATGTTTGTAAGCCTGGGCCAGAAATACTTGCGGATCGCCTTTGTGTTTCAGCGTTGCTATACCGGCACCACCCGGTACGAAGACCGCATCGTACAGCGCCGGACTGGTATTAGCCAGGGTTTTGGTCATGCTCAGGGGCCCATCCGGCCCCTGGAGCGTACCTAAGTGCGGACCCACTAAATCGCTCAGCGCACCTGCTTTTTGGAGCGCCTGTTTCAGCAGGCTGACCTGCCCGGCATCCACGTCGGCGTTGACCAGAATGGCCACCTTACGACCTTTGGGACCCCTGGGCTGATTTTCCATGCTCAGTGCACTCGATTGCTGCACCCCACCCGATGCGCTCGTTTCCGACAGGGCATTGGCCAACTGCTCGGCCCCCTCAACCGAATCGGCCGTGCCACGCGGGCTGGCTGCGGATAACTGGTCGGCGGGTAGTTCACCCAGGGCCGCAGCCACCTGCTCGGCCAGCATACCGTTGATCTGCTGGAGATGGGTCAGCATCCGTTGCCGCACGGCGCGGGTTTCAACCTTGCTCAACTCAAACTGAAGCGCTTTGACGATATGTTCCTTCTCTGGACCGCTCATGCTGTTCCAGAATAGTTTAGCCTGGCCATAATGGTCATTGAAACTTTCACTACGCGCCCGCACTTTGGGACCATCGACCGATGCCGGGTAACTAACAAAGCCACCCCGGGCCGGGGTTACCTCGTCGGGTGAGTGACCGTCGAGCGAAGCGGGTGCATACGAAACGCGCCCCTTGTCGATGGTGTGGCGCATGTGGGCATCGCGTTGATTATTGGAAACCGGACAGCGGGGTCGATTGATGGGTAACTCGGTGAAATTAGGGCTACCCAATCGGCTGAGCTGCGTATCCAGATACGAAAAATTGCGGCCCTGCAGCAGCGGGTCGTTGCTAAAATCGATACCCGGTACGATGTTGGTCGTGTTAAAGGCTACTTGCTCGGTTTCGGCAAAGTAATTATCCGGGTTGCGGTCCAGGGTCAGTTTGCCCACCCGGCGAACAGGTAGCAACTCTTCGGGCCACAGTTTAGTGGCATCCAGAATATCAAAGTCAAACTTCTGCTCGTCTGCTTCGGCCAGCGTCTGAATCCCCAATTCCCACTCGAACGCACTCCCCGCCTTGATGCCATCCCACATGTCGCGCCGGTGAAAATCGGCATCATGCCCCGCAATCTGCTGGGCCTCATCCCACACCAGCGAATGAACGCCCAGTAGCGGCTTCCAGTGGAATTTGACAAACGTTGATTTCCCCTGGGCATTAATCAGCCGGAAGGTATGCACGCCGAAGCCTTCCATCATGCCAAAACTGCGGGGTATGGTCCGGTCGCTCATAATCCACATCAGCATGTGCATCGATTCGGGCGTGAGCGAGATGAAATCATAAAAGGTATCGTGGGCGGTAGCCGCCTGCGGAATTTCGCGGTCGGGTTCGGGCTTGGCGGCATGAATCAGATCCGGAAATTTGATGGCATCCTGGATAAAGAAGACCGGAATGTTGTTGCCCACAATGTCCCAGTTGCCTTCCGGCGTGTACATCTTGACGGCAAAGCCGTGGACGTCGCGGGCAGTATCGGCCGAACCACGTGAGCCGGCTACCGTCGAGAAGCGCACAAAGACGGGGGTCTGGACCGACGTGTCGGTCAGTACCTTCGCCATTGTCAGCTCTTCCAGCGACTCATACAGCTGGAAATAACCGTGGGCAGCGGCCCCCCGGGCGTGAACGATTCGTTCTGGGATCCGCTCATGATCAAAATGTTGTATTTTTTCCCGCAATACATAATCCTCCAACAGAGTCGGGCCGCGTTGGCCCGCCTTCAGCGAGTTCTGGTCATCGGCAATGGGCTGGCCAACGTTGGTGGTCAGGGGTAATTTATTGTCGGCAAACAGCGGACATCCTACGGGAATTATCGGCTGCCCGGGATTCTTTTCGTCCTTCATTGACCCATCGGGTGGATTGGCCTGTTCCCCCCGGGGCCCATTGTACCCGTCGAATTAGGACGATCGAAGTTCTGGTGATGCTGATTCATGAGCAATACGTATAGATTTGTACATCTACAAGCCTGTGTTGCCTGGCACTGTTTAAAACGATCCGTACTTTTAGCCAATTTATACTCAGCCATGTACTATCAATGTCGATTCAGGGCAAACGTATCTCCTATCGACTTTTAAGTCGTTTTGTTCTTTCGTCGGGTAGCGACCAACCGTAAAATCCTGGCTTAGCGCGAGGCGCAGTCCGGCAAGTTGATCAATCCGTTGTTCAGCCCGCTATCACCGACTACATAAGGCGGCAGCGGCATAGGGCCGCTGCCTAATAAATCGACTGCCCAAAATGGAAGACTAGATCAAACTGATGACGTTGGTGCTGGCCCGGTGGATAGAAGCCGGAGCCGCCCTGGTGATTGCCATCGCGTCGGTCCGTTCCCTGGCCCGGTTCCTCTATACCATCGCGACCGAGCGGTTCCCAAAGAAGAAATCCGCCTGTCGTTGGGTCGTTCGCTGGCCCTGGCTCTGGAGTTAGAGCTGGGCGCTGACATTCTCAAAACGGCTGTGGCTCCGACCTGGAACGATACTGGCTTGCTGGCCGCCATTGCCGTGCTGCGGACGGGCCTTAATTACTTCTTGGAGCGCGAGTTGCGAAACGCCGAACGGCGCCAGCCTGTGTTGACAGCCACTTTCCCTTCCTCATCCCCCGATGCAGCTTGACGTGCTTCACCTGCCAATCGTGGCCTCCCTGGTCGACCTGATGGGCACGCTGCTCATCGAAGTGGGTAGCCTGCGGGGGCTGGTCCACTACGTGCGGGCCAATGATAAGCCCCTGCGGATCAACGCGATTCAGCAGGCCCTAGCGGCCGATCTGGTAATGGCCCTTTCCTTTAAGAGTGGGGCGGGCATCATCCGAACATTGACGGTAGTGGACTGGCCGCATTTTCTGCTGGTGATAGCCGTTATCGGGCTACGTTTCTTCCTGAGTAAAAGCGTGGGGTGGATCTTTCCCTTAAAGCACTAGTATCACCGCGCGCTAGTGCTCTCTGTTGCCAACGGCTAAACCCTATATCAACTTGCTGACCGATAAAAAAACCGCTTTATTTCTTGTCATTAGTAGGGCTACTGACCGGCTGAGCCAGCGCGACGACACTACCCAACTTAGCCAAGTCTTCTGCATTCCCCGCCAGCAGCAACTCTACGCGTATAGACGCAAAATGGAGTCACTACCAAAACTCTACCTCGACCAGCCCAAGCCGCTCTCTACCAGAAACACGATACACTTTACGCTGAATTTGTGGGGCAAAGTCTACCAGCTTCTGATACCAATTCTCGTACGCTGGACTAGGCTGATTCAACTCAGCTGTTCTTTCTGCATTACAACCCAGCCCCTAACCAGATCGAAGAAAAGACATTCTGGTTTCGCTACCAGACCACGGGGCTTGATCTGGACCTGTTCACCCTGCCGTTTTGTACCGATTTAAGACCGCTGACTATCTTAGCACCCAATCTGTCTAGTTAATAGGGGGCTAAGTACATTGAAGTTTATTATAACCGGACAAGAAAGCAATGCGCCAACAGCCCGGTCGTCGCTGGGCTATCAAAGTCCCGAATACTTCGAGAATCATTGTTACAAAAATCTGATAAATTCAGTGTGCCGCTAAACTGGATCAACTTTGGCGGAGAGTAGGCAGCATTAATGAAGGCGGTTATAGGCTCTTTGTCTAACTATTCAGAACCGATAGGGTTGGTTTACTAACCCTACGTCTGCTCTATATGACTACCCATCTACGCCAAGCTTGGCAATTGCTGCGCGAATCACTTTGGTTCGTGCCGGGTTTGCTGGTACTCAGTGCCTTTGGACTCGCTTACAGTTTGATTGAGTTTGACAGTCACACGGCTTTCAATGGGGCCAAACAGTTCCCGCTGCTGTTTGGCGTCGGTGCCGAAGGCTCCCGGGGTATGCTTACGGCCATTGCCGGTTCCATGCTGACGGTGGCAGCCTTAGCTTTTTCGCTGACGCTCTCAACCATCTCGCAGGTCAGCAGTCAGTATTCGCCCCGGGTGCTGCGGAACTTCATGCGCGACCGGGTCAACCAGGTCGTCATGGGATACTTCGTGGCCGTCTTTGCGTATTGCCTGATCGTGCTGGGAACAATTCGCGGCACCGATGAGCAGAAGTTCGTACCGGCCACAGCGGTATTGATGGGGTTACTGCTAGCCCTTGGGGGCGTGGCCGCGCTGATTTTCTTTATCCACCACATTGCTGAATCGCTCCAGACCGGCACGATCGTTCAGCATATCTTTCACGAAACGGGCAAGGCCATCGACGACTTGTTCCCTGACCGCTTTGGCGAACCCATCGACGATCCGGCTAAAGCAAAAGCCGCTCTTCGTTACAGCGATGAAGAGGACCATTGGTGGCCGGTGCGCTCAGCCCAGACGGGCTACCTGCAACGCATCGAAACGGACGGGCTGCTCCACTGGGCGACCCGCCACAAGGTGGTGCTGCGGATTGAACGCGACATGGGCTCCTTTATCAACAAAGGTACCTGCCTGTTCAGCGTGCGTAGCGGCATGGAACGCCCAGACCCCGATGAGGCCGACTGGCCAGACGACCTGCTCGATTTTGTCAGCATCGGGCGTCATCGGAACGTGGAGCAAGACGTATCTTTTGGAATACAGCAACTAGTAGACATTACGCTCAAAGCCCTTTCACCCGGTATCAACGATACCACGACGGCTATCATGGCCGTCGATTACCTGGGGTCTATTGGCGGGCGACTGGCAGAACGCGAATTTCCGGCCCGGCTGCGGTCGGATGGCCAGCACCTGCGCGTGCTGGCCCGTACGGGTGATTTCGAGACGTATGTCCGACTGGCCTTTGAGCTGCCACGCATCAACGCCAAAGGAAACCACGCGGTGTTCCGCCGACTGCTGCGGGCACTGGCCGCCGTGGCCGACGCCACCTGTTCGCCCGAACGAAAGTCCGTACTAGCGGAACAGGCCCGGCTCCTGATAGAGTACGCCGATCAGACGCTGACCACGTCCGACCAGAAAAAAGCGGTGCATGCGTTGCAGCGCGAACTAGCTTCAAGCTGGTCATAACCCGCCACTTGCGCCATGGAAGAATTTGTCAAAGCGGCTACCCTGTTTTTGGCCCGCTGGATTGAGGCGGGTGCGGCCACAGTGATTGCCATTGCTTCGGTACGGGCTCTGGGGCTGTTTCTGCTGGCCATCCTGACCGACCGGAGCCTGATGGTACCTAAAGAAGAAATCCGGTTGTCGTTAGGCCGCTCGTTGGCCTTAGCGCTCGAACTGGAACTGGGTGCCGATATTCTGAAAACAGCTGTTGCGCCCACCTGGAACGACATCGGCCTGCTGGCTGCCGTTGCCGTACTACGAACCGCCCTCAACTATTTTCTTGAACGCGAATTACGCAACGCCGAGCAGCGAGGGAGTATAGGCTAGCCACCAACGGCCTGAACCAAGCTGCCTGTGGGGTACAAAAGCATCAGCCATGTAACCCAGTCGAAACCTTTGACAACGAACTGACTTTCAAGCCATTTCCTTATGAAATTGCCTCCCAAACTGGGTGAACTGACAGCATCGGCTATCTGCGGCAACGACATCAGTTCGTCGTATCTCTACGTATCCGCCCTCAGTATTCTCTACGCCGGCCAGTACGCCTGGCTCCCCCTGATGGCGGTGGGCGGCACGCTGTTTTTATTTCGTAAAATTTACGGTGAGGTAGTGGGCGCCCCGCCACTCAACGCCGTGGCTTGTAATGTACTGCTCAGCTCGCCCAACAAATCGATGGTTGCCTTGGCCGCCTGCCTGATGATACTGCTCTACGTAGCGACCTGCGTTAGTTCCGCTAGCGAAGCCATTCATTAGGCGGCTTCATTGAGTGAGAAATTGCCCGTTGGCAGGTTGTTTCCGGCATCTTTGTAGTGCATTCACCGCTTAATTATGATGATCCTTCGGAAACTTCTTCTCTACTGTTTACTCCTGTGTGGTACGCTTTTGATCACCGCCACCCTGTTGTCGTTGGTTTACAATAGTTCCCGCTGGTTTTTACAGATTCTTAATTTTCCCAGGCTGGCTATGCTGGTTGCTTTGAGCCTGTGCTTGCTTCTTTTTCTGCTGTTTTCTAGGAAAAAATCGGTGGCTGTCCTGGTTTTCGGGTCCGGTATGGTTCTGTCCATCGGCATACAGGCGTATATTCTGTTTCCGTACACACCGCTGGCCGGTAAACAAGTCGAGTCAGCCACGGAAACCACCGTCGACAGTCGGTCGGTGTTCAGCATCGTGGTGGCCAACGTGCTGATAACCAACCGACGTATCGATAAATTATTGGCCATCATAGCCGACAAAGACCCGACGTTTGTCCTCACAATGGAGGTTGATGACTGGTGGGTACATCAACTGAGCGTGCTGAAAAAAAACTACCCGTATCGCCTTACATTTCCTACCGATAACGCTTATGGCATGGCACTTTACTCGAAACTGCCCCTGCATAAGCCGCAACGGATGTTTCTACACCACGACCGGGTACCTTCCTTCACGATGGGGATCACGCTGCCCGATA
Organism: Spirosoma rhododendri; assembly: GCF_012849055.1. Taxonomy (NCBI): domain Bacteria; kingdom Pseudomonadati; phylum Bacteroidota; class Cytophagia; order Cytophagales; family Cytophagaceae; genus Spirosoma; species Spirosoma rhododendri. The sequence continues at coordinate 161,164 of NZ_CP051678.1, read as the reverse complement.
GCAGTCAGTTTCAACTCTATACGCTGCATCCGGTAGCCCCCGCCCCCAGTAAGTACCCAACCAACGTAGGCGGTCAGGAAGTGGCCCTGCTAAAAGCCGGTCGCCTGATTGCCCGTCAGGACCTACCGACGGTAGCGGCCGGTGATTTTAATGATGTAGGCTGGTCACACAACATGACGCAGTTTGCGGCGATCAGCGGCCTTCAGGATGTTCGGTGTGGCCGGGGTTTGTACAATACGTTCGATGCTCAGTCGCTGTTGATGCGCTGGCCTTTGGATTACGTGTTTGTCTCCAGCCAGTTCAAGGTGATCGCGCTCGAGCGGTTACCGGCGTTCGGCTCCGATCATTTTCCGTATTATGTGCAGCTGACCCATCAGCCCTAAGGAAAGACTATAGGGTCAGCAGCAAACCGACGGAAAGGGCCTGGCTGTATTGGATCTGGTAATCCTGGTCCTGATCGTAGAGAACTACTCCGTTCAGCGTTGCGTTGAGCAGGCTGTTAATCTTACCCGTCAGCGTAAAATCAAGTCGATGATCGGTGGCTTTCAGGTTGCGGTAGTCGACAAAAAATAAGTACCGAAATTTCAGGTTGATGTTTTGGGCAATGTCCTGGTCGTAATTGAACAGCGCCTGAAACGCTACTTCATTACGAACCGTCTGGTCAAGGGGTACGCCGTAATTCTGGGGTACGTAGCGCCGAACTGCCGGGTCGATCACGAACGTCTGCCGAATGGTAAATACGCCTAGGCGCAGGTCAAACACATCGTTAGGCTCGTACGATATACCCAGTGATTCGGTCAGGTATGCGGGCGCAAACAGGTTAGAGATAGGATTAGCCTGTTCCTGACCCGAGGGTAGCGTCACGTAGTCGTAGCCGGGAGCAAACTGGGTGAGTAGATTAACCGACCCAAACCATTGCCAGCGGGTGCTGATGCGGTAACCGGCTTTGGCATCCACGTACAGACGGTCCGTATTTTTGCGTAGCCTTTGCTGGGCGTTTTTTACAATCCCGTATTGCATCTGCGTGCTGACGTTCCAGTTAAAGCGATTTCGCCGGTACGACAGCCGCGCATTCAACAGCAGCCCCAGCGCAATCGAATTGACGCCCCCGCCTTTCCAGTTGCCACTGAATGAACCCTGATTGAGGTTTAGACCCGCTTCCAGTTTATGCCGCCAGTAGGTAGAGTCTGGCCGCACGACAACACTATCAACGGTATTTTCCTGATTCAGTAGTGTTCGCAGCGCGGGCAGCGTATCTGTCTGACTATAAACTGGCCCGGTCCCCGAAAGCCACACGGTCATCAGGGCCTTACAAACGCGCATAATGGTAAAAGAACGTAGTACCCCTGTTATTTTTCGGTTGTCAGAATGGTTTGACCCGCTGGATAGCGAACGTCGACGTTGTCTTCGGCGGTAATAAACACTACCTGCGGCTTGGCAACCGCTGTCGCTTTTAGGGATGCCGTGAGGGTTTTGCCGGATGGACTTAACTGGCCCAGTTTTTTGACCGAACGGTCATCCTGCTTCATCCAGACTAGATACGTATCTTTCGCCGGTGTCAGATTTTTGGCTTCGGCCATGTTCTTCACCTGCACAGCTAACGTGTAATTCTCGTTTTTGTCTTTTTTAACAGCAATCGTTCCGGTGGCTGCGGGAATTACGGATGAGTTTGTAAACGACATTTTTGGCGTGCAGGCACTGAGGAGCAGGGCGAAGCACAGCCCGGTGGCAATCGGTTTAATTAGTTTCATAGCGTTCACGTATTTATAGTGCATTGGTTTGATTAATAACAAATCAGGTTTTCTTTCCAGTTGGGCTTTCACATAAAGCGCTTCGACAACCACCAAGTAGCAGTAGCACCAGGTCAACCGCCCCGTTGTCACTGGACGTTCTGAAGGCTGGTGACGCTGTCCTGACTGACACCTTGAATGACCGTAAACGAACCATCGGTTTCCAGGACAACCGCCGTTACGTCTTCCAGCCGGGCCGCGCCCGAACTCCGTATGGCCGCGAGTACTTCGCCTTCGGCAACCCGTTCCCGGCGCAACGCCAGCCGGAGATACTGACCCTGGTGAAACAGCAGGGTAGGTTCACTTTTTATTACCCGCTGGAACCAGGGCCATCGGATGGACAGCCAGGCAACGCTATATTGAAGGGTAACCAGCAGTGCCAGCGCGGTGAGGCCATCGGCTAAGCCCGTTTGGCGGGAGATGATAATGGTGGAAAAGGTGGAACCCAGCGCCACCGTTATCACCAGATCAAAGGCATTCATCTTTGAGAGGGTACGTTTTCCCGAAATGCGCAGAAAAAACAGTAGACCAATGTAGGCCAGTACCCCCACGAATACCACGCGCCCGATGCTTTCCCAGCCCTTGAAGACCCAGTCGTGTAGGGTTGCTGCTGCGTCGGTCATGCGTTCTGACCATTTGACGTGGGAGCGGTCTTCGCTTTAGCCGCAGGACGCGATAAGATGGCCGGACCATCCGTATCGGGTTGCTTTTCCAGTAAAACTACCGTATGCGGAAAAGGCATATCGATACTGGCTTTGTCGAGGGCCAGTTTGATGCCCGTCACCACCTGGTCGCTTACTTTCAGCGCGTTGGCCTGCTGGGATTCGACCCAGAAAAAAACCGTCAGGTTCACCGATGAGCCCGCCAGTTCCGTAACGTATACCCAGGGACCGGGTTCTTTCAGAACGCCCTCGATGCCGTCCAGTACACTATGAATGACACGTCGGGCTTCCTCAATGGAATCCGGGTAACCAATACCGACCACAAACTTGAGCCGACGTTTATTGTACGCCGTTCGGACGAGAATGGAACTGGTATACACATCGCCATTGGGCAGAATGGCCCGCTCACCATCATACGTGTTGAGCCGCGTCGAGCGCATGTTGATTTCCTCGACGGTTCCTTCGTACTCTTTAACTTTTATCTGGTCGCCGACTTTGAACGGCCGACGCCACAGAATCAGGATGCCGGCAAAGAAATTCTGGAGAATATCTTTAAAGGCAAAGCCAATAGCCACCGACGTAACGCCCAGGCCTGCAATAATATCGCCGGGTTTAAACGACGGAAAAATAACCACGCAGGTTGCCAGAAAGCCAATGATAGTAATCAGCGTACTGACAATCCGGCTCACCAGACTGGCCAGGGTATCATCGATCGAGTGACTCTGCACGGCCACTTTATTAATGACTTTCTTAATGCCTTTTGCCAGCAGCCAGAACAATAAAAAAACGACCGCGCCAACGATGAGATAAGGAAGTCGTTCAATGACTCCTTTCATAAAATCGCGAACGGTGTGCCAGAATAAGGTTAGGGCGTCATTGACCGTAAAGGGCGGTTCATTGACCCGGGGCGGCTGAAAAAAACTCCATAGTGAAAGCATAATGTTGAGCAGAAAAACTGGATTAAGCGTTTATCTTATTGGCTGCTGAGCGAGTCCGGCAGGATAGGGGCTGGCTTATAAAACATGACCAGCGTACCAAGCCGCTCATTCGGTGAGGTAACTGGTGCCGACAGTTCATAGGGCACACCATCCTTAAAATAAACATCGTCCTGCCCGAGCAGATCGGTGGGAAATCGGCTGGCAAAAGAAATGCCCTGATTTTTCTTGTTGGTCGAAATCGTCACTTGTCCGGCCGGGTCAACCAGCAGCATTTCCTTGATGCCCCGGTCTTTGACCAGGGTATTGAAGTACTCGTTGATTTCACCGGCTTTGTTCTGCAGCAACGCATTACGAACCGCCCAGACAAAGGTTTTCATGCTAAACTGGAGCTGTTGGCGGTCGTTGGCGAGTTGATTTTTGCGTACGGTTTCCCGTATCTCGCTACGTTCCCGCTCGAACTCGTTCGACAGGACTGTGTTTCTGTAGAGTAAATAACCCACGCCCAAAACCAGCAGGGCAATGACGCCGTAGAGTACGTACAGAATGGTTGGGCTGGGCTTCGTCGTTACGTGCCGGGTTCGCTGGTCGGTAGCCATTGGAAAAAAGGGTTAGAATGAACGTGCGGTTAACTATTCGTTATTTTCGTTGATGTACCGGTTGTTGAGCTAGTGCCCAATCAACCCGAATGTCAACAGGACAAGTCGCGCATAAACCAACGATTCACCTAACTGAGAAACCATTGGTTTATGCGCTTGCTATCGGTTACTATTTATCCGCCCTGTATCCATATTTTTCAAAAAGCAGGTTAACCGCGTAGTTGATTTCATCATGGCCGCGGTCGAAGCCGTTGCTATTGGTCATGCCTGACGCAAAGCCACGCCAGACGAACTGTCCGGTTTTCATGTCAATCATATTGACATGAAAACCGACCCAGCATCTACTTCATACATCGTGGCGTCTTCGGGTTCACGCACTTCAATCGTGCAAAGTACGTGAACCCGTATTCGGTATAACCTTTAATAACAGTCGGCTTCTCAAAGATCTGGGAGTTGATCAGCAAACCGGGCGACTGCCGGGTTTATTTATAGCCGTGCCCGGCCATCTCTAAACTAACTGCGTTGTGAATGCACTGTTTCGGTTTCAGGGCGTTCAGGAAACAAAAGCACGGATCAAGCTTATTAGCTACCTGCGATGCCCAAGTGTATGTTTTGTCTTACTGAAATCGGTATACAGCTTTTTGTCGGCCTCAACTGGTACGTCCCGGGCCTGGGTGATGCTGGCCATCAGTACAAAACTGGCGGCAATAATTACAGTTTTCATATACGTTGAGTTTAAACTTGAGTTTGTTTTTGCGGTCCACCGACCTAATCATAGGCTGGTTTATCGATGGTTGGCTTGTCATTCGGGTTACGATTGGGGTTCATTACCCGCACGTTTTCACCCGGCTCGTCGGGGCCGTCCGTGTATCTAGTTCTCAAATCGTCATTAGGTAGTTTCTCGTCGGGTAAATCGCTGATAGGTTGTTCGCTACCCACGTCACTGTGCCCTTCGGCCGACTGGTTTTCCAGCCCGTTGGGCGAAATGGCCTGTTTGGCCCGGATGATGTCTTCTCGGTCTTCGCTGTCCATAGTATTTTAATTGGTAAAACTAGATTAGGACTGGTCTATAGTTTCCATCGGCTGTTCAAGGCAGTTGTCCATCGAATCATCGGTTTGCTGGGCCAACTGCTGCTTTTTTAGCGCTACGGCAATGGGACTGCCGTAGAAATAAAACAGCTTCTGCCGTAGTCCATGGGCTTTTTTTACGTCATTCACCATGTCAATGAACTCGTGAAAGTTGATGTGAATCGGGTTGGCTTTGTTGCCGATGTTCGTGGTGATGCCGTAGATGGGCGCTTCTTCTTCCGGCTCATACGTACCCAGCAGGCGGTCCCAGAAAATAAATGTCGCCCCGTAGTTTTTGTCGATGTATTTTTCCTGTGATCCGTGGTGAACCCGGTGATTCGACGGCGTAGCGAAGATAAACTCGACCCATCGGGGCAATCGACGGATGTATTCGGTATGCACCCAGAACTGAAACAGAACCGCGACCTGACTGACGGTAAAGAAAACAACAGGATGAAATCCAATCAGCGCTACGGGCAGAAAGAAAATGACCTTCAGGTTCTGTATCCAGCTTAGCCGGAAAGACACCGTCAGGTTATAATGTTCGCTTGAATGATGCACCACGTGGGTCGTCCACCAGAACCGGCGTTCGTGGGAGATACGGTGGGCCCAGTAGCTGAAAAAGTCAAAAATAACGTAGCAGGGGATGAACGTCCACCAGGCAAGCGCTATGCGCCAGGGAAGCAGGTTATAGACCCAGACAACACCATACAGCAGGCCGAACTTCAGGCCGGTGCCAATGACGACGGAGCCGATTCCTACCAGCGTAGACCCGATTGTTTCCTGCCGATTGTAGTACGGTTTCTCCTGAAGATAGGTAATCAACATTTCGACGCCCGTTAGTAAAAACATGATCGGCGCAGCCCAGATAATCAGATTCGGCGCGGCTTTCTCGACGGTCCAGAGTTGCTCCAGTGGAATAACCGGCGCACCAAATAAGGCTTCTTGCATACGTAGGAGAAGGTATCATCGCTGAGTTGCTTCGTCTGGGTTTTTACCGGGTACGCTCTCTTTACCAGAGCATTGGCAACGTAGCAAACAGACTATTTATCAATCTTATAATGCATTCTGATTTGACCAGACAAGCCAACTCCTGAAACAGCCTTTTCCGGCCATTTCAGGAGTTGTCAGTCGCGTCGACTACTTCGTTGAATACGTCACGTCGTCGCCGTCGAGCCGGGGCTTGGTCGTATCGGTCGTATCATCAATGTCTACTTCGGTTTTGCGAACCGTGTCCCGGACTACTTCATCGCGCTCGGTTACGTTCTTACCCACCGAGATTTCTTCGACTACCGTTGCCGTTTTCGATACTACGGGTACCTCCTGATGCTCGGTCAGCTCGATCTGTCCTTCTTTGAAGGCATCCAGGTCGGTAGCCGTAGCCGGGCGGTTCACCGCGTTACGCTGCACGGTAACCCGTTCTTCGCGCAGGCGAATACTTTCTTCGACGGGCTTGGCCACGATCCGGCTGCGAAGCCGCACACCACCCGTTTCGACGGTGCGTTTGCCGACCTCCAGATTTTCCTCAATTACTTTGATGGTCTGATCGCCTGCCGGCTGATCCGTATCCAGAAAAGCGGCCCCCATCGATGCACTGGGTTCGCGGGTCAGGCTATCCGCTACCGGCGTCCGTTCGTTGACGTTGATGGCACCGGCCTCATCCAGCACATCAGCCGCTTTTTCGGCTTCGTCTTCCGTCTGGGCGTGAACCGTCACCAGCGAACCGCTTTCGGTGGCCCGGGCGTACCGGTTCGCGTCATCGTCGTCGCTGCCAAAGAGCGAACTGAAAAAATTACCGATACCGCTGCCTGAATCATTATCGGCGTCGGTGCGGGTTGCGTATTGGGTCGATGTGGTATCGCCGTAAGTGGCCGATGTATCTGAGCGGAGTGACAGATCGATATTCTGACGGGTAAAGCCCGCATTAACCAGGTTTTCAACGGCTTGCCGGGCTTCGGATGCGTTATCGAAAACGCCAATGACTGTAAGTGCCATACGTAAAGTTGTTTTTACTGGTAAGAAATGAGTTGGGGTAATCTATAACGACGAGTAAGCCGACGCGTTGACCGCATCAGCGGCCTACTCGGAGCGTTCAGTTGGGGGTAAGGCCGTGCGCACAATAGTTATCGCTTCCTGCCGGAGCGAAACCGTCTGCGTATCGGTCGTTTCAGACTGCCGCCGGGTAACCCGGATTTCTTCTACCAGCCGCAGTCGTTTCAGCACGATAATCTCCTCGCTGAGTACCGGATAAATCGTCGTGTCGCCTTCCTGCCGCACGGCGGGTGCCTCATCGACAAGTTGATCGACGGCTACCCGCTCGACCACTACCTCTTCCCGAAGCAGGGGAATCTGGACGGTCTGCTCGTGCGATTGAACCGTTTTGGTAAGCGTCACCCGGCCCGTTTCAACAACCTGTTTGTTGACCTGAAGCTGTTCGCTAATCAGTGGAATGGTCAAAAACACGGCCTCGCTGTTCTGGAATGGAATCGTCGGGTCAGCGGGGGGCAGCGCTTCGTTACCCTGTTCATCGGTTGGTTTCTGGGGAATCATAGCGGAAGCGGCAACAAACTGCGTGGAGTCGATAGCCTAAAATTTGGGTATGATCGGGACAGAATGACAATCGGTCTCCCGGTGAGATACATACCTGGCTGACAGCTATTGAGAAGAGAAATTAGGCTGGGTAGGTGCTCATCCTGTTTCCGGTTTTTGTTTCCGGTTCCTGTTGTTTCCAGGAAGCTGGGCCAAACACGCTCTCAACAGGCTTTCTTTCTCTATCGTACCGTTTCCTGAATCGGACGGTCGTACGCAGTGTAGTCGTCTTTGGAATCGGTGCCCAGTTTGGCACCAAAGCCCGACGCGACTACGCCAATCAATAGCCCGAAAAAGCCGTAGATGGCAGCTTTCGACGCGGCCGAAGCCGCATCGTCGGCGATGTGACGGGCCCTGTTGCCCGCTTCTGCGGTGGTTTTCTTAAGCTGCGCGGCCGTCTTCTGATACGTACTGATCCAGTTGTCGACAATTTGTTCTGATTCGGCCCGGCTTTTACCAGTCCGCTTCATGACCACATTTATGGCGTCCTCCCGGTCAACCTGATTGACCGTAGCCTGTCCTTGCTTGAAGAGCCGGCTGAACAGGTTACCGGCCACGTCGTCGGCCGCTTGCGGGTTAGCTGCGGCCCGGTCGGCGGCATTGCCGGCCTGATCAGCCGCCTGATTGGCTTTGCGCTCCAGCGTGTTGGGGTTCAGGGCCGGATCGCCCGTCTGCCGAAGTGCAGCGTTGACTTCGTTTTTCAGATCTGTCAGGTTCATGTTGTCCAGATCGACCCCGTTTGCCTGAAGCTGATCCTGAACGGCGTCGCCGATGCCGGGTGCGACAGCGGCAATGCCCGTACCTGCGGTTTTAACGATGCCGCCCACCAGCCGACCTACGCCACCGATGATGCTGCCCAGCGTAGTAGTCAGGAAATAGATGGTCAGCAGCGTAACCAGGCACCAGGTCAGTACGCCGTGAATCATGCCGTCGAATGAGCGGGGCGTACTGGCCAGCCGACCGGCCACCCAGCCGCCGATAAACAGCGATAGCAAGCTGCTGATGATGTACCAGATGGCACTGCCGATGCCCAGACCGGCCATCGGGTTGCGCTCTTCAACGGGGTCAATCGTGCCCAGACCGATGCCCAAACCCAGCAGGGTCAGGAGAATTTGGGTTACAATGGCTACCAGCACACCGGCGAAAACGGCACTCCAGGAAATCCGTTTCATAAAGCCCGTTCGGGTCGGGCTATCGGGGTATACTACTGTTCTTTCCATAACGTATTGATTATTCAGTTGAGTAAGACAGCAAAACGAAGCCACGCTGTCATTGGCCACTTCACGGCATTGGATGCATTGACACCTATTAGTCAAATCAGCAGTAACGGGTGCCGGCAGGATCGTATCTGTAAATAAGATGAGGCAATGAACAGCCAACACAGTCCCCCGGCTATCCGTCATCCGAACGGGAACAGGAAGTAGCAAAGCTAGTTCCTGCAGGTAAGTAAGTCTATGAGGGTTGTCACTATGGGCTATGATGGATGTCATTTAATCACCTGCTCAATACCTAACCGATAGTGGTGCCCTAGCAGGGTTGTTTCCGGCAGCAACGGCCTACGCTGCCGGGCAGCTTCGTCTTGTCTGTACCGTTCTCCTGCTTCTGATACAGAAGTAGAAGAACGTTTATTACAACTGCGTCACAACGATCTCGACGCGCCGGTTTCGCCGTCGTCCTTTGGCCGTCTGATTGGTCGCAATAGGTTCATCCTGCCCCTCATTGCTGGTCGTAATTCGGTTGGCACCAATGCCTGCTTCAACCAGTGCCTGTTTGACGAAACTGGCGCGGGCCGCTGAAAGCGGTTTGTTGACGGACTCAGGCCCGACGCTGTCCGTATAACCCACAACACGGATATGCAGGGCCGGGTACGTTTTCATGATCTGAGCTAAATCAGTTACCTCAGCCTGGGCATCGGGGGTAATTCGCGCGGTGTTCGTGGCAAATCGGAGTTCATCGAAGAGAAACGATTTGTTGGGTCGGCTGCCTTTTGTAGCCAGGTAGCGGGCTAGCTGATAGGTAAAGGCTTTGTCGGTCAGCAGGAGTTTACGTCCACCGGGGGCATCGACCGCTACACGCACGTTCGGCCCGGCGGGGGGGCAGTCACGCCCAGAACGACTACGTCGATCCGGCGGTTTTGTTCGCGACCGGTCGCCGTTTGGTTGGTTGCTACCGGCATGGTATCACCCCGTTCCCGTGTAGCCACACGATTCGGCTCGATACCACCGGCAACCAGGGCCTCTTTGACCGCTTCAGCCCGTTCGCCGGACAGGGCGTCATTCTGAGCGTTGGTGCCGGTGTTATCCGTATTGCCTTCCACGCGGATATGGAGCGAAGGGTACGCCTGCATGATCTGGATCAGATCGTTTACGTTGGGTCGGGAATCCGCCGTGATGCGGGCCGAACCGGGTTCAAAGGTTAGGTTATCGAACGCAAACACCCGGGGTATTGGCCGTCTTTGGCGGCCAGATACTGAATCAGAGCGTAATTGAAGGAGCGTTCGGCCACGTTTACTTTTCGCCCACCCGGCAGATCAACGCCCACTTTTACGTCGGGTACGGCAGCCAGGCCCGAATCCGCCCCGTTACCGTCCAGATTGCTGGTCAGCGAATCGGTCGATGCAGTCACTGCTGGCTGGTTTGTCTCTTCAGCAGTAGTAGTTCTATAAGGGTTGCAGGCTCGTAGCAATAACAGAATTAGCAGAATCAGGCCCAAAGCGATCAGCAACCATTGCCACCACAATAGTCCACTTCCCAGTGTTAGGTTCTCCCGAACGGGAACCGCTGGTGTGGGGGCCGTATAAGCCGTACCAATGAACCAGGCCAGTGGAAGGCCAAACACAACCGGTGTGACCGACCGGGTAGCATCGACTCCACTGTTGAGCATGGCGACCAGTTGTGCTTCGGTCATATCGTTGCTCACGACCTGTCGGTGCAAAAAGCCCATCATCACCGAAGCAACCAGCCCCGTCAGGGTAGTAGCCGACCCCAGACTCACGCCACTATACCGACTTGTTTCCTGCGCGACCTGGTGAACCCGCTGGTCGTATAATTTCCTGAGCAGATCGTTGCCCGACTCGGCGGCTTTCTGCCGTTCGCTGCTGGTATCCACCAGTTCGCTAATGGTTGGTTCGGTGGCAAAAGGCGTATTCTTTAACAGCTGATACAGTACGTTAGACCCCTCTCTGTCTGTTACCCGGTTCATAACCCCCGCCGTAACAGTGGGCAGTAGTCCATCAATTGCTTTTTGGGTCGTTGCCTTATTTTCATTCAGACTGCGGGCCAGTTCATTAACCGCTGACGGGTTAAAAATAGACCGCAGATGGTCCAGTGGTAGCGTTGCCATACGTAATTGTTGTGTATTGATTGCGGATTCAGGCGGGTCGTTTAGCCGTCAAACACCTTTTTGGAATGGGAGTAGACAAATCAGGCGATTTCTGAATTGATGCAAGATTTTGTTGACTAGCCGGATAGCCGTGAAGCGTACGGATAGCCGTGAAGCGCAAAAGTAGAGGTACCCGTTAGTGAAAAACTATGATGCCCGTCAGCACCCGACCTGATGCTCTGTAGCCGTATACCTGATAGATAACCGAAGTTGCAGCCGTTTCCTGATGAATAAAGTTTTGATGAATTAGCTGGTCTGCAAATAGACCGAACGAATGGTTGACTTTTACGAACCCACTCTCTGGCTCTTTCGAAGGCATTCTTTCCAATACGGTTTCAGTATCTTCACGAGAAGGTTACTTCGGATTGGGTAAGTGAATGAAGGATGAATTGTAATCGGTTACGGTAGCCGAGTTACTAACATGTACTCATCGTATGGAAAAACGGAATATTATTGTTATGGGTGCATCGGCTGGTGGTATTGAAGCTTTTCAGCATTTTATTGCCTGCTTACCCACCGATCTGGACGCAGCCATTTTTATCGTCTGGCACATGGCTCCCACCGTGCACGGGATACTCCCCCAGCTATTGAGTCGATTTACGGCCATTCCAGCCGCTCACGCCTACGACAACGAGCCTGTCCAGACTAATCGCATTTATGTAGCCCCGCCCGATCACCATATGTTGGTTGAAAACGGCCACATCCGCATCACTCATGGCCCCAAGGAAAACCGATTTCGGCCCGCCATCGATCCGCTGTTTCGTTCAGCCGCCTACGCCTACGGAAACCGAGTGATTGGGGTACTTTTATCCGGGGCACTCGACGACGGAACAGCGGGTCTTTGGGCCATTAAACACCGGGGAGGTCTGGCCCTGGTGCAGGACCCCCAGGAGGCCCTGGTAGCGGCCATGCCTGAGAATGCCATTCGTCAGGTAGCCATCGATTATGTGCTTCCCGTAGCCCAGTTAGCGACGCAACTGGTCCAGTTAGTCGGCGAAGATGTTTCAGAAACGCCACAGGTTTCTATGGAAGAGAATCAGAAAATAAAAACAGAAATTCGCATCGCAGCCGACGAGACGGCTTTAGGGTTGAACCTGTCCGAGTACGGTCAACCCACCCGCTACGCGTGCCCGGAGTGTCACGGTGTACTGACGCAAATTAAGGAAGGCCCCCTGGCCCGCTTTCGCTGCCATACCGGCCATGCCTACTCGGTCGACACGCTGCTGGCAGCCATAACGGAGCAAATCGAGGACAACCTTTACGGAGCGGTCCGCGGGGTAGACGAAAGCGTGATTCTACTTAACCGGTTGGGCGACAAACTGGCCGACGCTAATCAACCGAAGCAGGCCGGTACTTATTTCCAGAAAGCTCAGGAGGCTCTCCGGCGGGGAGAAATCATCCGTCAGGCCATCCGTTCGCACGAGCCATTGAGTCTTGACAGTCTCGCCCATCAGGCAACCGGCACAACCAGCGACGACCGGTTTCAGGAACTGCATCCTGCCAACACACCACTCATAACCCGACCAATGTAATCCGGTGAGCAAGAAAATAACAGCCTCAAAAAAAACCAAAAAGACCCTTCCGGTTCAGCCCCTGATTGTCGGCATCGGCTGCTCAGCGGGTGGTGTGGAAGCACTGACCCAGTTTTTTGAGCAGGTTACCGCCGACTCCAACCTGGCCTACGTCGTTATTTTACACCTCTCCCCCGATTATGATAGCCAGCTTACCCAAATTCTGCAAAGTGTGGCCAGCATTCCTGCTATCCGGGTGGAAGAACGAGTGGCGGTCGCTGCCAATCATATTTACGTAGTCCCCCCGATAAACACTTGAAAATGGCGGATGGGGACATCGTCGTCTTACCCAATGCACACATTGAAGACCGGCGGGCACCGGTGGATATTTTTTTTCGCACCCTGGCCAAGTCTCACGGCTTCCAAGCTGTAGCGGTTATCCTGTCGGGCACGGGTGCCAATGGCTCCATGGGCCTCAAGCGAATCAAGGAAGAAGGTGGGGCGGCTTTTGTGCAGAGCCCCCGCGAGGCTGCCTTCAACGAAATGCCCCGCCATGCCATTGCTACCGGGCTGGTGGACGACATTCTGCCCGTGGCCCAGATTCCGGCCCGGCTGCTGACCTACGCGCAAAATCGGGATACCATTGGCCTGGAACCCCAGCTGGATGCAGAAAATCAGCAGCAGGCCCTGCGCGACGTACTTACGCAACTACGCCAGCGCACAGGCCACGACTTTTCCAATTATAAGCGCCCCACGCTGCTGCGCCGGCTGGAGCGTCGAATCAATGTCCGCAACCTGCCGGGCCTGCCGGAGTACGTCGTCTTTTTGCGGGAGCATCCCGAGGAAACGCAGTCGCTGCTCAACGATCTGTTGATTTCAGTTACTAATTTTTTTCGCGACAAGTCCGTCTTTACTACCCTGGAGCAGCAGGTGATCCCGCTGCTAACCCAAGCAAAAGAGGGAAATAACACCCTGCGTATATGGGTGGCCGGTTGTGCAACAGGCGAAGAGGCCTACTCACTGGCCATGTTATTCGCTGAGCATACCCTGGATATTCTTGATGCTCCGCATGTGCAGATTTTCGCTACCGACATCGATCAGACGGCCATTGCTGTCGCGCGCGAAGGGCTTTACACCATTAATGATGCCGCCGACGTATCGCCCGAGCGGCTGCGTCGCTTTTTCACCCAGGAAGGTGAGCAGTACCGCATTTGTCGGGAGATTCGGGAGATGATCCTGTTTGCTTATCACAACGTACTCAAAGACCCACCTTTTTCCCGGCTGGACCTGGTGAGCTGCCGCAACTTGCTCATCTACCTGAATCAGACGGCCCAGCAACGGGTGCTGAAAACAATTCACTTTGCCTTACGTCCCGGCGGCTACCTGTTGCTGGGGCTGGCCGAAACCACCGATGGAACCAGCGATCTGTTTGCGCCGGTGAATCGGGAACAGCACCTGTTTCAAAGTCGCTCCTTAACGACGCCTTTACTTCCCGTAACCGAAACGGGTTCGTTGCTGACCTCCCAACGGAAATCCTTACCTGAACCGGCACCCCGGGAAGACGAATATCCAGACGTACGGCTGAATTACAGTGAGTTGCACCAGCAGTTACTGAATCAGTACGCGCCCCCATCGATCCTTGTGAACGCCGAATATGATATCCTGAACGTATCCGGACGGGCGGGGCTTTACCTGCAGATTAGCGATGGGGAGCCTTCCAAAAACCTGCTTAAACTCATCCGACCCGAATTGCGGCTGGAACTGCGCACGGCTTTCTACCAGGCCAGCCAGCAGCAATCGGATGTAGCCGTGCGTCAGCTCAAACTTCGCCTAGAGAATCAAATTCAGACGCTGACGCTCCACATACGCCCGGTCATTGGCGAGGGTAATCCAGCCCGGGGCAATCCAGCCCGGAGCAATCCAGCCCGGGGATTTATGGTGGTCCTCTTTGAGCCTACTACCGAGGAGGCTGGCGAGCCAGACCGGGTGCTAACGTCGGTCGAACCCATTGCCCATCACCTGGAGGAAGAATTGATTCGGACTAAAACGCAGTTACGTTCGGCCAACGAGCACCACGAACTGCAGGCCGAAGAACTCAAGGCGACAAACGAAGAACTGCAGGCCATCAACGAGGAATTACGGTCATCGGCCGAAGAGCTGGAAACCAGTAAGGAAGAGCTTCAGTCGATTAACGAGGAGCTGTCGACGGTCAATCAGGAACTGAAAATAAAAGTGGAAGAGCTTTCACTGGTGGGCGACAACCTGCAGAACCTGATTAACTCGACCGACATGGCTACCCTGTTTCTGGATCGCCGTTTACGGGTTAACCTGTTTACGCCGGCCACGCGGACTATTTTCAACCTGATTTCGACGGATTTCGGCCGGTCGCTGACCGACATTACCAACCGATTAGTTTATCCCTATTTGCAGGGAGATATGGAACGGGTACTGGCAACACTCCAGCCCCTGGAGCGGGAGGTGCAAACGACCGATGAGCGCGTGTACATGATGCGTGTGCTTCCCTACCGAACAACCGACGACCGTATCAACGGCATTGTGCTGACCTTCGTCGACATCACCCAGCGCAAGGTGGTTGAAGAAGCCAACTATTTTCTGGCTTCTATTGTCGAATCATCGCAGGACTCGGTCATCACTGTCAATTTCGAGGGGACGATCACCAGTTGGAACAAAGCTTCCGAAATCCTGTATGGCTACTCTGCCGCCGAAGCCATTGGGCAGTCGCTCGGCATGCTGACGCTACCCCAGGGCCTGAGTGAGGTCTTGAATCTGGCTGAAAAAATCAAACAGTCGCAGCGGGTTGAAACCTACGAAACCGTTCGAATCGCTAAGGATGGTCAGGCTTTGACGCTGGAAGTTGTACTCTCACCGGTGAAAGATCTTCAGGGACAGGTCATGGGCGTGTCGAGTGTAGCCCGCAACATCACCGAGCGCAAGGCCGCCGAAGCAGCCCTGCGCGAGTCGGAGAAACGCTTCCGGCTCACCATCGAAGCTGCCCGGATGGGCACCTGGGACTGGAATCTGATCACCAATGAAGTCGTCTGGAACGAGCAGCACTTCCGGCTGTTTGGCATGGAGCCCCAGCCTAATCCTATCAGCCCAAGCGTCTACTTTACCCACGTGCACCCTGATGACCGGGAACGGATTAGCCGCCAGTTGCAGGAGGCCATTGCCAGTCGGGGTGTGTTTGATGCGGAGTTCTGCGCTGTGCTGGACGACGGCTCGCAGCGGTGGATGAGCGGTTACGGGCGTGTAGTGGAGCATACGGGCGGTAGCGCAGCCCACATGAGTGGCGTAATGTTCGATATTGATAAGCGCAAACGGGCGGAAGAAGCCCTGCGGGAATCGGACCAGCGGAAAGATGAGTTTCTGGCCATGCTCGCCCACGAACTGCGCAACCCGCTGGCTCCCGTCCGCAATACCCTGCAGACGCTGGGCCTAAGTGCCGGTCAGAACGAAACGATGAGCGCGGCCATTACCATGATGAATCGCCAGGTCGATCACTTGGTTCGCCTGGTCGATGACTTACTGGATGTGAGCCGGATTAACCGGGGAAAGATTACGTTACGGCTAGAGCCACTCGACCTGAACACACTGATGCAGGAGGTCTCAGCGGTCCTGCTTCCCCTTTATGCACAGCGCCAGATCGATTTGTCGGTTTCCGGGCCGGATGAACCCATCTATTTGCTGGGTGATGGTACTCGGCTGACGCAGGTTATAACCAACCTGCTGACCAACGGAGCCCGCTATTCTTCCGAAGGGGGGCACGTTTGGGTTAGGTTAGACCAGGTAAATCAGGGGGCAGACGTAATGGCCCGTCTGCGGGTTAGCGACAACGGTATCGGGCTGGCGGATGATCAGTTGGAGCGTATTTTCGAGTTGTTTGCACAGGTTACTAATTCACTGGACCGTACGCAGGGTGGGCTGGGGCTGGGCCTGACGCTGGTCAAACGACTGGTTGAGCTGCACGGGGGGTGGGTGGAAGCCCGAAGCCCGGGACTTGGGCAAGGTAGCGAATTCCTGGTTTATTTGCCTGTCTTATCCGGTATCAACGAAGGTTCGGCTGCCCAGCCAATCCCTGTCGAATCGGCCACAACGAAACAACGTATCCTAGTCGTAGACGATAACCAGGACGCAGCTGACTCGTTTGCCATGCTACTGGAAGTAAGCGGCTATACCGTTGATGTACGCTACAGCGGTGAGCAGGCAATAGCAGCTGTCGAGCAGGAACAGCCGGATGTTGTGCTGCTCGACATTGGTATGCCCGACCTGGATGGCTACGAAACGGCCCGTCTGATTCGGCAACAGGACTGGGGCCGCAGCCTGATCCTGATCGCGCTGACAGGCTACGGGCAGGCCGACGACAAACGGCTGAGTCAGGAGGCTGGTTTCGACGGGCACCTGGTCAAACCGGTCGAGCTGGAGACGCTGACTCAGTTGCTGGTTTCTATTGTTCCGCCGGAAATCCGTTCTGCATCATGACCCTCATCGCCATTCACTTGATTTGATTCAGTTATGACTAGCTCAACTAATGATTTCAACCTACAGCGCAAGCAGTTAGCCGCCTACCTAGCTGCGCATCAGGAAATCATTCTGAATTACTGGCGGATGACATGCGCCCCGGATGAAGCCCTTCAAGAGGGTGCCCATTTGTCCGGGGAGGAACTAGCCGGTTTACTGCCGCTCTTGCTAACTTTTTTTACGCGAGGTATTGCGGGGGAGAACCAGGAAAATGAGCTGGTGGACAGCCTATGTCAACACCAGATTCACCGCTGGCACTACAGTTATTCCCTGGAGAATCTGCTGACGGAGTTCGACAACTTTTACACCGGTCTGGATACAGAAATCCAGGATTTTCTGAAGGAGTATCCCCAAACTCGTCCTGGCATTATTGTACTGGCCTATAGCCAGCTACGTCAATTGGTGAAATTAGTCAATGCAAGTGTAGTGCTACCGGTCGATCAGTTACGGCAAACGAGGGCCGACGGACAGGTGAAAATCCTTCAAGCCGCGCTTGACAGGCTCCAGCAGAAAAACAATCAACGCGTGAGTCAACTACATCAGGTTGCCCACGATATGCACAATTACTTGGGAATCATAACCACAGCAACCAGCTTGTTACAAAAAGTGATTACAGCCGATGATCAGGCAAAATACCGGGACATGATAAGCCGGAATGTGAATGCTGCCACCCACCGGTTAAACCAACTGCTGACGAACGCGCAGGCGGAGTAAGTCTGTCAGTAACGAAGTTTAGCCTGGGGGCGGGGTAACCGTATGCCACCAGTAGTCCCGCAACGACTCCATGTAGAGTAGCCACTGAGCATAACTGGTAGGTTTGGCAATGTAGGAGTTGGCACCCAGATCATAGCCTCGCTGAACATCTGGCTGCCTGACTGACTGGGACAACAGGGTGATGGGAACCAGGCGGTAAGGAGAATCGCTGCTTTTTGCTTGTTCAATAATGCGGAATCCATCTTCGGCGAGCGGAAGATACAAATCCAGCAAAATCAACCGGGGCAAGACCTGCTTAGCATCCAGACAGTGGCGAAGCTGGTTAAACGCTGATTCTCCGGTGGAAGCGATCGACAAATCTACTTCTGGCATACAATCGTGCAGCACAGTCTGAATTATATCGCACTGATCGGGATTGTCGTCGATCAAAAGAATTCTAGTCCTCTGAATAGTTCGCCGATTTGTGGCCGGTGGCGGGTTGAAATCATCCATGAGCTGGTCGGTTTCGGACGGGCGTATTGACAAATCTTTCTACGACCTTGGAAGTATACCCGTTGAAAGATAGTAATCAGGTATCTATTCGACAGACTTACGTCGTTTCTGGGCTGCACAACGACCATTAGTTGACGAAAGATTATAGGGACACTCAACACGGCTTTTCTACCCGTCGAATCGTCAATTATTCTGCTCGGCAAGCTGCGGCTGAAGTACCGAAACTACACGGAATTAGTCGCGCCATCATCAGCGGCAATCTGACGTTGATATACTTCGAAAACGGCCCGTTTATACTGATGCAGTAAGTGGTTGAATTGCTGGCAGGATACGTTCGGGTTTATCAGGTAAGAATGGGGCTCCGTAAACGTCTCTAACTCTGGTGAGGTTTCCTGAAGCGGATCCCAGCACGACCGTTCTTTGGTCGACAGATACTTTTTCGGATGGTTGTCTTCATCTGCTTCAGGAGCTGTCTGCGTGTCAGGAAATAATTGACGAAAACGCGCATTTACCTTCCTGATATACTCTGAATCGGTTAATTCATCGTTGGTTTGACCCATCGGTTCTCGTCGTTAATGGTGTGTATAGAATCATGACTGATTGATTTAGGGTAGCGACTCAGCCGGCGCAGAAACTATACTCGGCGACAGTCGTCGACGTAAAGGCCCAACCGCTTCAGCGTCTTGTTGCCAGGTATTGTATACTGAACGACGTATTATGATGATTTCTTCACGTATTGCCGAACGGTAATGGTACTACGTCATTGGCCCCGACGGTATCCTCGCACGAGGCAGGCCAATTAAGGGACAGTCAGAATACGTTTGAGTGTACAACGGAAACATACTATAAACAGGCTATCGGCCCGTCCGTTGCCTATAACGCTAAAGCGGGTGATTTACCTGGTGAACACATACTTCTGAAGAAACTCTTTTTTGCTATCCCGGTAGGAAGCTACTGCGCCCAGCTTATACAGACCCAGAATGTAGAGCCAGGCCAGATCAAGCTGAAACCGCAGAAAGCCGGCCCGGGCACTGCTTGGATACAGATGATGGTTGTTGTGCCACTCGCCCGAAAAAAGACCGGGCCTGATCTGATTCAGCGACAGGTTTCGCCGGTCAAAGTCTACGCCGTCGACGTGTTTTTGCTGCCCTTTCCCGTGCCCGGTGTAGTTAAAAGCCCGCACCAGAACGAACCAGAAAAAGGCCCCGCTAAATAAGGCGCAGGCCAGGCCATGACCACCAATCAGAAAAAAGACCGTGTACCAGAACGACCAGTTCAGTACCCACAAGCCGACGGTATATACCGGAGACGCAATGGAGCCCCACTTCTGGTAGGCTTTATAGGAGTTGATCCACACACCGGTATGACGTAAAAAACCGGCGGCCTTCGTGTAGTCAGCTTCCGATAAATCTTTGGTAATGCTCTGATGGTTTACGTCCGACAGCATACAGTACAGCAAACCCGCTTGGGCATTATAGGGGTCGCCCGGCTGATCCGATTTGGCGTGGTGAACATGGTGCGAAACCACGTAAATTTCTTCCGGGAAAGTACGTAGAACCAGGTTCTGCGTAACGAATCGCCAGATCGGGTGGCTGAAGGTATACGCTCTGTGCGTACTGTATCGATGAAACCAGATGGTGGCCTGGGTGCTCATAATGACCATACTATAAAGCACGAGCAGCCCCAGCAAGGGCAGCGAAAAATACCTGAACGTAAACACTAACAGGAAAGGAACCATGCAGGTGGCCATCAGCCAGCTAATGGCCGATATCCAGTTCTTTCGGGTTCTCAGGATGTTAACGCGGGAAAACGCTTCGGTGAAGAGCTGCTTTTTAGTGGGAATAATTAAGTTACCAGCTTTGTCGCTCCAACCATACGTGGGTTGCTGGAGCACGTTGTCAATAAAAGCCATTCGTTGAGCGGATTAAACAGATTTCGGGCAAACGTCGGACAGGCGGACAAGAAATGTGCTGTAGTCGTTCGGACCATCAGACGACCCAACTAACCGCCCGAGCGGGGCAGACCACACCCGTTTGCAACACCGGTAAGCTCGTTTCAGGCCATAACAGCCATGCCTATACCCGTTGCCATCGGATAAATACAGCCCAAAGTTCGGTTGTATGCCGGCTGCATCCTATGACTGCAAGCCCAGTGGCCACGATACACGTCAACTAGCCGGCTGACCAATGTCAACCTCGCTGCTGACGCATATCAACCCATCAATGTTTGAGCCGGAGTAGCCGGTCGATGTCCAGTAAGGTAATCTGGTTACCTGACAGTTTAATCATCCCTTCGGCACGCAAATCACTCAGTACCCGGATAACCGTTTCCATCGACGCACCCACCAGTTGCGCCCAGTTCTCCCGCGACAATGTCATGAATGGAGTCGAACTGATGTCCTGCTCGAGTGGCGTGTTTATCGGGTCGTCTGGAAGAGAATAGAATTTTCGGTAAACGAGTAGTAAGGCCTCCACTACCCGTTTGCGAACGGGCTGGTAGGCTAGTTTGAGCAGGCGCTCATTGCGCTGCTTTACCTCGCTCGCCAGCAGGCGCATGAAGTAAGCACCAATATCAGCGTGACTGGTTAATAACGTCAGCAGTTCAGCCTGGGGGATTAAACAGATCTCCGCGTCATGCAGTACCTCGGCAGATTCCGTGTAGGGGGTGTCCTGCAACAGGTCGGGCAAACCCACAAAATCACCCTTACCAGCCAGTGCCGTAATAAACACATTGGCCGAAGCATCCGTTTTGGTATGCTTGACCTGCCCGCTCCGGATATAGTACAAATTCGCCGGCGTGTCGCCCTCCGCGTAGAGTACCTGTTTTTTGGCGTAGCGAAAGGTCGAATAAGGGCATGCCTGTACCTGACGCAACGCGTTCAGAAACCCGGTCAGTCCAGGCTGATCGACGTGTTGCTGCATTTGTCCGGCTTTTTTGAGCCGAAGTTCAACGGCCGCCAGCAGGTCAATATCGTCGATGGGTTTGGTCAGGTAGTCGTCCGCCCCCAGGTTCATGCCGCTGCGGATCTGATGCTGATCAACTTTTGCCGTTAGAAAAATAAAGGGTGTTCGGGCCGTATTAGGGTCCTTAGACAGAATATGCAGAACACCGTAGCCATCCAGTTCAGGCATCATGATATCGCACAGAATCAGATCGGGGTCGGTTGAACGGGCAAGAGCAACGCCCTGCCGGCCGTCACTGGCCTGAACGACCTCATACCGGGCCAGTTTCAGCATCTCCGCGATGTTTTCGCGAACTTCCTTCTTGTCTTCAATGACCAGAATCGTCTTCATGCCCGTCCGGTTAGTAATGGCAACTCGACCGTAAAGGTAGTTCCCTGTTCCAGCTTACTCGTGAAAGTAATGGAGCCCCCCAGCAGTTCAGCATAGCGTTTCGCCAGGTATAGCCCTAGGCCCACACCCTGCATGTGATTAGCATTACGGGAACGAAAAAAATGGGTAAACAGCCTGTCTTTATCCGAATCGGGAATTCCGATTCCCTGGTCGGCTACAGTAAAAAGAACCCGCCTGTTCCAGATCGTGCTGGTCAACTGAATATCCGTATCGTCAGGGGAATACTTACTGGCATTGGTCAATAAATTGACCAGAATGCGTTCGAGAAGCTGACGGTCCAGTTGTAGCTGCAGTGGTCCTGTCTGCGGCTGATAATGAAAGCGCTGTTGAGGTTTGGCCGTAGTTTGTACCGCCATAATCACTTCCCGGCACAGTGCGGTTACGTCCAGCGACTGGGTGCTGCTGTCTGGAACGTATTGATCAATCTGACTGATTGCTAGAAAATCATTGAGCATGGTTGTTAAACTGTTTACGGCCGCTTTGATCCGTTGCACATGACGCTCCCGCTCATCGCCCTCTTCCGAACCACTATAGCGACCAATGAGGGAAGCAGACGATAGAATCGTCATCATCGGCGTGCGAAATTCGTGGGATGCCAGCGTAATGAAGTTCGATTTCAATTCATTCAATCCGCGTTCCTGCGTCAGCAACCGATCCTGTTCCACTTCCAGTCGATACCGCTGAGCTAACACGATCCGCGCTTCACCAAGGGCCGATTGCGCCTGGTCAAGTTCCTGCCGGCAGTTGGTGATCTGCTGGATTAATTCCTGATTCATCTGTTCAAGCCGAATCAGGTGACGGTTGACAGGGTCGTTCTCATACGGTTGTTGAGTGGGCGGGTTTTCCATCGGTTTGGTTAAATAAACGAACCCTTTGTAAGAAACGCATCATTCAGATAAACCACGAAGAACAGGCGGTTTACTGGCTACATAATTGCCCGGCGTAGTTAATCCAAGGCTGCCCAAACGGTCGCTAAAGGTTAAGCACTGTGTCACACCGTTAATCGGCGACTAGAATGCTATTGGCTTTCCGGATAAAGCCGGCGAATGACTCGATTTAAGGTTAAGCCCTGGCCAATCACTGAAAACAGTACTACCACATAGGTAATGGTGACAATGAATTCTTTATGGACTACACTACTGTCGATGGATAAAGCCATGGCAATCGACAATCCGCCCCGCAAGCCACCCCAGGTTAGCATTAGGGGCGCTTTATCATCGAGATCCAGCCATCGACGAGCTAGCACAAAGGGAATAAGAATGGCGAAATAACGTGCTATAGCTCCGTGAATTAGTCTGTGAAGAAGGCAACTTCTTTCTTGCGGAAGAAACATTGAATTCGCCTTCGGTCGGCCTGTAAAAAATCAATTTGGTCCATCACCGCAGCCTGAAGCGATTCTAAGCTCGTGAAGACCCGATTCTTTAGCGACCGCTTTAATTGGCTCCAGACCAACTCTACTGGGTTGAGCATGGGACTGTAGGCGGGTAAACGCTCCAGATGAACCCGCCCTGGTCGGCTTTGCAGCCAGTTCCGAACGGTTTGTGATCGATGGATAGCCGCCCCATCCCAGATCACCAGCATGTTTTGACGGCGATACTGCCAGCAGAGTTTGCCTAGAAACCATGTTATATCCTCACTAGTAAAGGGTTGATCTTGACCCGCCAGATACAATCGACCCGTTGGAGAGACAGCCGCAATTAGGCTTAAGTGGGCCCGTCCCGCTTGTTCTAACAGCAGCGGTGTTTGGCCACGGGGAGCCCAACTGTGGGCCACAAAAGGCAACAAATAGCAGGCTGACTCGTCCACATACAGGATTGTTCTTCGCTCAGTTTGCGCTTTTTTTGAGCGCGGGTAGTCGCTCGGCTTGCCAGTTGGCCACGGCCTGCGGATCTTGCTGGCGGGCTTGCCGGGCCGGTTTTTGTCGGCTCCAACCCACTTTTTTGAGTAGCCGTCCGATCTGAGACGGATCATAGCTAACACCAAAGAGTTTGTTAATAACCTGGTTGATGCGTAATCGAGTCCAGACTTGGCCTGAAAAGCCGTGGTGTTCCGCGCCTTTAGTCAACTCGGCGGTTAACTCATCGAGTTGCTCTATTGTCAGCCGGGGTGGTGCCCCGGTCCGTTTGCCGGTTATTAAGCCGGTCTCCCCCTGTTGACGAAAGGTTTTGAGCGTCTGACTGACCCAGGCAGGTGTCAGACCAAATGCCCGGGCGATATCGGCCTGCTTCCATCCGGTTTGCTTAAGTTCGACACAGCGATGGCGCAGGGCTTCATAATCTGCTTGTTTGTAAGTAGCCATAACGAACCAAAGCACAAATATTAACAGACTTACTCACCCATCAATAACACAACCAGCAGAATGACCAGTACGTACAGACTCCAGGGTGTGCTTCCCACATCAATCACCAGCACTTCCAACCCCATCAGCACAAACAAGAGCGCATTTAACATGCTATCGAGCAATTCCCAGAATTTGTCGATGTAGTCTTCCGTCTGGCGACTCATGGCATGTTCCCGGGCGTGATCACCCACAAACAGACCCGCCACGACCATGGCCAGCGGTCCCGAAATATGGAGTTTCTGCGCGAGTAGATACCCACCCATCACCCCCGCTATCGTGAGCAGGACTTCCGTTTGATAATGGTTGATGGAGCGTAACAGGCGATATAGCCCGTAGCCTAAGGCTAGTCCGTAGAGCACCCCACCGCCAGCTTCTTCCAGAAAGGTGAGCCCTAATTCCGCCCAGACTCAGGTTACCCGCTCCGTCTTGGACCAGCCGGTAGAGGGTGGCAAAGACCACCACGCCGACTCCGTCATTGAACAACGATTCACCAACAATGTTGAGCTTGACATTTTCAGGTAACTTGAACTTGGCCAGAATACCTAGTACGGCGATTGGATCAGTGGGTGAGATGAGAGCCCCAAACAGCAGACAAAGCGGATAGGACAGCGAATAACCAATCCCGCTGGTGAGCCCGTAAAGGCCCGTCCCGATCAGGGCCGTACTCAACAGAACGCCCACCAAAGCGAATAGCATCACCGATCGGCGTTCCACACGCAGTTGAGCCGCGTCGGTATGAAACGCGCCGGCAAACAACAAGATGCTGAGCATCATGTCGAATAGCACCTTCCCAAAGTCAATCGTGGTCATCGTCTGTCGCACTAAGGACAAGGTAGTGGGCAGTAGCGCATTGAGGCTGATGAGCAGCACCGAGAACAATAACGAGAGTACCATGATCCCAATCGCATCGGGCAGCTTTAGCCAGCGCGTGTTGAGATAAGCCAAGACAGCTGTGACGACGATGAGTAGGGTAATCAGCGTAAATACATTCATACCAGGAAAGAAGAAGTGCACAAGAGTACATTAATTTCCCGTTTAAATTGCTCGTTTTAATCAGCCTCATTTATACGTACAATCTTTTAACCGGCTTTGAGTATGACCGCTAACGATCCTAAAATTCCACAACCGAATCGCCTGGATACGCTTGCTCGTTTTAGCCAGATGATTCGTGAGCGCTTCAGTTTAGAAGAAGATAAAGCCGACGAAGCCGGTATTATTCAGGCCATTAGCCGGGGGATCGACTTCCGGGGTATTAATTTATGGACACTCATCTTTGCCATTTTTATTGCTTCCATCGGGCTCAATGTTAATTCAACGGCGGTTGTTATCGGAGCCATGCTCATTTCGCCATTAATGGGCCCCATCATGGGTATAGGTCTGGGCATTGGAATCAACGACTTGACTATGATTCAGCGATCGTTGAAGAACTTAAGTATTGCGGTATTCATCAGCTTACTTACGTCAACGCTCTACTTTTTCATTAGTCCCCTACACTTGGCACAATCTGAGATACTGGCCCGCATCGCCCACCGTTTGGGACGCGTTTATCGCTTTTTTTGGTGGTTTGGCCGGTATTGTTGCGGGCTCCCGTCGGGACAAAGTGACCAACGTTATTCCAGGAGTTGCCATTGCCACGGCGCTTATGCCGCCGCTCTGTAGCGCCGGATACGGTCTATCGAGCGGTAACCTGTATTATTTTGCCGGAGCCTTTTATCTGTTTCTGATCAATAGCATCTGTATCAGTCTGGCCACTGTACTGATCGTTCGCTTTTTAAATTTTCATCAGAAAGAATATCCCTCACTCGAGGTGGAACGGCGGGTACGGAACACCATCTGGCTGGCGGTACTGATTGTGGTTGTACCGAGTAGCTATTTGGGGTATCAAATTGTCCGCAAAACGATTTTCGAACAGTCGGCCAAACGTTTTATCACGACTGAATGTAATTTCCAGTATCGACAGGTGATTAATTATACAGCCCGGTTCAATCGGTATCAGAGTACGTTGGACCTATCGCTGATAGGTGAACCCTTGCCGAAGGATTCGATTAATCTGCTACGTACCAAATTGACCGCCTATGGCCTTGAGGGTACCAATCTGGTTGTTAAACAGGGAAACTTCAAAGACACAGATATCGACGTTAACGAATTAAAAGCAACCTTGGCCGATCAGGTTATTCAATACAGTCAACAAACCATTGCCCGTAAGGATCATACTATTGACTCGCTACGCCGGTACATCGATCTTACTCAAACGTCGCGATTGCCCGTAGCCGACTTGCGGAATGAGCTTAAAATTATCATGCCAGATGTACGAACGTTTACAGCCGCCCGGTCACTGGTGATCAGCGCTACCGGTAACCAACCCGATACCGTGATGTTGGTATATGCCCGGTTTTCCCGCAGGCACACGGCTGTGGAGAAACGTAGGATTGAGCGTTGGTTACAGAGCCGTACGAAAAGCAAAAAAGTAAAGCTACTCGTCGAATGAACGTTTTTCGGTACAGCTCTGAAAGGTGACGGAAACGATAGAATTTGCTCTTTTAAGTAGTAGCTAAAACTTATACCGTTTTTCAATGTACCATATTTCTACGCCTAATGGGTACCGGCTACAGGCCAAAAACGCTTAGAGTAATTCTTTGTCCCATTACTAAGAAAACCCCAGGAAAAAATCGAATGTTGGCGACAAGAATATAATGCATTCCGACCTTACAGCTCGTTTGGTGGGTTAACACCGGATGAGGTTGGAATGGGAGGGAAAAAGAGAACAAATGAACGTTCGATCCTCAATCGTTGAGCGGTCCAGAATTTGGGGGTACCTTACTACGACAAAGCTTGCTTTCAAGTATTACCGTTTACCCCCGGCTTCGCTAGTAGCTGGCTCATGCACATGAATTAACCCCCATTCATCCACAATTACAGGCAATCTACAAACCAGATCGAACTGATAGATAGACATATGTAGGCATGATTGTATATTTAGAGTAAAACCCAAACCTTTATGAATCAAGCCGCTACCTGGTCATTTCATCATCAACCGCCCAACCTGTTCATGCTCTACAGCGTGCAGTACGCTTGCATGACGATTCACGAACGCATCTGGTTTAATCAAGCCTAGCCCTCGACCCTTCACCCGTCGGAGCTTTTTTATGCTAAAAAATGTAATCTTAAGCTCTTATGCGGGGAGCAAATGTAGAATTTGTATCACTGTTTATCAATCAGTTATCCTCTTGTTCAGGTAGAAGTATGCTGATAACAAAACGACAATAATTGTCACTATCAGCGCATAAGGAAGCCCCGCCCAACGCCGGGCAGGGCTTCTATATACTCACCCTAACTTGTAAATAACCGACCGTATGACGTATCATACCCGCCCGGCGTCACCTACGCTTTGGGCAACCGGCAGGCCACGGCCCGTCAAACGCATTGCTTAACAAAGCGAAGCTAGGTAAGTTATAGATACGGTTGAACAAATGAACACTTAACCAAAAAGGCACCCTGCAATGCGGAGTGCCTTTTTTACTACTAGTAGATTATATGCAATCCTACAACAATGAATATGGGGGCATGGTTACACCGCCAGCTTTGTACAGAAAAAGTGATGATTGCGAAAGGCTGCCTGCGTTGTGGGTGGCCTTTTTTTGGTCAGGCATGGTTGTTGATAAAGCTACGTCCATAAGAAAGCCGTACATGACATACGGCTTTGCTGGATTACCAAACTTTTTTTCTCAAGGATAACAACCAGTGGTGTAACTGTATAGTTCGCACACAAAAAAGCCCCTGCCATTACCAGTCGGGGCTTTTTTGTTGTGTAGCCGGTAGGTGTATTCCCATTCGAGTGATTCGTTTACAAACCGAAACGTCAATTAGGTCATGTAATTACCTTCGTTGTACTAAACACGCCCTCGGGTGTGTATGGTGTGGATAGAAGCAAAAAGCCTTGCCCCATCGGAGCCAGGCTTTTTTATGTGGTAGAGAAGCAGGTTGCCGTTGAGTAAATTAGTATTTATATACAAACGTATGAATTTCTTTGAGGTCACAAAAGAAAGCCCCACCAACCGGCGGGGCGTCTATTAGCATATAACCCACTTACGTCACTACAAAGAAAATGCCACCTAGGCAGGTGACACTCTCGCGCATTCTCACTTAAAAATATACCTAATCAACAGTGGAACATGCTGGAAATCAATCCGTTTTAACTGATCGTACTTAGTGAGGTAAAGGGTAATAGGGTAACTTATTACCAAAAAGAAAGCCCCCATCCATCGAACAGGGGCTTTGCTGTCACTAGCTGAATTATAAACGTTCCTCTACTATGCGCCTACTAGACAAGGCTAACCAATTTTATGCCATATTCAGACAATCGGTTGACTAAGCCCCGTCCGCAGAACTGCTTATTGCATTTACACATAGGCGTTAGCAGATGACCTGTTATCACTTATGATTATATTGGACTTGCAACAGTAAAATGGAGCTTTTCTCAAGCAGCCATTGGAGCGGTGTAAAAATAAGATTCCTGTTGGGCTGGGATCCGGTAATTCAGGCTTGAATGCCGCCGTCGGCGATTATACCGCTGGTACTGTCGTGAGACACAACTTTTGGGTTAGTATTTTTTCAATATCTTTGAATTAACCAAAGGACAACTCTGCCAAGGCAGATTGATCCTGTGTAGGCCCGCTAGTCGGGCCTACTTTTTTAACGGGAAATTCGTTTTTGCTCATCATGGGCGAATGATTGGGTTGATAGAGAGTACCACTTTTCCAAAGCGAAAAGCATAAAGTCAGTAACTTCTTCTGGACTGCTACGTAAGCCTTCATCTTAATGTGGCTGCGCTCATAAATGCGTTCGTAGAGAGCAGCACAGCTTGGTTCGCCAAACCGAACCGCGTTTAAAGCGGGCATGTAAAGAATACGCCTTATTCGGCTGTTACCCTTTTTCGAGATGCGCGTCTTACCTACCCGCTGGCCGGATTGGTTTTCCACCACATCATAGCCGCCCGGCGGCCCGGCGGCAAAGCTGACTACCTGACGCACGTTATCAAAGCCGGTAAAGCCGTTAGTCTCGGCTACTAATGTCGCTACTGATAGCAAGCCCAATCCCTTTACTGCACAGAGTCGATCAACGCTTGCTTTGAGTGCCTGATCATCCCGTAACAGCTTCTCGATCGCTTTGCCAATGTCAACCATTTGCTTCTCATACAAGGCGATGAGCTTATCTAACTGTTTGATGATGAACACATCACTGACTTGGCTATGCATGACGGAGTGCTTTTGTGGGGCCGCCCGGGCGGTTGTCCGATTGATTTTTTAATTCTTGCAACCGTTGATGCTGACGAGTCAGTAAACGAAGTGAGTAAATGTTTTTCGATAGCGGTTGCCATAAAGGCAACTGTTGCTCCAGGCCCATACGCGCTAGACCCTGAGCATCGATCTTATCGTTTTTAGACTTATGGCCCAGGCTTTTCAGATAGTGTTTGGCCTTGTTAGGTAAAATCACACTAATGGCTCCATCTGCGTTGAATAGATACCAAGCCAATTGCTCATGATAGACGCCGGTCGATTCCATTACACACCGAATAGGTAGGTCAGTCTGCTTATAATGCTTGCTAATCCAAGTCTGTAGACCAGCAAAAGCGGAAAGCTTATTGCTAACCTTGCGGGGCCGCCCGTGCGGTGGTACCTCTGATAGTTACCTTACCAGCGGTGTCGATAACAGAGAGACAGACCTGAATCGAATCTTTACCGCGCGGCGTCCGCTAATGTCAAAACCGACACAGTAACGAAGGGGTATGGTTGCTGATTTCATGGTAGTCGGAAAGGGAAGTTAGTGGCTAATCAACTGACGGCTTTTCCTCACTTTGGCACATGCATGCAGAGTCATAGCGACAAAACTACGCTCTTAGGTACTGTTGAAGTTTGAAGGAAAAACGGGCCGGGCCGCCGGGCGGTGAACAGATTGACCAGCGGCCCAACATCATCAGGTGAAAAAGACGTGTCAACGGCGGAACCCGAGCTACTGCTCACCCCTGTCAGAGACTAACTCAAAATTGCACTTTTACCAACTATATCAAAGAAAGTCAAAGATATGAGCGGCGGACCGTCAACCTTCTATATACTCGAAGGTGGCCAATCGAGCTTCAGCCCGCGTCTGGAATGCGACATGGTTCACTAATTCACTTTTAAACGTCTTGAAAAAACTCTTCGCTACCGCGTTGTCCCAGCAGTTTCCCTTGCGACCAGCGGGTGGCCCCGTCATGCTTTGCACTACGGGTAGACCCTTCAACTGATTCTCGAATTCAGTACAGACATATTGTACGCCCCGATCTGAATGGAATAGCAACTGTCCCTGTATCGCTCTGTTTTTTAAGAGCCATACGCCACGCTGCCACACTCGTATCAATAGCTTTGAGGCCGTCACTCAGTGCCTAGCCGATCACTTTTCGGTCCGCTAGGTTAAGTACGGTGGTCAAGTACATCCACCCTTCATCAGTGGGGATATACGTGATGTCAGACACCCACTTCTGGCCAAGCCTTTCAGCCATAAACTCTCTGTTTAACAGGTTTTTAGCTACTAAATATCATGCCTTGAGTCTGTGGCCTGAACCCAGTATTTCTTGTACATGATACTGTGAATAGCCGCTTGGCACATCAGCAGGGCCACCCGGTTTCGCGATGCTTTTACACCCTGTTCCCGCAGTTCGTCGGCAATGCATGGACTACCGTAACGGCCCTGACTCTGAGTACGTATCTGGCGGATGTCAGCCAGTAACTGACGTTGTTTCATCTGCCTGACTCCGACCGGGTGTTTACGCCAGTAGTAATAACCGCTACTGCTCACTTTCAGCACCTTACACATCTTCTCAACAGGAAACTGGCTGGCATGTTCCGCTTTAAATCGGAAGATTTCCCACGGTCCGCCGCGCGGTCGCCCCTGAAAAAGATGCAGACCGCCTTTTTTAAAATATCGCGTTCAAGTTCAGCGTCTTTCAATTCCTTTTGCAGTCGTTTGATTAGTTGCTGTTCCTGACTCAGCCCGTTGGTAGCAGTAACGAGCTGGCCAGGACTTTTGTGAATTTGTCGCCATTTGGTGATCCGACCGGTTCGCCGGTGCGATCGAGTCGATCCCGAGTTCACGGGCAGCCTCCTGTACAGGGCCTTTGGCGTGGGACAGTTTGAATGCCTGATCGAAAATGCGTCTTTTCTTCATGGGTACTTTCGGGTTTGCCCCCAAATGTGACTAAAAACCGTCTCCAGTCAAATGGAGCAAGTCCACACCAATCCATCTACGGTAGACTGGAGTCAGTTGTTGCGAATAGAGAGACAACAGATCAAACTACCGGATATAAGGCTTTCCTTACCATCGCTGATGTAAACGATGAGACTATCCGTAAAGCGTTGTATCATACACTGGCTATAAATAAGCCGATCAGGCAGATGAGCGGCTTAGTCACGTATAACTTACCGATGGTGCTCATACTGCGTCAGCTGATTGAAATTGTTGACCATACCAACCAGCGTCTACTGTAGCGTGGCTGGTAACCGCTCCTGCACGGTCTGGCGGGGGCCACCCGGCGCACGTATTTGCGCACGCTTAGTCCGATCCGGTCGGGGCAACTCTCGATCTGTTTTCACTCGTCGGCACTCAGCCTAAAGCGTAGGTAAGATCTTGTTATCCGCCATCGGAAGGGGTTGGAAAGGGAAAAAAGCACCGCCGGACATAATCACCGACCCGTAAGCTTGCCTTACAACCCGCAGGCAGCTACGCATCGGAGGACACCACTCACGCAACATGGGTCGACAAATGTCGATTTCATACTCGAGCGGCATGGTAATTGTCTTTCTCGTCTAACAATATCGACGGTAATCATATTATCCCTTTTAGTCGTCACCACTTGAGCAAGTAGTGACTAGCTACGAATCGGTTACCAGCCCCTGACCATGTTTGCAGACAAGAGCGAATTGGAATTGATTAAGCAAATAAGTCTAGGCGATCAGGTGGCTTTTGGTCACTTGTACAGGCGGTATCGCCGAGCCTTACTGCACTCGATTACGCTGATTGTCAAAGAGCCAATGGCGGCCGAAGATGCCTTGCATGACACGTATCTGAAAGTATGGCAAAAAGCGACTTCCTATGACCCCCAACGAGGCGGAGTCTACAATTGGTTACTCAATCTGGCCCGTAACACGGCTATCGACACATTGCGTCACCGGAACAGGCTTGACCAGCTTGAGCTGACTGAAGCCAATACGGCGGAGTTATTCACCCAGTGGCCATCGGTTGAGGACATTGGGTTACGATTTTACATTGATCAACGACTGACCAGTCGTCAACGTCATCTGCTTGAGCTTCGTTATTGGCAGGATCAGACTCTGAGCGATATAGCCGGGCAATTGACGCTACCCCTAGGAACGGTTAAAACCACGCTACGGCAGACACTACGAATGCTACGTCCCCTGCTAGCAGCTGATTACGCATTAAGTCGATGAAGTTAGCTACTATTTTGTAGATGTCTATTTGACAAACAGCTAGTTGTCTATGTAAAAACTATAAACATAGTTTATCCTATCTTTGTTTTTCGTTTCGGGTCTATTTTCCGAACAGATATCGTGGGCGGATTCAAGCTGTGGCCAATTTGCGAGCGTTTTTTTAATGAAAAATAATCCCGTCCTAATCCTGAGATAGCTATTTCTGGGATAATTCCGGTTTCTTTTTGTTGTATTGAAAATGAAGTAGACCTGTTATGGAAACACTCAACTTCAAGACCAACATCCAAACTAGTAATGATGTGGCGGCCGTTACACAGCCCCTCAACGACATCGAACAGGTCGATGGCTGGAACCTGAATACCGATAGCCCAGATTTCCTGCTAACGGTTCAAACCACCGATAATCGCATCGCGGACCAGGTAGAGGAGGCTATTCGGAAGCGGGTTTTGAGGCTACTCTGATCAGGCAATAAGGACTCAAAGAGCGGCTTAAGCGCATGAGGCTCGCTTAGTTACTCGGCCACAAACAACGTGCAACCGCCCTCTTCGGAGCCAGTATGATCGAGACAGACTTTACCGACAATCTCATGCGCACCCGACTGGCGGACTCCGCCGTTGTTAAGGCTTAACCACTGGTAAGCTTGGTAGGATACAGCTCAGCCGAAGGGGAGTAGCCTGCCAACACGCCTTCGCTGAGTAACAAAATTAGTCGCCAAGCGTACACTATTCTGGAAAACGCTCCGCCGGCTCAGCCAATAGAATCGCCGGATTCGTTATCCGATAAAAGTAGAGGCTATTTTTGCTACAATTGATTACCAGTCCCTCCCCCAAACGGGTTGCTAACTACCTTTTCCATGAATTCGAATCCCGCCCGTCAGCCGCCGATGACCAAAGGCAATTACACCAGGTTTTTTTTGATGTTAGGCGTTTCCTTCGTGGTGATGCACTTGACAATGTACTTGAACACCGAACAAGCGGATCATCTTTACCTGAGCGTTAACCGTCTATATATGACCACGTTAATGATCAGCAGTATGTCCCTTATTATGCTGGGGTTTATGCGGAGTATGTATCGAAACGTACGGCTGAATCAGCTGATTGTGACTGGGAGCGTAGGGCTGTTTGTGGCGGCCCTAGTCGGCGTTCGTAATCAAACCTTTATCGATGATAAATTATTCATGCACTCGATGATTCCCCACCATTCGATTGCCATTTTAGTCAGCAAGCGAGCGAACTTGAAAGACCCCGAGGTGAAGCAGTTAGCCCAAAATATTATTGACGCACAGGAGCGGGAGATTGCTCAGATGAAACGGATTCTAGCTAGACTTGAAACAAAGTGAATTGGCATTGACAATTGGTGGTGTTTGGCTTATTCCGGCAGCAAGCCGATATTATCCTGGTAGCTAGTCAAGAATCGATAGGAAGCGTGATTGGTAAACAGGGCCATTCAGGTAGGATAAACACTAACAAGAAAGCGGAGTGAAATCAGCGATTTGTGAGAGGCTTTGGCCTTCGACTTTAAAGTAGCAGAAATGGTGTCTTCTTAATTCGTTCTACTGTAACCGGGTTTATCAACATAACTACTTACAGTACGTCAACTACTGGATGTCTTGTCATTTTGCCGTCAACGTCCTACTATTTTCATTGGTAATAGCCAGTGTAGATACTCATTTGAACAACCACGTAAATAGATTACGTGTTGGCCTGTCTACTATTGGTAAATCAATCAAAATAGGCTCAAAATGGGAAAGGTAATAGGACTAGGCGGCATCTTTTTCACCTGCGATGATCCCCAAGCGATCAACCAGTGGTATGCTTATCACCTGGGCCTGCCGGTGGCGGAGTATGGTACATTATTCAAGTGGCGTGATACCAATAATCCGAGTCAAGAACGAACAACAGTTTGGGCCACCTTCGGTAAAGACACTGGCTATTTTGCGCCCTCCCCCAAGGAGTTTATGATCAATTATCAGGTCGATCAGCTTGAGTCGTTGGTAGAGCAGCTAAAGCGAGACGGAGTTGCGGTGATAGATGAAATTACCGTCTACGAGCAGGGTAAATTTGTGCATATTTTGGACCCGGAAGGCAACAAAATCGAACTGTGGGAAGAGATCAATTAGCTCTGTACCTCGCTCCGAGCGTTTAAAGAGAAACTGCTCCTCTGAACAGCGAACAGCCACCACCAAAGTTAATGCTGGATGCGGTTCGCAACGGCATGGCAACCGTCTGACACCATATCAATCGACCACGTGAATAGAATGGGGAACAACGAACGGGTGGATCGGAGGGCCACCTTGATTGGCCGTATCTGAACGATTTACCTTGCCCACAACTGAAAAGCAATAGCTACCGAAAGCTGTTCCCGCTTTGACGCTTTGTAGTACATAATTTTAACCCGATCTATTGGTAAAAAATGAGGCAGGGCTCTATTTTTTGCCTGATCTGCGTTTACAAAAGGGGGATAAGGCGATATGCTAACGCCAGTATTACCGGTGTAGTGATGAACCAGCTTGATCTTAAATTTGTCAGTGCTCGTTGTAATAAATTGCTTACAGACTGAGTCTGTATCACGAGTAAATCAGCTATTTCCTCGATAGTAAGACCCTGAAAGAACCGCAGGTAGATCACTTCCCGCTGCCGCGTTGGTAGATGAGTTAGGCGTTCCGTTAATTCACTAGTAAATCGCAGGTCACTTTCCAGTTCAATGTATTGATCTTCAACAGAAAATACCATTAGCTCAGCCATATCTGCTTCTTCAACTTCCGAATGGCGAAGCGATTTGTTGAGGGTTTTGAACAATTGATGTCGAAATGCTTTCAACAGGTAAAATTTGACAGAAGGTGTATCGCTGAGTCGCTGACGGCCTAACCACAGCCGGATTAACAGGTCCTGAAGAGCATCTTCAACGAGTTGTCGGTTTGGCGTAAACTTTTGACCGTAATGAACCAGTTTAGCGTAGTACCGTTGGGCTAAGACGCTGTAGGCCTCCTCGCTACCTGTCCGAAGCAATTGCCACAGTGCCTGATCATCCATATTGCTACTGAATTGAGCCAAAGCAAACGTACTCTATGCAACGTGTAGCTGGAGTACTCCAAACAGGCGTCACGACTCGATCCGCTAACGTTGAGGTTTGCATTGTAGGAAAGTGCTTAGTGTTTCGTCGTTTTTGAAAGCCGAGAAATCGGCGGGCGCTCAACGTATTACCAAGCTGCCGAAAGCGATTCCATTTTTCGGCAACCTAGTATGGTTCACAGCCTGATGTCTTAGCCAAAGCAACAACGCAAGCGCAGGCTGTAAAATCCTAAAAGTCGATTCACCTACTGTGTGCTGAGCGTTACCTCCGCCGGAACCAGTCCGGCCGCCGACGCCCTTACCGTAATGCTGCCTTTGGTAGCGGTAGCGCGAATTACAGCCAGACACCGGCCCCGGTACGTCGTCCGCGTTGGCTGCTGGAAGCTGGCCATGTCCGTTGGATTGCCGCTGCCCACGGCCGCCAGACTACCCGCTCCACTCACCTGAAACGTTAACGGCAGGGCCGCGTCGGGCACAACCCGCCCCTGCGCATCGACTACCTCAGCGGTCAGAAATGACAGATCCTGTTGATCGGCCCGCAACGTCGGCCGGTCGGCGGTGAGCCGGATACGGTGAGGAGACGATGCCGTTGTGAGCGATACACGGCCTGTCTCCTGGCCATCGTTCAGGCTGATGGCTTCCAGCGTACCCGGCTGATAGGGAACGGTAAACACCACCACGATGCTGCTGTCGGGCAGGCTCTGTTCCCCGACGTGCTTACCGTTCAATAGCAAACGTACCTTTTGGCTCCGGGTAAAGACCCGTACCTGAAGTGGCTTACCTGCGGCCCCAAACCCGGACCCGTCCAGGCCGGACCCATCCGGGCCGGACCAGGTCCAACTTTGTCGCTCATCGGGCCAGCCCCAGCTGGTAACCGTTTCTTTCATGCCATCGGGAATGGGGACGTGAACCGCCATCTCGACCGGGCTGTTACGCCACACAACATCGCGGTAGTAGGACTGCGGCTTCTTGGTGCCAATCAGATCCAGATCGCCACAGAAGGCGTTGAACCAGGGCCAGGGCAGCACGGCCGCCAGACTATCTTTATCCGTTCGGGGTTGCAGCAGCGAATGGCCGATGGCCGTTTCGCCCATGTAATCCAGGGCCGTCCAGACGAAATCCCCAATCACGTACGGATGCGTTTCGACCTGCTGCCAGTTTTCATAGGCTTCTTTAGCGAACGTTTCGGTACCCACCATAATGCGGTTCGGTGCCTGCCGATGATCGGATTCGTAGTGCTTCCATTCGTAATTGTAACCCCCAATATCCAGCAGAGCAAACGCCTTGGCCGATGCTTCCCAGGGCGTACCCGGATATTCCCAGAAGCGGCAAATAGCTTCCGTCGTTGGTCGGGTCGGATCAAGCCGGTGTACCGCATCGACCAGTTTTCGGGTAATAGCCAGCCCGGACGAGTCAGCGCGCTCGCTGATTTCGTTGCCCACACTCCACAGGATAACAGCCGGGTGGTTTCTATCGCGCTCGATCATGGCCGTCAGGTCGCGCTCCCACCAGGCGTCGAAATCAAGGTGGTAATCGTCCGGTTTTTTGGGGCGTTGCCACATATCGAAGGCTTCGTCAATCACCAGCATCCCCAACCGGTCGCAGGCGTCCAGGAAAGCGGGCGACGGTGGGTTATGGCTGGAACGAACGGCGTTGAATCCGTTGGCTTTCAGCAGCTCGACCTTGCGTTCCTCGGCCCGATCCAGCGCCACTGCACCGAGCGGCCCATTATCGTGGTGAACACAGCCGCCTTTGAGCCATACACGTTTGCCATTGAGGGTAAACCCGGTTTGTGCATTAAAATGAATCGTACGCACACCAAACGGTGTCGACAGGCTATCCACGGTTCGGCTGCCCTGCCGGATGGTTACGACGGCCCGGTAACGGTACGGCGTCTCGACCGACCAGCGTTTGGGTTGCGCCAGCGTCAGGGTCTGCGTGACGTCGGTCCGGCCTGCGGCGGCAACAGTCGCGGTCTTTCGGGTGCTGTTCACTACTCGCCCGTCCGCCGTCTGTAGCAATACCTGAACGGTAACTGGCGCGGCTATCGAGCCCTGGTTCACCACTACCGTACGAACCTGCACCTGCGCGGCGCTGTCGGACACCTGCGGAGTGGTGACGGTAATGCCCCAGGGAGCCACGTGAATCGATTCGGCGATAGTCAGCCAGACGTGCCGGTAAATGCCCGAGCCGGTATACCAGCGCGTGTTCTGCCCCCCGTTACGTACCCGCACCGCCAGGCTATTGGGCTGACCAGGGTGGCGCAGATAGGGCGTCAGGTCGTAGACAAACGGCGTGTAGCCGTAGGGGTGAAAGCCCAGGTGATGCCCGTTCAGCCAGACGTCGGCGTTGCGATATACCCCATCGAAGCGAACCGAAACGCGTTTGGCTCCTGTGGCGGGCGGTAAGGTAAAGGTCTTCCGATACCAGCCGGTTCCCCCCACGGCGTACCCCGTCGAGGTAGCCCCAGCGCTGCTTCTGGCAAACGGCCCCGCAACGGTGCCGGCCTGTTGGGGGGGCAGGTCCTCGATACTCCAGTCGTGGGGCAGGGTAAGCCGTCGCCAGGTATCATCTTGGTACGAAGGCTGTTCCGCTCCCGGCACACTATCCCGTAGAAAGCGCCAGTCCTGATCAAAAAGCTGGGTTCGGGCAGTAGAATTGACCGCTGACGGCCAGACCAGGGAAGCCTGTTGCGCCCGGCCCGTGAGCGTACCCATCACCCCCAATAGCAGTACTAGCTGTTTCATCAAATACGTCATACTAAACCAAATTCGCTGTGCAGACCAGGCAATGGCTACAGCAATAGTAAACCGGCGGACGTATAGGCCCGCCGGTTTAGAACCGTTACTGACTGAACAGACATGCAGCCTATCACACCGCCTAACCCGGCAAGGACTGGCACGCCTGCTGGTTACAGGTTCGGGTTGATGTTTGCATCACCGATCGGAACGGGATACCAGTAATTCGCTTTCGTGATTGACTTAAGCGGTTTCAGATCATCCGCGCCTTTTTTGTCGGGGGCGTTGGCCGCTTCGACCTGCTCCAGCCGCTGTAAATCAAACCAGCGGGTCCATTCGCCGGCAAACTCCCAGGCCCGTTCGTCCACCACGGCAGCAGCGAAATTAGTGGCCGATAAACCGGTAAGATCAGCCAGCCCGGCCCGTTTCCGCACGGCATTTACTGCCGTGTAGGCATCCGTGCTGACGCTGTTACCCGACCGGGCCTGCGCTTCCGCGTATACCAACAGCACGTGGGCGTAGCGGATCATGTGCACCGGCATCGACGACTGGTAGTTTGTGTTATCGGCCAGACGAAATTTGCGGTAATAGGGGTGCTTCGACTGGCTGTTCTGCCACGAAATCGTGGTACCGTCGGACTTGGTGAACTCCGTGTAGAACGTAATATCCTTGCGCTTACCAGCCGGAAAGCGGTTGAAGAAACCAACTTCAGCGAAGAAATCGTCCCAGCCGTTTTCGTCGCCGGGCGTGGCCGAGCTGCCGTAGAACGCGTTGGCCGACCCGCCGTAGTTCACCGAGGTCTGGAACGAGAAAATTTCTTCCGACGTACCCACCGACGCGGGCGTACCCGACCAGAGCGTCGCCAGATCGGGTACGAGGTCAAAGCCATACGTGGTCTTGTTGTCGATCACTTCTTTGGCCTTGGTTGCCGCCAGCGCATACTTCGACGCGTCTTTGATGGGCCAGCCGCCTTCTGTCAGGTACACATCGGCCAGCAACGCTTTCACCGACCCCTTATTGGGCCGACCGGCATCGCGTTTGGTGTTGGGCACCAGTTGTTCGGCCTGCAGTAAGTCGCTCTCGATCAGTTTGTAGATGTCGGCGGGGGCACTTTTCTGGAGAGTCAGCAGATCGTTGGTAAAGTCCGCGCTTGTAACCAGCGGAATGTTGCCGTAGCCCCGCACCAGCCAGTAATAGCCCAGCGCCCGCAGGAAATACGCTTCACCCACGATGGCGTTGATGGTGGTCTGATCGCCCGAAACGGTCTTGTAATTCGTGATGATATTGTTGGCACCCTGAATGGTTTTGTAACAGCCGCTCCAGATCTGCGCCAGCCGCGAATTGGACGATACCACGTCGAACTGATCGGTCTGCCGGAATTCAGCTTTGTTGCCACCGCTGAGCGAGGTAACGTCGTCAGCTCCCATCACGTAGGCTTCCAGCGCAGAGGTCAGAAACCCCCGGGCCCAGGTGCGCAGCATACCCTTATAGGTACCGGTCAGCGCGGCTTCAAGGCCGGCTACATCCTGAATGGCGTTGGTGCCAACGACCTGCCCCTGGGGCACTTCGTCAAGATAGTTGGTGCAGCCAGCCAGGGTAAGAAGCAGACAAAGCAGGGTTCGTTTTTTCATGACAGTTTTGTGAGTAAGGTATTAGAAGATGAGGCTCAAACTTCCGCTCGTTGAGCAGGCCCTGCGTATTTTTGATTTCCAGTAAGGTATTAGAAGGTGAGGCTCAAACCAGCGGTGTACGTCTTTGCGTTGGGATACGAACCGTAGTCGATGTTCTGACCAATGTCGCCGG
This sequence comes from Spirosoma rhododendri, assembly GCF_012849055.1. Taxonomy (NCBI): domain Bacteria; kingdom Pseudomonadati; phylum Bacteroidota; class Cytophagia; order Cytophagales; family Cytophagaceae; genus Spirosoma; species Spirosoma rhododendri. The sequence continues at coordinate 121,095 of NZ_CP051678.1, read as the reverse complement.
ACCCGTTCGATGTTGATTCAGGGTCAATGCCTTTGTATTTGGTGAACGTCAGCAGATTGGTCGCGCTGACAAACACCCCGACCGTACCGAGATTTTTCAACGCTGATTTGGGCAGGTTATACGACAGGCTGATGTTTTTCAGGCGGACAAAATCACCTTTCTCCAGAAACCGGGTCGACTGCACGTAAAAGTTTTCCTTCACGTTGCTGAAAGCCGGAATGTCGGAGGTTTCATTAACACCGGTGATGTAGCGGTTTTTGATATCGGCAAACGTCGGCTGCCGGGCGTCTGTACTACCTACAATCCCATTGGCGTAGGTATAGTTGAGTTTGTCAAAGCCGAACAGGCCCTGAAAGAAGACGTTCAGCGACAGGCGTTTATACGTAAACGTGTTGTTCCAACCCAGCGACGTTTTCGGTTGTCCGTTACCGATCACCTGGTAATCGGCGCCGTTGATAACGCCATCCCCGTTCAGGTCCTGATAGTGGGCGTCGCCGGGTTTTTCACCGTATCGATTAGCCTGATCGGCTTCGCCGGGTTTCCACGTACCTAGGTAGCGCAGGCCCCAGAACGACGTCAATGACTGTCCCGGAATCAAGACAAACTCGTTCGACGCGTAGATGGTATCGCTGCTCGAACTAAGGCTGACTACCCTGTTCTGCAGCAACGACACGTTAAAGGAAGTGTTCCAGCTGAAGTTGTTGCGGTCGATGGGCGTCGCATCGAGCGAAAACTCCCAGCCTTTGTTTTGCACCCGGCCTACGTTGCGCAGAATGCTGTTTCCACCGACATAATCCGGCAGAGGTTGGCTGAGCAGCAGGTCGCGGGTATTCTTGACAAAGTAGTCGATGGAGAGCGTCACGTTGCCGTTCAGCAATGTCATGTCGGCGCCGGCGTCGATCTGTTCCGTCGTTTCCCATTTCAGATCGGGATTGCCCGGATTGCCGAGGAGGATGCCGTTCGTGATCCCGTTGGTGAAGTAGCCCGACCGAAAGGCAACGGCCGCGTCGTCGACATTCGTGGTATAGGTCGACAGCGTACCGTACGGGTTGATGGCCTGATTGCCCGTCAGCCCCCAGCTTGCCCGCAGCTTCAAGTTGCTGAACAGCTTCTGCGACTGCATAAACCGCTCTTCTGATACTTTCCAGCCCAACGCCATGGAGGGAAACACGCTGTATTTGTTTTTCCCCTGAAATTTGGACGACCCGTCCCGGCGCACCGTTGCCGATACCAGGTAGCGGTCTTTCAGGGCGTAGTTGACCCGGCCTAAGTACGACAGCAGACTCCATTTTCCGTAGCCCGACCCAATCTGGTTTGATTCGGCCAGGGCCAGATTGTTGTACGACTGTGCCGGGTACGTTAGGTTGGTCGCGTTGGCGTAAAACGATTCGCCGGTTTGTTGCTGGGTTTCAAAAACGCCGGTTACATCGACCCGATGAATGGCGTTAAACACCCGTTTGTAGCTCAGCGTATTGGTGTTTTGCAGCGTAATCTGCTCACCCGACGTCCGGCTGGCGCGGGGCAGGCGGTTGGCGATCACCGGGCCGGAGTAGTATTTTCCCTGCTGATTGTTGTAGTTGATACCGTACTGCACATCCAGGGCCAGTCCGGGGATAAACTCGTAGCGTACGCCCCCGACCAGGTTGGCCGTTGTGCTGTTGGTACGATTGTCGGCATCGGTAGTTAACGCCACCGGATTTTCAAAAATGGATCCCACTGGGTCGCGGTAGGTATAGTTGCCATCGGCGTCGCGAACGGGCGTGGTAGGTGCCCACGCAAACGCCTGCGCCAGCGCACCCGAACGGGCGGCTGTCCCACCGGTATTATGGTTCTCGCGACGGGTACCCGTAAAATTCAGCCGCACCGAAAACTTATCGGACACCTGCGACGAAATGTTCGACCGGATGGCGTAGCGCTTGTAATCCGAGTTGTTAATAATCCCGTTCTGACCCAAGTAATTGGTCGAAATTAAGTACTGTGTTTTCTCGTTTCCGCCCGACACGCCAAGCTGATACTCTTGACCACCCGCTTTGCGGAGTATCTGATCCTGCCAGTTGGTACCCCCGTTCTGCTGGTAGCCCGCGATCTGTGCCGGGGTAAAAATGGGGTTACCACCCGTTGCTGCCTGCCGCTCGTTGACGATCTGCGCAAAATCACCGGCATTAAGCGTATTAATTTTCTTTAGTACCTCGGAGGTCGAGATGCGGGTGTTGAAATTGACCTGCATACCCTTTTTACTGCCCCCCTTCGTCGTAATAATAATTACACCATTGGCGCCCCGGCTACCATAAATGGCCGTTGCCGACGCGTCTTTCAACACCTCTAGCGAGGCAATATCCTGCGCGTTGATGTTGTTGAAATCGGCCCCAACAAACCCGTCGACTACGTACAGTGGGCTGTTGTCACTGTTAATCGAATTTGATCCCCGGATGCGGATACGCACGTCGCCACCCGGTGCTCCGGCCGAGCTGGTCACCTGCACGCCAGCCGCCCGGCCCTGCAACGCCTGATCCAGGCGTGTGACCGGCTGATCCTTAAAATTCTCGGCCGAAATCGACGTCAGCGCGCCCGTTACGTCGCCTTTACGCTGGGTGCCGTACCCCACCACCACCACTTCGCTGAGCGATTTTACATCGGGCACCAGGGTAATTTCCACCTGCTTGCGGTTGTTGACGGTTACCTCCTGGGTGACGTACCCGATCGACGAAACGACCAGCGTATGGGTGCCGGTTTCGGGCAGGTTGAGCCGAAACTGCCCATTCGCATCGGTCGTCGTACCGACCGTGCCGCTGCCTTTCAGAGCCACCGTGGCCCCCGGCACGGTACCGCCCGTATTGTCAATGACCTGGCCCGTCACGGTGATGTCGGCACTCTTACCAACGGCTAACTGGAGTGTGGTTTCGATCACCGGCTGCTGACCAGACAGAGGCAGGCGTTTAAGCAAAATCTGATCGCCGGCTACTTCATACCCAATTTTCAAAGGTGTCAGCAATTCATTCAGTACAATCGCCAGGCGGGCGTCTTTCACGTTCAGCGACGTAGCTCGTCCCGCCTGAATCAGTTCCGGGCTGTACATAAAACGGATGCCCGACGCTTTGGCCAGTTTCGTAAGTACCGTCTCTACTTTTTGGTTCGTCACCTGAAGTGTGACGCGCCGGTTAAGTACGTCCTGCCCGTATCCGTCGCGGGCCAGTGAGAAACCGGTACACATAATCATCACGACGAACGGAATTAAACTAAGGCGCATCAGGATTGGCAGCACGTTGTGTAAGGGTGAGAATTGCTTCATTGATCGGAATTTGTTGAGTTAGGCGTACGAAACAGAGCTTACTGACAGGGTTTGCCGGTAATGCTGATTTGCTGGTCTTTTACCTGATAGGTAGCTTCCAGGATGGTGCAGATCCACTGCAATTTTTGCTGTAGCGGTTCGTCGCCCAGCGTAGCCGACAGGCTACAATGCGCCATGACATCCCGGTCGAAACGGATGGTTACGCCATACGCTTTTTCCAGCGCCGCAAAGACGTCGGCTGCCGGTGTTGCCCGGAACTCAAAGGATGGCTGTCCAGTGGGCGCGTCCGTCTCTGTTCGGCTCAGATGGGCGTTGGTTCGTTCAAACGTCGCCTGCTGATTGGGTGTTAGCACTAGCCCTGTTAGTTCGAGATTCGTCCGGATCGCATCGGCCGTTGGATCAGCCTGCGCAAAAACGGCTACTTTCCCCGTTCTGACTACTACGATTACCTGCTCCGCCTGCTGGTGCGCTTTCACGGTAAAGCTGGTACCCAGCACTTTCGTCACTAATCCGTCGGCGTACACAAAGAAAGGCTTGGCGGGGTCTTTGGTCACTTCAAAGAAAGCCTCGCCCGACAGATACACCTCCCTCCTAGGGCCGTTGAACGCAAACGCGTAGCTGACCTGACTATTCTTGTATAAAACCACCGAACTGCCATCAGGTAGCAGCACATGCCGGGCCGGCCTGTCTGTATTGGCTACACACTGAAGCCGGTTGCTTACCAATAGCGGGTCAGTTGTAGGCTGCGTTTTTTTCACCGACAAAGACCTAGTAAGCGTGGTCCGATTCAGATACCCGTACCAGCCAAAACCTAGTAGGAACAGCAACGAAGCGGCCGCGACCCAGTTGAAGCGGGCCAGACGATGCTCCCGCCCGACCGGGATACGAGTCTGCATCTCGCGCTGTTTAGCGGTGTACAAGGCCCGCTGAATCTGATAGTCAATGTCGGCCTGAGAGAGGTCTACCGGACCACCCTGAATTGCCAACAGCGTTTGGCGAGCCAGTTCCATCGTATCGAGTCGACTACTGTCTTCCCGGGCCCAGTTTTTCCAATGCTCATCATCCTGCGGAGCCTCACCAGTAGCCCACCGGACAAATCGCTGATCTTCTAAAAGCTGTTGATAAAGCGCATCCTTGTACTGCATTGCAATCTTATCATGATTAAACTCTTCAGTGCTATTATCCAAGAGGAGCTGTCTGGATACTCACTTAATGAAAGTTTTTTCAGAAAAAATTAAATTTAATTTGATACGCACTCATTCATAGACACTTATCAATGACGTACATTCTATAGGTAAGCCGAGTGGCAATTCGATGAAATACTACTTTGTGGAAGAACAGTTTTTTTCAGAGGAAAAGGGTTGTTCTAGCATCCCGTCGGTTGAATAGTTTTTCTGAATAGGTGACCACTACAGCGTTAAAAGAGCTGTTCAACCATCGTACAGCGGCTTTTGCGGCGGTGCCTGAGGATACCATGAAGCTACGATCGGCGGATCAGGTGAAGCCTGTTTTCAAGTGGAAAAACTCGGCCAAGTTCGGGGCACTGAATGCCGACGCACAATGGTTCTCGATGCTACGCAGTACCAAGATGGGCCGGGTGGGCCGCCAGCGGGTAGCGGCTTGGGAAGCTCAGAATTTACCGATGGCCATCCGGGAAGCGACGGCCCCGATCGCCGGGGGACGGACCCTGTTAGTCGTTGGTGCGGCCCACAAGCCGTTCATCGAAGCCTACCTGCATAGTTTCACCGATGTTGAGATTGTCTCGGCACCAGCCCTATTGGCGTCCCAGCCCGTTGATTGTCTTAACTGAAAGCTGGCTTGTGCACCTCTCGATTGCTCACGCTTGTAGAGTAGCGCGCGAGGGACCTTCGTCTTCTGAGTCCAAACTGGGTATTGCCGTAGGGGATTGATGTAAATGCGATATTTATACTACAGCTAGTAGATCCTACTGAGTGACTTCCCTCGGATTTACAACTGCCTTTCACCTGTACCAGATACGCTCTCGCCTGATACGAAGTTGTTTCCTATAGTCCTCTGACTAGTTGCCTTTCTACACCACCAAGAAAGTTCTGGTTAGCTGACCAGGACTTTCTTGGTGGTGTAGAAAGGCAGTCGACATCGTTGATCTCCAAAAATGAAGCGTTCGTCGTCTCATAGGGAGCATTTCGAGAGACAATACTGTAAAACAAGAGCCGACTACGACAAACAGCATATACACCTGTCATTTACTGAACCAGCTAGCTAAGAAAATCGCGAATGAATTCACTCGTTTCAAGCGGTCTTTCTTCCTGTACAAAATGGCCTGATCCTTTCACTTCTTTTAAGGTCAACTGGTCAACGTATGGGGGTAACGCATAAGAAAACAGTTCAAAGCCGGCAGGACCAGCGATACCCATTGTGGGCACTTCGATTCGCTTGCCCTTGATATCGTCAATGTCTTCAGCAAAGGCCTGATACCAACCATTGGAAGCTCGGATCGCGTCCTGACTGGCGTAAGCCTGAGCGTACACCTGCCGATCAAATGAACTGACGGCTGTCTTATCGACCAATAATTGATCAAAAAGCCAATCCTGCACCAAGTGGAAGCGGTTTTCCAGTAGCTGTTCCGGTAAGTGCCTGACTTGGTTGAAAGCGACCCACCAGGGGTGAAGACCCAGGCCGGTCGGCAACATGGGAAGCCTGTACATGTTCTCGTCAGGATGGGGAGTGTCTAACAAAATGAGCTTTTTTGTCTTGTGCGGAAAGTGGGCCGCGAAGCTAAAGGCCACCGCTGCCCCGATGTCATGTCCAGCAATGCTACTTCGCCCAATGCCCAACTGATCGAGTAAGGCGGCCACATCACTTGCCATCACCTTTTTAGAGTAGCCCCCCATCGGTTTGTCCGAACTGCCCATGCCCCGCAACTCAACGGCAATAACCTGATACCTGTCGACCAGCGTAGGCATAATTTTGTGATAGCTCCACCAAGTCTGCGGCCAGCCGGGTAACAAAACGAGCGGCTCACCCTGACCACCAATAATATAGTGGAGTTGAACGTCATTAACCGTTAGGTAGTGGCTAGTGAAACCGGGGAGTCTTTTGACTAATTCGTTGTCGATGTTGGCGGCGTTAATTGATTGCACAGAGTTGCGAGTTAGCTATTGAAGGCCAATACTGCCTTTAAATGAGGCCCATGAAAAGGACTTGATATCGTTGCGCGCTACGTCGCCGGCCTGGTGTGCTTCGATAGCGATGTCGACCATACCCCCGAACAGATTGTAGATCCAGGGAATGGATAGCTTAGAACTGATGGCGCCCTGTTGCTGGAGCTGCTCGACTAGCTTAAACCAGTTGGTTTTGACATCGTCGTAAGCCAGTTCCTGATTGTCGAGTAGGTCAGCGTACTGTTGCCGTTTGGCCACTTTCTTAACAAATGAATACTGGATCCCTACCTCTAGGGCCGCGTAGAACATGTTCTCCAGTTGAACCGCCGGTTGTTGACTACTCTGATAGGCTGTTATCATGCTGTGATTGCAAACCCGGAGCATGGTTTGTTTGCATTCCTGCAGGAGCGTATTGCGGTCGTTGAAATAGCGATGCACGGTTCGTCGGGTTACACCAGCCTGATCGGCAATGTGTTCGATGGTGGCTGATTCGTCGCTATTGAGAGCGACCACCGCTGCTTGAATGAGGGCTTGCCTCGTATCTTTCATGTCGCAAAGGTAGTATAAATTACACACAAATGTGACATTTTTTGAATAAGTCGGCCAGCTGAGAGTGGTAACTTAACACTCAGTCTAAAAGTCTTCACTATCAAAACGTTCCTCCATGTATCATGAGGAGCCTTTTTTAAGACAAGTGGAATACAAGGGCAGTCGTACGCGTGCTATGGATCAGGCGGTAACACAACCAGTTTACCGGGGTGGTGTCAAGGTTGGACAAGTGATCGCTGGTAATGGGCCCCAACCCGAATTAGCCGGTAGCGCCAACCGGCCCCAGTCGCCCCGCCGGATCGAGTTAACCCGTAGAGCCTGTAATCCCGGCTTTTAGCCGCTCCTACCAGTTTAGTAGGCTGCCCACAACCTAGCTGGCTATTTGCAGCCGGCCCCTCGATGCCCCCAAACCACTCGCACGCATCGTCTGACTTAATGGGGGTAGAGCCTGTCATCGCTATGCTGCATCTTCACGCGTTCCGCAAAGCTCATCATCAGCACCTGGTACTCCAGATTGACGCTTTTACCATCCGACCCGGCGTCTACTGGCTGCGGGGGCGCAATGGATCGGGTAAAAGCAGTTTGCTTACCGCCCTGGCGGGCATCACCGCGTTCGAGGGGAACGTCCATCTGGACCAGGTTAGTCTCAGACAACAGCCCGTGGCCTATCGACGACTGGTCAACTTTGCCGAAGCTGAACCCATCTTTCCTCCCTTTCTGACCGGCACCGAACTGATTCAACTCGTCAAAGCGGCCAAGCAGGCCCCAGCCCACCAGGAAGTCTTTTACCTGGATAGCATGGGCATGAACGACTACGTCAACCAGCCCGTTGGCAGCTATTCCAGCGGCATGCTTAAGAAGCTTTCCCTGGTACTGGCCTTCCTGGGACAGCCCCGCTGCCTGCTGCTCGATGAGCCCCTGACAACCCTGGAAGTGGACGCCTTACCGGTGCTCTACGACTGGATTGCCCGCCTAAGCCAACAAACCCAGGCCGTGGTCCTGCTCTCGTCCCATCAGCCCCTGGAGGCCGGCGGACTGCTAACCGGGCCCGCTATTGTTGTGGCACAAACCACTATCCGCTTCACCGCATGAGCCGGCCCCTCACCCGCGTACTGATCAACGTGATCGCGGCCGACTTCTATCGCCAGCACACGGGCTTACTGCTATCGCTGTTTATCCTGCTGGTGAGCAATTTCTTTTATACCAGCGTCCTCAACCAGACCCACCTCACCCAACCCCAGATTATCCAGCATGCCCTCAAGCTGGTGCTGACATCGGTTAGTGAGCCCCTGGGTGTGGTGATTTTGGTGGGCATCTGCTGGCTCTATTGCCACAAATGTTGGCAGTATGTGACCGGCCGGCTTCACCGTCCCGATGTCTATTTTCTTCGGTACACCGCCACCGCCTTACCGCGACGACGCCAGCACCAAAGCTGGGCCTGGGTTCAGTTGATTATGATGCTACCCCTGTGGAGTATCGGGCTGTTTGCGAGCGTGATCGGTTTTCGATTCGGTCACTGGCTCGTACCCACGCTGCTTCCCTTGTACCTGAGTGGCCTGGTGGGCTACAGTGGCTGGCGCTACAGCCGCCTGCTCGATGCGCCCACCCAGCAGCCCTCCCCCGGTAAGCTGGATTGGTTCCGTGGTTGGCCCAAGCCGTTCTTCAGTTTATTTCTCTACGAACTTGTCCTCAACCGACGGCTCAGCTATGGCCTGGCCAAGCTGGCTTCGTTCGCTAGTATAGGCCTGGCGTACAGCATACTAGCGAATGACCTAACGGGGTTACGGCTCGTTGGTTTACTGAGCGTATGCAGCGCGGTGAGTCACGCCATGCTGCTGTATCAATCGCGTGAATTTGAGCGGTTTTATCTACGCTTTGGCCGTAATCTGCCCTACAGCCGCTGGCAGGTATTTGGTCAGCAGGGGGCCCAGTTGGGGGTTCTATTGCTGCCCGAACTGCTGGGATTGGTGGGGGTTGGTGGCTTAGCCGACGGGCTATGGGCCGGCAGCTTACTGCTGGGCCTGAGCCTATTGTTCCGGAGCCTGCTCTATCGGCTCGGCAGCCAGTCAGTCGTCTACCTACGATGGGTTTTTGGCTTGTTCATCGGTTGTCTGGTTGGTCTGCTGTTCGACTTAACGGTCTGGCTAGCGTTGGGTAGTGTCGTCATCGCCGGGGCCTTGTCGTATTACTATGATGAGCAGGTGTAACCACGCTTGGGCGATGCCGTGTTGACTGGATAAGGGGCTGCCATTACGGGTGAGTTGCGCAGGCTAGTTTAGTAAAGACATCGTTGGTGTCACCAGTCGCTGTTGCTGGTTTGTGATTGGTATGGTTACTCGATGAGGTATTGTACCGTATCAACTTGAGTGATCGTTGACACAAAACACCTTCACTAACGAACGGATTATGTTCGCCGGGGGGGCGGTTTCCCGGCCAAGGAGAGTGCGTCCACTATGTGGTTGAGCTCGCTTGATGACAGGGACCGGTAGCGGACGGAATCATCAACGAGCGTTTTGTGAGGATTTTGCTTGTTTGACGATTTACTATCTGCTGGGTGGCTCCTTGTCGGACGGGCGACCAGTCAATCAGTTGTATGGATTGAAGGCCTTGCCGACAGTATGAGTGCACACAAAAGCGCTTACACCACTATCAGTTTGCTGACCCTGACCTACAACCAACTTTCCCGTGAAAACGATGAAACCAACCTGGCTTATCTACCTGATCAGCCTGCTCCTTTCGGGGCCTGGTTGCAGCCACGCTCAATCCCCCAAGCTGGGATTGTTTACCGGCCACCAGGATATCGGTAAGGTGCATCAACCGGGTGCTGCCCGCTATGATGCCCGAACCCATCAGTACCATATGGCCGGCTCAGGCTATAATGTGTGGTTCGATCATGATGAATTTCAGTTTATGTACAAACCCATCAACGGCGACTTTATTCTCTACGCCCGGGCTGCACTGCTGGGCAACGGCGTTGACCCCCACCGTAAAGTGGGCTGGATGGTGCGCAGTAGTCTGGATACCAACTCGGCCCACATCAACGCGGTCGTACATGGTGACGGCCTGACTTCGCTTCAATACCGGCCGACGACCGGGGCCAATACCCAGGAGATTCGCGCGACAATCACCCATGCGGATGTTATTCAACTCGAACGCAAAGGGACTACCTATACCATGCGGGTGGCTAAGTTCGGAGAACCCTTTGTGACTCAGCAGGTAACCGATTTGGCCTTGGGCGAGCAGGTCTACGTGGGCTTGTTTATCAGCTCGCACAATAAAGACGTGCTGGAGCAGGGTGTTTTCCGCGACGTCCGCATCAGTGTACCGGCCCCGGAAAGCTTAGTGCCCTACCGCCAGTACCTGGCCAGCAATCTGGAGATCCTGGACGTAACGACGGGCACGCGGCAGCTCATCTACACGAATCCCAACTCGATTCAGGCCCCCAACTGGACGCCCGATGGCAAAACCCTGCTCTATAACAGCCAGGGCCTGATGTACCGCTTTGACTTGGCGAAACGAACCCCTAAAGTTCTCCCCACCGGCGCGGTTACCAACAATAACAACGACCATGTGCTGTCGTTCGATGGCCAGCTGTTGGGGCTCAGCAGTGGGGTCAGTGAGCGGGGCGGTTCAGTCATCTACACCGTACCTGTCCGGGGCGGCACGCCCACCCTGATCACTCCTCAAGGCCCTTCGTACCTGCATGGCTGGTCGCCCGACAAACGGCACTTGGTCTTTACCGGTTCGCGCCAAGATGAGTATGACATTTACCGGGTTCCCTCGGCGGGTGGTCCTGAAGTACGGCTTACCCAAGCCAAGGGGTTAGATGATGGGCCGGAATATTCGCCTGACGGCCAGTACATCTATTTCAATTCGGCCCGTACGGGCACCATGCAGCTCTACCGAATGAAAGCCGATGGTAGCGAGCAGCAGGCGTTGACCAACGGGGAGTACCAGGACTGGTTTCCCCATGTATCACCGGATGGTAAGTGGCTGGTGTTTCTGTCGTTTCTGAAGGAGGAAGTAAAAGCTGACGATCATCCTTTCTACAAGCATGTCTATCTGCGCTTGTTACCGGTATCAGGCCAGGGCCAGCCCCGGGTAATCGCTTACGTGTATGGGGGTCAGGGGACCATCAACACGCCATCCTGGTCGCCGGATAGCCGGCGGGTAGCGTTTATTAGCAACACCGCCGAGGGCAGCCTAAGTCTGGTGGAGCAATAAACCATTCGATATGTGCGGTTCATCAAAACGCTCCTTCGTCTTAAATGGGAGCCTTTTTTGAGATGAATGTATAATCTGGTGGCTAGTGAACTGACTCGTTATATTTCAGGCATTACGGCTTAATCTACCTAATTGCTCCTTAACCAACTTAAGGACGATTAGGGATGGATAGCCCCTTTTCCTTCTATTGTTTGGCCTTCAGAAAACCATCCTACGTCGGTAAAATGTGCGTCGTCAAATGAAAGTTGACAAAAGGGGTAAAAATGAGCAGAGACAATTCAGTAATTGCACCGGCGACTCGGTTATTTCACTTAAACCACCTTGGTTATGTGTAATACAACCAAAAAATCCCCGCCTAACCGTTCCAAAACGGCTCAATCTGCTTCGACAACTACCTCCGAGCGCAAGTCGGCCTTATCAATTATCAAAAACATTCAACGTCAGACCCGACGTCAATACTCCGTTATAGAAGAGATTGGCACCGGCCACCTAGCGTATTGTGCTGGAAGGATTGCGAGGTGAAATTCGCGGACGGTAACTTTTATTCGAAAGTGCCTTTGAATGAAACTTCTAAGCTTTTGAAGGATATCATCAGTGATGAATCCACCTGGTTTTATTCGACGGAAGCGGGAGAGTTTGTCGCCAGCATCAATGAGGTCACGATCCGATTTATCCGGCGTCGACCCAAGGACTATTAAGGATGAGGCGGCGGGAAGCTGTCAGGATTATGTTTTCGCAGGTTGTCAATATCGTCGAAGTCTTTCTGACGGCCCAACGCCTGCTTGTCATTGATCAGATCATCCAGGCCGATGAAATACGCGACAATGCCATCGCGCTCGACCATGGTGCGTCGTTCGAAGGCTTCCCGGAAGCTGATCGGCACCATGATATGAGGCAGAAAATCTATCGTGTAGTTTTCTTCCTCAAATTCGAATTTAAACACATCTTTTTTGGGGTCGGGCGTCTCGTCGCGATACCGGGCGACATCCTTTCCTAACTCTTCGACAGCACTCAGCAACCGGTAGTAATTTCCAAGGTTCGGATTGTACCAAAAATCGTAATCAGCGGTTTCAACGACTTGGCCATTGGCAAGTCTTGACTTTCTGTATTCGCCGTAAAATGACACAGCTGTGCCGCCGATGATCAGATAGTCAACATCATATTTCTGGAGGGTGGAAAATATTTTGATGTCGGTACTATACCCCATATGGTATTTCCTTGCTCGCGGCGGCTTGGCGAGAAGGAGCAGCGTGTCGGATGACGCCCTCTTTAAAGAAATTGACAAGGCGTTCTTGCTGGACATGGCTTTGCCGCGACCGCTGGGAATGCTCTTCCATCGGTTTTACAGTCGCTTTTAGCTCCTGCATGCTATCGAATTTATTTTGCGCGATCATAGCAGAAATCCTTTAATTGATTAGCCAAGATGCAAATATAGTCTATAATTACACAACAAATTAAGGGAATTTGTTTAATGTCTCATAGGGTAGCGTTTCGTGATATGGGTGAAAGCAGTTGTGAATCTAAGGGGAAGATACTCAATAAGAACTGCTATTTACTAGCAGCACCGTAATCACAGCAAGCTCCTGCAAGAGAATTGAGTGTGGGCTCAGAAAACCAAGGTCCCCCACGATACGCTACGAATGGGAGCAATCGAGAGAAATAGAAGCTAATTGTCAGTTCGGACAATCACCGGTCCGGGAATTCAATAGGGCCGGCACTGAAACAATCTCCACATCCGTGAAGCTCCGCAGATAGGCTTCGATGAACGGCTTGTGGGCAGCACCAACGATCAACAGGGCCCGCCCCCCAGCAATTGGAGCCGTCGCCTCCCGAACGGCCACCGCCATCTGCAAATTCTGAGCCTCCCAGGCCGCTACCCGCTGGCGACCCAACCGACCCATCTTCGTACTGCGTAACATCGAGAACCATTGGGCGTCGGCATCCAGGGCCCCGAATTTATCGGAGTTCTTCCATTTGAACAGGGGCATCACCTGAGCCGCTGAGCGTAGCTTCATGGTATCCTCGGGCACGGCCGCGAACGCCGCCGTGCGATGGTTAAAGAGATCTGTCAAGCCCGGTTCAGCCGCCACCGCTGCGGCCATGTCCGCGCTAGCAGGCAGGGATACATCACTGGCGTGATCGCCCGCGCCGTAGAGCCGCTCTAAACCCACATCAGCTGCCAGTCGGGCGGCTATTGAGGTCAGCTCACTGCGCAGGCCGGCAAATCGGTTGAGTCGTTTAACCAGGGAGGCCGAAACGCCATCCTCAGCGATGCGTTCGGCGGGCGCCAGCCGCAGCCATTGTACCGTGGCCGAGAAGGGCTCCGCGGCGGCCACGAACCAGACCGCCAATTGACGTCGCTGAGCCGGGCTCAGATTCCCTTTTGCCACTAGACTATCAGCCCGCACCAAGGCTTGAGCGGCTGAGAGCTGTAGCTGAACTTGCGCCGTTTTTGCCATCTCCAGGGTTGGTCCCCCGTACTGCCCAGCGTTACCGTGGTAGGCAGCGTAGGCCTCCAGACCCATGACCTGCTCGCCGGGCATGGCCTCGGATAACATAAGGCTTATACGTCCGCAGTCGACACAGGATGGGTTCTAACCAAGCTACTTTGAAGCTGTCAGCCGCTGCGTCAAGATGCCACACGCCAAGGACCATCACCTTGGTCAGCGGAAGACCAAGCGTCGCCTTGGCGCTGGCTGGATCGAAAGGTTTTTGTTTTTGGGCTTGCGTATTGAACGATAGGCAGAGTAACAGCCAGCCAGTAATCAAAAAACGAGGGGGCATTGTCAAGCAGATCAAAGGAAATGGTCAGTATGTAACCCCCAAAAGTAACCGCTACATGATCATTCATCAACTATTATGACTGACCAGGCTGCTAGATCCAGATAATCTTTTTGCCTTGTGAATGCAAAGGCCCTCAACATACGTACGTTGGTCATTTGAGCTAGTGCCGCGCAGTATACAGCTAGCAGAAAGGGGGTTAAGCGCTTCAGTAGTAGTCAATACCTAATTTTACTTCGATGTAACCAAGTCAGGCGAGCAACGGCTACATTTGCGGCTCAACCCACCGCGCTGCTTCGTATGGTCGATTGTCGATTAATCTGGTGTATCATCGCGCTTTTGTGTCCTGTACTGCCTTCTCTTGGCCAAGCTGACAAGCAGGCACTGATTACTCAACTCGACGCTATTGCCCAGGATGATCAGCGCTATCGTAACGATTCGTTGCGCCAAACGACCACGAGCCAACAAGAGGATGACGCTAACATGGCAAAACAAGCTGTCCTGGACCGATTCAATCTGACTAAAATCGAACGTATCATCGCTCGCTATGGCTATCCGGGGCGCTCGCTGGTGGGAGAGCAGCGGCAAGCGATTGCCTTTCTGGTCATTCAGCATAGTGAGTTGGAGACGCAAGAAAAATACCTGCCGCTGCTGACTGAGGCGGCCGCCAAGGGTGAACTAAAAGCCGCTTCACTGGCTATATTTACGGACCGAGTTCGGGTTGGCCGGGGTCAAAAGCAACTGTATGGCTCCCAGCTGCGGGAGACAAAGCAAGGCGTTAAAGTGATGCCGATCGAAGACGAAGCCCAGGTCAATCAACGACGGGCAGCCGTGGGGCTTGCTCCCCTGGAAGACTACCTACGCCACTGGCATATCGTGTACCAAGTACCCACGGCGGATCACGCGAACCCGGACAGTGTATACTATAAGTCAGTCGTTACTGCCCCAGCCTCGGTGGACTTAATTGGCGGTTGGAGTAACCTCTACCAGCGTATCGTTTGCCCGCCAACCGAAAAAGGGTTGAAGGGGTCGGTTACTGTCCAGTTGACTGTTGATAAGAATGGGTTACCTAAAGACTTACAAGTAGTGCGTTCATTAGGGGCGGCTTACGACAAAGAAGCCCTGCGCGTACTTGGTCAAGCCCGCTTTGTCAATCCGTTAGGCGAAGATCACGAGATCCGAACAAATCTGCCTTTTTCGTGCAGCCGGTAAGGGGTACTCTCAATCTCGGTAAGCTCTCTACCTAATCTAACTCTCAGTTCGTCTCCCTCGTGAGGGTTTAGCGAGATAGTTGACCCCTTGCCACAAACAGGCTCTTACGTACGTTGTCGCAGTAGAAGTAAGGCTAACCAGTTACCAGAACGAAATTTTTGACGGCAAGCCACACAAAATGCGGCAAAATCCGCGAGTGGGAGGCCCTCCGTCATTTCTTAGGTAAACAGTACGTTGAGGTAGAACGTAGCGGCAAGCTGATCGATAGCCAATGGCTTCTAGCCGGTTGGATTACCTAACGGCGTCAAACGGGAGAGCCAGATCGACTTGGTAGCAGTCCGGCTCGTTCACTACCTGAAGAACATGACCCGGGTACAGTAAAGCCAGCCGCTTCCGGACGTTGACTAGCCCCAACCCGCCAATGCTCGCTTCTGGCGTAACAGGTTTGCTGTTACTGATGGTTAATTGCAGACCAGCCTTATCAACCACGACCGCTAGCTTGATCCAGGATTTACGGGCACTCCGTTGAACCCCGTGCTTGAAGGCGTTCTCCACGAAAGGAATCAGCAGGAAAGGAACAATGTGAACGCTGTCGCTGACGGTTGCGGGCAGCGATACCTGAAGATCAACGCGTTTGCCCGTCCGGGTCTTTTCCAGGGCGATATAATCCCGGATAAACTGAAGTTCCTTCTGCAGCGGGACGGTAGGCTCAGCGGTTTCGTACAGGGTATACTGCATCAGGCCGGACAACTGATGGACGAGTTGGGCCGCTGGTGGGCAATCCTCTTCCGTCAGGGCGTATACGCTGTTCAGCACGTTAAATAAAAAATGTGGGTTAATCTGGCTTTTCAGGTAGCCCAGTTCAAGCTGCATATTTTGCTGTTTGAGCTGAGCGTTACTAATCTGGGCGGCCATGTTGTCGTACAGCGCTTTAAAGGCCAGCAGCAGCGCCGGATAGGTAAACGACAGCAGGAAATTCCAGCCGAACAGGGAAACATTCGTAAACAGGCCCAGCGGTCCGTGCTGCTCCATGCGGTGCCACATCAGCGATAAATTCGACCAGATTTTAGCACGGGGTACCGACAACAGGCCATGGTCGGGAAAGCCGACGGTCTGATGAAGCCAGCTGAAGCCAGCGTAGTTGGCCAGATAAACGCCCGTGTACGTCAGGAGAATAAGCGCCAGCAGGGGAAGCGGCTTGAATCGATACAGAAAACGGGGAAAAAGCCAGTAGCCCCAGCCGTAGTAAATACCCAGTTGCAACAGAAACTGCCCGTTCATGAACCACTGTCCGGTATCACCGTAGCGGTAAATCAAACTTGCCGTTAGTCCATCAGCGCTCACCAATACATATAAGGCAAAAATAACAAGGGCATGTGCCAGTAGCCGACGGGCTGAGCCGGTGAGAAAGGATAATTGAACCAGGGGGAACTTCATCGGTCAAACTTCGCGTGTTTCCCTAATGTATGACCCATTTTTCGACCAAGCTGCCCATTTTTTCGATGAATATGATCGGAAGGACTTGGTCGAAAAGAACGGTGGGTTCACCGAATTAACTGGGGCTACCAACGGGCCAGGGCTAGGTTTGCCTCATCAATCACGCAACGCAAATCACCCCATGAACGCCCGTCTTGCCTTCTTTTTTCTCCTCTTCTCACTACCAGCGATCGCCCAGCACCAGCTAACCGGCCGGGTTACCGATACCGCCAATCAACCGATGCTGTACGCCAGCGTAGCCTTGCTGCGATCGGCTGACTCGTCAATCGTTAAAGGAGCGATCACCGGCGAGGACGGGCGTTTCAGGATGGATAAACTCGCGTCGGGGACCTACCGCACCCGGATCAGCGCGGTGGGCTACAGTGACCACTACTCGTCCGTGATCACCTTAACGGCCGAGACGCCAACCGTGGATCTAGGTGTGTTGACGGTAGACGCCAGTGCCAGAAACTTAGCCGAAGTCACCGTAAAAGCGCAGCCATCACTGGTTAGCCAGCAGGCCGATCGGCTTGTCATCAACGTAGAAGGCAGTGTTATTACGCGGGGCAATAAGGCGGAAGATCTGCTCCGCTACATCCCCCGCGTAGGCTACGATGGCGGAACGATCAGCATCGGCAACAAATCCAACGTCCTTTTGCTGGTCGATGGGCGACAGCTGGGGCAGGGCAGTCTGGCCAGCTTTCTACAAACGTTCTCGGCGGAAGATATCCTCCGGGTCGAAGTTATCACCAATCCATCAGCCCGCTACGACGCCACCGTGGACGGGGTGATCAACATCATCACCAAAAAGAGCCGGGAGCAGGGCATCAATGGCCGCTCGACGCTAACGTACTCGCAGGGCCAATACAGCCGCTCGTCGGCCAACGGATCGCTGACGTATCGGCAGGGTAAATGGACAGTATTCGGTAGCCTGAATGCCACCCTTCCTTCCACGTCCTATTCGACCCAGGATCTGAACCGGACCTTCCCCGGTGCTACACAGCAGAACAGCTTGCTTACCCTGAATACGTACCGCTCACTGGCGACCAACCTGAGTCTCGATTACGCCTTCGATCCCCAGCACGTACTGAGCCTGCGCCTGAACGGCAACTGGCGCCGGGATAACAAAAATACGGACACCCGTACCCGATCGATGGTTGCATTATTGGCTGACTCGACCATCCGCACCGAGAACAGGGGACTAGAACAGGCTGGCGTGTACGACATGAACCTAAGCTACAAAGCGAGCTTCGGCCCGACGAAGAACAAAGAACTGACCGTTTTCGTAACCGAGTCGATGGTCGATAAAGACGCGTCTCAGTTTATTGCCTATCAGCGAATTGGATCGGATGAGGGAGCGAACGGCCCGGTGACAAGGCTCCGTATTCTGAACCCGAATCAGCAGCGAAACCTGATTGGTCAGCTGGATTATGGGACCCCCGTACTGGGCAGCAAGTGGCGATTGGACGTGGGTGCGAAATATGTGTTCATCCGTAATAATAACACGCTTCAGCAAGCCAATTTTGTCAACGGTCAGTACCAGTTCGATCCGGCGTTTAGTCAGTCGGGGCTCTACCAGGAGCATACCTATGCCGCTTACTCGAACCTGAGCCACTCGTTTGGTAAAGGCTGGTCGTGGCAGGGTGGCCTACGGGTAGAACGTACCGAGCAGCACCTGACTCAATCGGCGCTGGCCCGTAGTTACGCCGGACTCTTCCCGAGTATGGGGCTGAACCGGAACCTGCCGAACGGACGCTCGTGGGGTGTGACACTCAGCCGGAAAATAAGCCGTCCCAGCCTGGGCAGCCTGGTTCCCTACCGCAACCTGATCGATCCCTACACGATCATTGAAGGAAACCCGTTGATTCGCCCATCGTTTGCGCACACCCTGGACGCCTTTTATTCGCTTGGGAGCCTGAACCTGTTTGCGAACTATGCCTACATCCGCGATCAGATGACCACCGTGTTACGGGCTGATCCGGCTACGTTGGTGTACACCCAGGTGATGGACAACCTGCGAAACGGCAACGATTTCTACGTGGGCGCAACCTACGCGAAGAACGTAACGAAACGCTGGCAGACGAATACCACGCTGATGGGCATGGGCAATTACACCAGTAGCCCTGTTAACGAACTGAACCGCTACCAAGCCACCGGCCTGTGGGTGATGGCTACGTCCTCGAACATTATCGCCCTGCCCCGCGACTGGAAATACGAACTAACGGCACACTACATGTCGCCCGCCCGGTCGGGCCTGTTCACCCAGAAAGGATTTGGGGGCGTATCGATGAGCGTAACAAAATCCCTGCTGGCAAAACAGGCGAACCTGCGGATCGACGTAAGCGATGTGTTCCGGACCATGACCAGCCGACTGGAGTCTGCCTACGGGCAGGTGAACTTCACCATGCGGAGTTACAATGACAGCCAGCGTGTTAAAGTATCGTTCAGCTATAATTTTGGCAAGAAGACCGTCAAAGCGGCCCGGCAAGGGACCTTAGGCAACGACGATGAAAAGAGCCGGATGCGGTAGTAGCCCGCTGGTTGTCAGCCGATCTGTTCCCGCCGGATTCGCTCCTTAACGGCATCGCGGTAACTGGAACCAATTACCAGATTATCACCGGTCGACAACAGCACCGAGTTCCCCTCCAGGACTTTTACATGGCGGAGCTGAATGATGAACGACCGGTTGATCCGCAGAAAGCGGTCCGGGGGGAGGGTTTCGGCCAGCTTGGTCATCGTTAAATGGGTGACCACGAACCGATCCGGCAGGAATACCTTGATATAGTCGCCCAGGGCTTCGGCGTAGACCAGCTCATGGAGGTGAATCTGTTCGAGCTTTTTGTCGGTCTTCAGGTAGATGAAGTCGGCTGTCGGCGAATCAATGGCTAGCGGCCCATCGGTAGAACGTGTTCTGGCTTCATCCGACAAGGGATGGTTGGCTGCGGGGCCCGGAGCCGTTTTGGGCATCCGCTCCTTAACCCGACCGATGGCTTTGAGAAAGCGATCGAAGGCAATAGGCTTAAGTAAGTAATCAACGACGCCCAGCTCAAAGCCTTCCAGGGCATGATGGGGATTAGCCGTTGTCATCACCACGAGGGGGTGGGGCAAAGGGTAAGCCTGTAGAAACTCCAGCCCCGTCATCTCAGGCATGTTGATATCCAGAAAAATAACCTCGGGCTGTATGCCGGGCAGTTGCTCGAAGGCCGTAATGGCGTCATCGAAGGTCGCCACCAGATCAAGCGAGGGAACACGCCGGACGTATTTCTGGAGAAGTTGTTGCGCTAATGGCTCATCTTCGATAATAGCACAGCGTAGCGAGCCAATCATAATAACTAGTAACGAAGTATGATTTCAGCCCAAAATTACGGAAAAAGTAGTGGTAGTACTGAAGGGGTACGAACAGGTTGTTATAACAAATGACAACCTTGAGCGATTTGATAGGCTGGCCTGACGTCTTGGCGAATGATAAACGCCATTGACTTACTAAGAGCAACGTTGACGATGTCTACAATAGAAGCGTTCAATAGCTTAGCGCCCTATTAAGTTGGGCAGAATTTCTGAACAGGTGGCCACCAGGGCACGGCCGCGCCCCGGTGGCTGTCGTGGTGTCGTAAATGAGCTGTGTCGCTTCCCATTTTCGCTGGGGCATATGCAACGGATAGTCGTTGATCGTAATTAAAACAAGGCGTCCAATTAAACGCCCGTTTTTACGGGTCGGTGAATCGGTCGCGTAAGCGATGATGGTTCAGTGCCCAATCGATTCTCAAATTGCCATCTCAAAAATCAATGTTTCTTTTTCGATGATAGGTTGAGTTTGTGAGACTGTTTACGCCCAAATGATCAGATTACTGGGGTGTGGTCTGTCCCCTATCCGTTGATTTACCCAGTCTAGTGATAGCCGCAAGCGCTAGATTGGCCTGTCTGCTGATGACTTGATGGCTGCGAGTTTTTGTCTGTGAACGCATTCGTTGGGTTGGGAAACTACACCCCTCGTTAGTCTGTTGAACAAACACTCAACTAGGGTTGCAACTACCGAAGCAGGCCAGATATAAAACAGGGTTATAAATCGCTGATTGACAAGCATAAACGTTCCTTTTGATTTGCCCTATAGTCAAATGAAAACGTATGGTTTCAGTTGCTCGAAAAGACCATTTTAACGCTGATTTACACCTTTTCGGTTGACTCAAAGTGGGCTATTTGATATCTGGCCCGCTTCGGTAGTTGTAACCTAAAAACGATGTTAAGAATATCCAAGTCCGAAGTATAGCGGTTAGCAGCCCAGATTCACATCTATTGCGAGTAGTATACTCTGCTTGTCGAAACGACCCCTGTTTTAAACAGTTAAATCTGTATAACTGATTGACTGATAGAATATTACAGATTTCACGTGGCGAATATACGGCAGCGGCACGGTACGCCGTCGCGGGACCGTCCCAACTGTGTTAGCTACCCCCATGTTCGTCACAGTGAGGCTGGTAGATCAGTCAACAGTACTTGTAATTCTTTATAGCTGAAGCGGGAATTGCCAGCTTTGAATGAGCCACAGTAGACGAAATCAGCATCGAAATGAGTGACGTGTTGAATATTGATGACTGTACTACGACTGAACTGCTTGAGGTAGGGTTGAATAGCCACCGGAACCAGTTGTTGTTGCACAAAACTAAGCGTTCCTCTTACATTGTACGTTACCGGTGTACCGATGACTCTGATTTGAACGTAGTTTTTACTGGCCTCCAGACAGTAGACGTTACGCCAATGAATTTTTACGTTCCGGTTGCCGACTTTGATAAAGAAGAAATCGCGCTGTTGGGTCGGCTGGTTAGCGGTAGCAGCTGGTTTAGTTGAATTAATCTGATTTTCAATAGTCGTCTGAATGGCAGCAAATAAGGTGGCTGGATTTATCGGCTTGATTAGATAACCACCGGGGCGTAACCGGGTGGCCTGTAAAATAGTGTCGTAGTCGGAGTAAGCTGTCAGAAAAATAAAGGCTGATCGATAATCATTAGCCAACCGGTCGGCAAGGGCAAGCCCACTATCAGTTGTCCGCTCACTATTTAAATTAATATCAAGCAGGGTGAGATCAGGTCGATGCTGGTCGATCAGCGCAATGGCCTGCTCGAACGTGCTGGCAATGCCGATAACTGTAAATCCCAGGTCTTCCACACTGTACCGTAACGTCTCCGCAATCAATAACTCGTCTTCGACTATCAAAATGGAAATAGTATCAGCCATACGTAAAGCGTAGTTGATAGTGGTAAGGATTATGCGGTGAAACGGTTAAATCACCGTTGATCTGGCGGGCCAGCAAGGTGACAATGTCCATGCCTAAGTTGGGCGTAGGCGATTGATTCACTAGCTGACCATTATCGGCATAGCTGACACGCAATTCGTGTTGCTGCTGGCAAAGCGTAATCTGAATGGTCAGTTCATCTCCCGGCGGTAAGCCATGTTTCAGTGAGTTGGTAACCCACTCCGTCAGCATCAGTGCCAGCGGTAGATAGTACTTGTTTGGAATCGAAACCGGCGCAATCTCAAACTGCGTTGACACAACTTTGTCGTAACACCCGACTATCGAATCGAGCATTGATCGGATGTAAGCATCAAGATTAATCAAACTCGCTTCGCTAATCAGTTGATTATGCAGCGTGGCAATGGACTCCACGCGTAACCGGGCCTGCTGCAACTGCATCAACGTTTCAGGATGCTCCGCTTTTCGCTCCTGCATACGCAGCAGACTGTAAATCATCGACAGGTTATTCTTAACCCGGTGCTGAATTTCCTTGTTCAGCAGTTGTACCTGCGCAATCTGATCATCGAGCTGCTCGTTGAGGTGGGTCAGTCGTTTCGCCTGCGTTTCGATCAGCCGGTTTCGACGAAACAGATAAAAGCTTAGTAAGCTTATGATAAGCAGTAGGGCACCAAGGATCCAGACCGTCTGCCAGCGAATTTCCCGTACGGCCGTCTGATAAGCCAGTTTATTTTTTTCAACCAGTAGTTCGCTGCTGACCAGTGCGGTCTGCATCTGAGCCACAGCACTGGTGTTGTTGAGCCGATGCGTCAGTTCGTTGGCCAACTCGTAAAAATAGCTGGCTGTCTGATGGCGCTGCTGCTGGCGGTGGAGTCGGGCTAGATTTTCCGCATAATACAGGCTGTCCAGCATGTTCCGGCTTCCGGCAAAAACTTGGGTCAGGGAGTCAATATAAGGCGAGTGGTGATGCTGTTTGGTATAGGCATCGATTCGACTGCGCGTTAAATAATAATGGTCCAGATAACTGTACGTCATGGAGTCGTTTACGATCCAGGCACGACGGGTAAGATGAGTCAGTATCCGGGTTGCCAGCGAGTTAGCGCCTACCCCGGTTGCGATGAGTGCCATCTCCGGTGTAAAATCATACATCTTCAACTGGGTGGTGTCGCGCCAGACCAGTTCATGGTAAAGCTTGGTAAGCACGGCTACGGTGTGGAGCGTATCGCGCGCTTTTTCATAGGCATGAGCCAGCAGGTGCGTCGTATACAGGTACCGATACTGCTCATCGGTCATCGGTCGGTACAGCGCAGCCGTCCGGCCATAATAACGAATCGTAAGTTGGGGCTCTTTCTCCCAGGCATCGTAAACCCGGCCCTTGGCATTAGCGGCCCGGGCCAGCATCCGGCGGTTTTTCCACCGGTCGGCAATGACTTGAGCACTGTCGTAATAAGCCAGACTTTTAGTAAACGAGGCAAACCCTTTCTTCTGCCGGTACTCTTCGTTACCTGCCCAAATGAACCGTAGCTGCGTCGCGCTGTCAGCCAAAAAACGATCTCGTTGACTGACTGACTGTTCGGTCGATTGATGACAGGCGGCCAAACAGCAAATCAGTACTATACTACCAAGGCGGGAAAGTATCTCCATGCGGCAAAAATGACCATCTTTCGGGTACGCTGTATAAGTGGTACACTACTTTCGTGTAGGATAGTCAATCAACTAATTACTGACTAGTTACAATGAAGATTTCAATCAACCGGTGGATTGAATAAAAATAACAGGTTACGTAGTAAGTTCGCATTTATAGTCCCTTAAAACGGTTGATCCTGTGTCTGTAGGATCAAATCGCTTCGGCGACGGTTCGGGGCCGCCCGTGCGGGCCGTTGCCATCCGACTCACTTAATCGCATCAATTATCGAGTTTTTTGAAACCTGGTAACTATACTGCTCATTTTGGGTGCACAGGCCGTCAAAATACCGCTACAAATTATTGGCTTGCAATTAATTATGTTCCTGTATAAAAGTATTGTACCGCCTAGACAACTGACCCGATTTACCAAAAGAAGTCCGTTAAGTCGGAAACAGATCAACTTCCAGCCGGGCCGCCGGGCGGGCGAGTATGACTTTTCGGAAGACATCTTACGTAATCTGATCAGCTTAGAATCGAATTAACTTTTGAAGGGTGAACCAGATTGGTTCTGATGAAACATTTCGTACGAATGTGGGTGTCCACCCTACTACCTCTGTTTTGTTGATTTGATCAATTAAATACTTACTTCATACTGCCCTTCGTATTTACTGAAGTAGTCATTGATGAAGGCCAACGCTTTATCGGGAGAAAGATCCAAGGCAGCGTCCATGTCTTTATTCCACGGAAATTTTTGTGTTCTATCAGGCTGACATTTATAGCCCTTCTTATAGGCTTCTCCCGGCTGTAAGCTGGGAAATAGTTTGTTTTGTTCTGCTGGTATGAGAAAGGCATTGTTGTAATGTAGTTCGACCAAATCATAGTTGTATCGCTCACACAAAATGTACAATTGAGCGATTGACTGGCCATAAAAATGACTCCTATCCCATACATAATCGCGGCTATACTTGACGGTAAACTTGATCGGATAAGGGATTTTCTCGTTGATTTCAACACATATCAAGGATGGGCGGTATTGTGTCAGCAATTGGTTGAGTACAAAGTGATCATAACCATCAATATCAAAGTTGAGGAAACCAAAGTCATAAGGAATCTGATACGCTTCTAATAGTTGAACTACGTTCTCAGGATAAACATATAGTTTACTAAGCATTACCTGGTCTAAGCGTTTATAAGATTTCGCCAGCGAGGCAAAGAATTTACTATTGCATTCGACGGCTAATCCTGAATAGCCAGCTCTGTACAAGCTATATGTATTTGACATGTTTACGCCATCCTGTGCCGCAATATCAACTACTATTTTTTTATGTTGAATTTTGGTGAGATAGGTCAAAATAACCTTTTGCTCATCATAAGCAGAATACATTTTCCCGATATTCTGTTTAATAATGTCATTTAAAATTTTCATTTGTACGCGTATATTAATTTGAGAAGATAAGATGCTGTATAGTGAGCTTGTGGTAAGCAGTGTCGAACTAGTTACGTAATTCGTTCAATGCGCATACAGTTGACGCATGAGGTTACCCGCTTGAGCCGCTTGTCAGTGGCGATTTGATGGTGGCCGGGCCGCCGGTGCGGTGCTGTCTTACAGGTTGCCCTCGTAGAGCAGAGCATCTGGGCATTCAGTTGATTTTTTACCAGTAAACTGGCAATAGGCTAGTTGGACTGGCAACCGTAAACGGGCGATTTTTGACCGCGGGGCCCCTGAGTCAGCTACTTTACCGTTTGACCGGAATCAGCCAAAGGAAGCACGGAGATACTGACCACCATAGGGTGCTCCGGGTACTGATAGCTAACGTATCCCGTCACCCGGTAAAGTCCCTGCCTTCCCGCTAAAATATCGCCTTTATGGGGCTGATAGCCGTGGGGTACGGCCAGCTCAGGGAGTAGCTGGGGCGCTCCGGCTCCGGTCAAAAAAATGCAGTATTGAGCCGACTCCACCTGTACCGGTTCGAACCCGTCTACCCCTTCTTCAGCAACGCAGGGTATCATCAATAGCGTGGGTTTTTGTCAACAAAGCGATCTTACCAGGCATGGCGCATATCCACGGCCCGATTATGGCCGAAATAAATCCATAAACAGTCGTCCTCGCTACGAGGACGACTGTTTATGGACCGGTATGCGGGCTAACGACTTAAGCCAGCGTTAGTTTACCTTGAGGATTCTGACCCGCTGGCTCTGGCCAAGTGTACTAACTAGCAGCACCAGTATACCCGCCGGCTGGGGACCAAACCGGAGCGTCTGACTGACCACCGCTCCCGACCGTTCGACCGTCTGCTGGCTCACCAAATGACCGTGTTCATCACGGAGGGACAGATGCAGTGGCTGGCCCTCAGCCCCCCGAACTTCCACCTCTACCTGATTCCCGGCTACTGGGTTACCCAATATCGTCACCGTTAAAGTACCTTCCTGCTCAGCCGATGGCCGGGCATTTGCGTTACAGGCCTCCAGCCAGCGGTAGCTGAACTGGCTGACCACCCCGCGCTGCTCGGCACTGAGCGTGATGGCCGGATTATCCGTATAGATCCGCAGACTGTAGGGTCCCGGGCTGGTGGTGGGCAGTAGCTCGTTGACGACCGAGAAGCTGACGGGGCTGCCATCCTGACCGGCGTAAGTTGGCGTGAAGGTCAGCCGGCGCTCACCCCCCGAGACGACTTCACAGCGCACCGTCGTGGCACCCGTGATGCTGAACGGACCCACTGGCGGAGTAGTAGGGGGCGTTGTACCACCGGTACATTCGCCGAGCCAATTGTAGCTAAATGTACTCACGGTGCCGCGCTGTACCGCGCTCAGAGTGACGGTTGGGTTATCCGTGTAGAGCCGTAGCGAGTAGGGACCCAGGTTGGTAGTAGGCAGCAGCTCGTTGACGACCGAGAAACTGATGGGACTCCCGTTGTCACCCGCGTACTGGGGGGTAAACGTTAACCGGCGTTCGCCGGCCGTAACCGTTGTGCAACTCACCGTCGTGACACTCGTAATCGAAAATGGAGCCTTGGGCGTTACCGTACCGTCTTTTATCGTCAGGGTGGTAGTCAGTTCATTAGGATCGGGATCGTAGTTATCACTATCCAGCAGGGTAATCACCACTGTCTCGTCGCCCTCAACAATGTCGTCCTCCAGCGGATCCAGTTCTTCGATAAATACCGTTTGGCCTTCGGCAAACGTAATGGAGGTGGGCAGGGTTTCAAAATCGACTCCACTAGTGGCCGTACCACCAATCATGTAGTTAACTACCAGCGTTCCCTGGCTGGTGTTACGCTCAAACTGAATAAACCCCGGATCAGCCGCTGCTTGTCTGGCTCCCGAAGCCGCCCGGCGGCCACCGCCGCTTGGGCGGCCTTCCGACGCGTTGGGATCCGTACTGGTTACTTTCACAATAGGTTCTCCTGGGGATACCTCTGGGTTGATGCTGAAGTTCGTGTTTGAGATGTCGAAAAAGATGTTGCCGACCGCCTCCACCCGCAGGCGGGCCGTCGTCGTTGTAACATTATTCGGCATCACCACCACCTCCGACCCATCGTTGGGTGTGCTGGCCAGCAGCGTAGTTGGGAAGCTAAGACCACCGTCGGTCGAGAGTTTGATGGCGACGGTAGCGCAATTAATGGGTGCCTGATTGGTACCCACTACGTTCCAGGTAACCACTTGTTGGGAGTTGCCCGCTACCGTCGTTGCGTTATCGAAGCTGGTGAGCCGGAACGCCCCCGGCGTGTTCACGACGGTTACCGTTGTCCCGGCGTCGGCCACCCCACCCCGGAGGTCACGCACCGATACCCGAAAAGTCATGGTCCGGGCAATGGCGGGCAGGCGTTCGCCGATGAGGCAGGTCTGGCCCGTTGGGCAGGTGGCACCCGGATAACCCGTAGGATGGGTGCCCGTGTAGAACAAACCCGGCTGATTATCACCCGGTGTTGCATTGGTCTGCGAATTGAGAATAAAGGCCGGGCTGGGAAACGTGCGCTGGGGACTCTTCACCGGCGAGTAGGCCCGCAGGATGGGCCGGGCTACGCCATCACCATCGATGTCGTAGACGCCCGACGGGCTACCACCGAAGCCGGAAGCCCCATTGGCCGGGGCCAGGTCAAATTCTTCCCACGAATACAGCAGGTTGGCCGCATCGCCGGCATCAGCATCAGCCCCGGTAGCCGTCAGCGTGAAGGGCGTCAGGCGGGGAATGACGTACGCGCTGCCCGCCGAAACGGTGGGAATGCTATTCGTATTGCCGGCGGCAGTACCACAACCTGCTACATCGGCCGATGCCAGATACGTGGTCGCCTTGGTGATGCTGGAGATGTGGAAGGCCGGCAGGGCAAAGTCGTTGTACTGCTGTAAGTTACGCCCTTCGCTACAGATGCCCACGTAGCTCATGATGGTGGAACCGGAGGCCACTTCGTAGGCTTCGTCTGCGGCCCGCGTGTAACAAGTCGTTCCATCTTCATCTCTCACGTTGTAGGTATGATCCATACTAAACTGATGGCCCAGTTCATGGGCAAAATAATCGACCACAAACGGATCACCCGTGTTGGTGCCCCGGGCACTGTATCCCCGTGCTTTATCCCCGGCACTACAGAGCGAGGGCGATGCGGCCACGCCACCCCCTCCCGTGCCGAACAGATGCCCGACATCGTAGTTTGCCGTTTTTACTTTCGCATCGACCGTTTTCTGGTTAAGGGCTAACTGGGCTGAACTGGACGTATTGTCGTAAGGATCAGTAGCCGGGTCGTCAAAAATGATATTGTCAGGCCCATTGGTATCCGGGTTAACCAGCGTAAAGCGGCAGGCCAGTTCGCGCTCGTAAATGCCGTTGATGCGGTTAACCGAACTCATCACGACGGCCAGGGCATTGGTCCGCACTTTGGCTAAATCATCGGGCGATTCGGTGTACCTGCCGGCGTTGCGGGTCCACTCGCCGGTGGTAGCAATGGCCATTCTGAACACGCGAATGGTTTTACCATTGCTGATGGCAGCCGTGCCAGCCCCCATGCGTAGTCCTTTGTCGGTTGCTTTCAGGCCGGGTAACGCTGGTTTGTCGGTGGTACCGACAGTGCCGCAGTGGTGATCCCCCGCTGGCTGGCTGACCGCGCCGGCCTTCCTGGCATCGCGGGCATAATACGATTGGTACAGCGGGCTACCGGACGGAGTGATTACTTTGGCGACGTAAACGGCATCGTTGTCAACGCCCCAGATCAGGGCTTCCAGACCCAGACTCGATAGGCTCATCCGAATGATGTACTCCTTATGAAGGGTGCCGGTGCCCTCGTAGGTTTTAAAAGTGGGGTTGGCTGCCGCCAGCGCGGGGGCGAGTACCTGGGTTTCACGCAGGGTGAAGCGTTCGCTCGTGCCGTTGGGTAAGGGGAGGGCAATCGTTACGGCCGTTTTCCCGCGCTCGTCCTGCTTGGCCGTGTTAATCAGCGCGCTGCGCAGTCCAGCTTCATTGAGCTTGCACAGCCTGGCGTTAGGCATAGCCGGGGTCGTTGCCGCCAGGCGTGCCTGAGCCGTGGACACCGGTTCGAAAAAAGAGTCCTGGGTTTGCCCAAAAAGGCTCCCCCTACCAGCAGCCAGCCAAGCAGGGTAAGCCCATACCAGCGCCGGTTTCTCCGGTCGCCGAAATAGTAGGTAGAATTGACCATGCGATTGTGTGATTGATTAATTGATGCAAACTGGGCAGGCTGAAAACGTAGTAGCCCCGATGACCATTGGTCAACACGCCACCGAGCTGTCTCGGGGCGGAACAGATAGGCGAGAACGATAGCTGAAGCATTATGGGTGAATCACAGTCAAAAGTATACGTAGCTTTTCTTTCAACGGGTTTAGTAGCACTACTTTGAGTCCGATGTAACCATTTTCTGAGTACGAATGCGTCTATATATGTTTATCTGCTGTTCGGCGCTATGTTCGATTGACCTTGTTTATACCTCACTTCCCGTCCTGCTCACAGGGTCGACATGCCGGAAGCTTACCGCATTGATAGCGGCTTGAAACGGGCAGTAAACAGCCGCGGGGTGGCCCCGTCAAAACGCAAGACGTCACCATTGACGAGTGGCATCACTCTGGCGATCTGGTTTAAAAACGATGGACAGAGTAGGGGGCTCATCGCTATTGTTGCGGGCCATCGGGCGGTGATGGTTTATAGAGTGCCCTTGCAAGAAGCGGTTGAAAAGGCTCGTTGCCGCAACCGGTATATTGGGATGGGAGTCGTTCAACGGTTCTTTCGTTGGTCAAAGCATCACTAGTCTACCTGGTCATGCGCAGTCATTCACTCACTTGATTCGCTATTTGGCATCCATCATTTAGAATCTGTTGACGTCCCAATGGATGGATGTCCAGTAACTTGGCGGCTATAGGCCTTCTTCTTCCAACGGGGCGGTTTTACACGTTAAACAACTAAGAGCTGTCGGGCGTAGTAAACATAGCTCACCCCCATGCGCAATACAGTTAGCATGATTCGTCCGAGTTCGTTTGGCTTGTAGGTAGGCGTAACAAAGCTTGCTGAGTAATGACCGTGTTGGAAAAGGATTTGATGAACTCACCCGTATCGGTAAAAATCAGCCATTCATTGCTGCTAGCATCTAACCGAATACTCACTCCCTGATCCGCCACCGAACGATTCACAAACCACTGTTGATAATAGAAGGAGATAACCGCAGTCTTGCTCGCTTTCCGATGTCAGCACTGCGATTGGAGAAAGCCTAGGGCCTGTTGATAGTCGAACTGGTTTACGTCAAAGGGGCATAGCAGAGTGTTGATGGTTGGATAGGCTTGCTGGCGAGTCTACTCATTCAATCGCCAAACCGGATAGCGTCCGCGCTGGGTGAGAATAAGCCCAGCTAGTTTCTGCCGAAGATCTGTGATGTCGGAGCAAGTCGCCAAATCAGCCCATTTGGTGGTGGTAGCTTGGGCCCGTTCTACCTTAGCGTTGTCGGTGGGTTGAGCAGCTCGGTTCCAGATCGGCTTAATGGTATAGCCCACCAGCCAAAGTGGAAGCAGTGGAATCTGTAATCGCTTCGGGTCACCAAACGGTCGCCCATTATTAATCTTGATGAACTGAGGCAACCCCCATTGCTCGAAAACAAGTCTTAGTTGCTCACAGATTGAGCCTAGGGGCACTTGGCCAATTCGGCCATAGCCGGGCCGATTTCTATGGTTTATGAACTGATGACAGATAGTTTTTGTCATATTTCCCGCCCCGTGCTACCACCGCATACACCCGACGGATGAGTTTGTTACGAACCGCATTGAGGACGAGCATCTTATTCTTTCCTTCCTTGACTTTGCGCTGGTAGCAATCCTGCAATTCCCCTTTGGCACGGATAGCTGACATCGCATCCAAATGAAACAGAGACTTCAGCCGCTTACGAGCATGTTGACTCACACTGGGGCGTCCCCGGACGCTACTGCCCGACTGCTAGTTAAAGGGGGCTATCCCGGCATGGCAGCCCATCTTTTTGGGGTCGGTGATCGTCTTCATTTCATTGGTGGCACTGACAATCTCAGTAGCCGTAGCCGTGCCAATGCCCCGAATCGACATGACCAGTTCAAAGAGTTGGCTCAGACGAGGATCGGCTGCTATAAGCGCATCAGTGGCTTTATCGACTGCCTTACGATCTTTCTCCAGAGCGGTCAGAGAGACTTGACAACTTTTGTTGAGCTGCTTTTGTAGAGTGGGATCAATGAAACCCTGGTGTTCAGTTAGTGGACCGGCAAGCTGGTTGTAAACGCTGAGAAGTCGCTGACGAGCAGCACTTAATAAAGCTAATTTCTGGATGACTTGACAGGGCGGTTCCCACAGACGAATTTGGTCGCGAAAGCGGTAGGCATATTCTGCGATACGCTGGGCATCGATGGAGTCGGTCTTACCTCATTGCAACCCGCCCGCTTTTTTGATTTGCAACGACGACTCTAACCAAATGGGGAAATGAAGTTTGTGGAGAAAGTCCAACAGATGGGCGTTATAGATACCCGTATGTTCCATGCAGAAGACTGCCTGCTTAGGGTTTCAGTCTGGGAGTGCTTTCAGCAGTCGTAAATCGGTCTTGATGCCCGTTACTGAATTGGGTGTGCTGGTTTGCAGCACCATCTTTTTACCATTTTAAATGGTCCAGTCCAGGGTGGCCTTCGCAATGCCAATGCCCACGAAGTAGTGAATATCCATGATGCTTTCTAATTTAAGGCTGCCGAATGTCTACTTGGTTTGTGCTCAATACCTTGCTAACAGGTCTGATGTCCCACATTTCTATACGAGCCATTCAAGTAGAGACAGGGTGGGTCCTGAATCGGCCCATAGGCCACGAACCTTGCCGAGCGATAGGTAGCCCGCTTTGTTTTTCGTTCATCGGTAAGCTACCAAATCTTGGAATCGTACCGACCTTCAAACCTAACGATCGTCGATGAAAAGAGCGGAGCGGTGTTAGCCGCTCCGCTCTTTTCATCGACGATCGTTAGCCAACATACGCTGCTACCATCCAGTGTACGTTGGTGCTCTTTGGCATCCACTTGCCAGACCTTATGAGGATATTCAGCCCACACTTTAGGCGTGATCAAGAGCTACGGGCGCGGTTTAGTCAAACCAGCCGCCTTAAACCAAAGCTGGAGCGTCCGAATGGAGGGCAAGCATCCCATGGCGTAACGTGCATTGAGTTGCAAGCGAATATAAGGAGCACCCCAGAGGGGATGAGCCCGTTTCAGCCATAGACTAACTCGATGATAAAGAGCCGCCAAGCGAACGCCGACGGTACCACACTGCTTGTAGCGGGGCAGCAGTCCGACTTCCCCAAACTGGCCTTGTCGTTTGCTGATGCGTCGAACGGCATCGTAACTCACGCTTAGTTCTTGGCTGATTTGACAATAGGACTTGCCCTGAGCTCTCATCTGAATAATTTGTTGACGAGTGGCAAATGGAATAGCGACTGCCATATTAATTCGGATTAAGCCACCGTCAATATCGTCAAACCATGCTAACCCTATTGCGCATGGGGGTGAACTACCTTTACTGCGCCCGACAACTCTTAGTTGTTTAACATGTAAAACCGCCCCGTTGGAAGAAGGCCTTATCCGGCTTATTGAAACCAAACGGGATCGTCACTGCCTGCATCGTTTTGATCTTGGACAAATTAAAAAAATTGTCGGTCAACTCGACCTGGTTGATCGGCACAGGCGCAGGTAGCCCGTTGCCAGCAGTGCCAGTGTGGTGGTAAGTCAATTGATGATCGGTTTAGAAACGATAAAAAAGTGGAAGCTATAGAAAACGTTAACATGCTGTGAGTTCGGCCAGCTCGGGCATAAACGTGGCGTACCCGTTCAGATAGGCCTGGTATTTTTCGGTATTGAGCGCGTACAACTGGCCTTTCTTGGTCGATGATGTTTCGTCTTTTTCACCCGTCCTGCGCAGCAGATCAGTGGCAATCACTCGCCGACTAAAATTCCGCCGGTCAAGCGGCACGTTATAGATCGCTTCGTAAAGTTTATGCAGTTGCGGCACCGTGAATTTTTCGGGCAGCAATTCAAACCCGATGGGGTACATGGCCGCTTTGTAGCGCAGTTGCCGCAGGGCCGTTTCCACCATCTGATTGTGGTCGAAAATCAGGGTCGGTTTATCACCCAAATCGATCCACGACGCGTTATGAGCCTCCAGCGCGGCCGGGTCCTGATCGTCAATCGTAACCAGTGCATAGTGTATCACCGATATAGTTCGCTCGACGGGATCCCGGTCAACCGCGCCGAACGTCTGAAGATATTCCAGATAGTTGTTGTGCAGGCCGGTCAGTGTAAACAGGATGCGCGAAGCGGCCGAATGCAAATCTTCGTTTTCTTCCAGAAAGCCACCCATCAGCGACCACTTGCCAAACTCAGGCTCGAAGTTTCGCTTGATCAACAACAGTTTGAGCGATTTACCGTCAAACCCGAAGATGATACAGTCTAAGGCGACCAGTATCCGGTGACTATTGGTATAGCTATGCATAGAAACAAGGTGTTCGTTCAGTACTGCGATCAATTGTACGGTGTGAAAATACTATACTATGAGAAATGACAGTTTCATCACTTAATACTGACGACGGTGCCGTTTTTGACGCGTCCTATCGACACGCACGCGACGACGTATACACCAACACGCCCATAGGGTGTATGTGTTAAGAGAAAGGGCAGCGGTTGGGCGGACTGCGTAGGCATATAGATGACGATGTATAGCTTCACGTCATCCCGCCAAGGAATCTAAATCGAAGATTCATAGTTACTTATAAGCTTGACCTTACTATGGTGATCAGTGTATCACAAACTCAACCCTGCACCAAAAAAGAAACGTTGATTCGTGATCGGACCGCCGAAGCGGACGACAATTTGACCGGGCCGCCGGGCGGAATCCATTTACTAGCAAGCCATCATCACCGACGGCGCAGATTCAACAACCTGCAAAAATGGGTATTTAATCGGCCGGCTTGTTTTAATTATTGTCAACTACTATCCGTAGCATACGCCCTACCAAGTAGCTGGCAGATACACGCAGAAAGTAGCCCCCTGTCCCGGCTGACTGTCCGCTGTGATAGCGCCCCCGTGATTTTCTACCACTCGCTGGCAGATGGCCAACCCAACCCCCGTACCCGGATACTCGTTCTGCCCGTGCAGTCGCTGAAACACTTGGAAAATGCGAGCCAGATACTTCTTGTCGAAACCCACTCCCTGATCGCTCACGCTGATCTGAATGAAATGCAGAGCAGGGCTCGTGGGCGTTGCGTCGATGGGTAGTTCGGATCGCTCGCGCTGAAAGCACGTAACCCGGATCCGGGGAGACTGGCCAGCGGGGGTAAACTTAATGGCGTTACTGAATAGATTCTGAAACAACTGGCTCAATTGCGATTCGTCGCCACTGATCAGCGGCAATGCATCCAGCTCAATCTGCGCCTTCCGGTCTGCAATTACCCAGTCGAGGGTGGCGAGCACCTGTTCCAGAACGGTCTCCAGCGAGATCAGCCCAAAGGTCTGCTGACGGGTGGCAATTCGTGAATAGGCTAATAGATCCTTGATTAATATGGACATGCGGGCACCGGCGCTCATCATGCGCTGAAGGTAGCTTTGACCGGTCTCGCTAAGCCGGTCGGCGTCCTGCTCCACTAGCAGCGAACCGAAGGATTGAATCTTACGCAGCGGCTCCTGCAAATCGTGAGAAGCCACATAGGCAAACTGTTGCAGATTATCATTCGAGCGTTGCAGGTCCTGATTAACCAGTTGAAGTTCCTGGGTCCGCTCCTGCACCTGGCGCGCTAACAAGCGCTGCGACTCCCGCTCCAGGCTAATATCTTGGGTCGTACCAGTGATACAGATGGGATGTCCTTGCTCATCAAAGCTGGTTTCCCCCACGGCCCGGATGTATTGCTGCTGACCCGTGTGGGCGTTAATGATTCGGTACTCCGCCTGGTAGCGGCCGTCAGAATCCGGCTGCTGGGCGGCCAGGAAAGCGGCCTTCACCCGCGGCTGGTCATCGGGATGCACGATGATCAACGCTTGTTCATAGGGCATCAACGTCGTCGTCAGACCGAACATAGCGGCATGGCGCTCGGAGAGCTGCGTTTCGCCGGTTTGGCAATCCATGCTCCACGTGCCGAGTTCGGCCAACTCAACCGCGTTTTGGAGCACGACTTTACTTTCCTCCAACTGCCGCCGGGCCATTACCTGAGCGGTCACGTCGGTGGCGGTATTAATCACCCCATAAATCCGCCCATGCTGGTCATAAAGCGGGTTGTAGGCGTGATTGAACCAGACCCGTTTTAGCTGCCCCTTGTCGAGTACGTCGGTTAAGCTTTCATCATGGCGAAAGGGTTCGCCTGTATCGAAAACATGCTGAAGCTGGGCCAGAAAGGGCTGGTCTTCCAGTTCGGGCATGGCTACGTGCAGGATTTTACCGATCACCGAGTTGTCTTTGCCCCAGATGGTCAGCATAGGGCCGTTGACCTGCTGAATGAGCATATCCCGGCCCACAAAAACGGCCGTGGCCGTGGGCGTGGCCATTACCAGGTCAGTAAATTGGGCCTTACTAGCGTCGAGTTGCTGGTGAACAGCTACCAACTCGGTAATATCCTGCGCAATACCCGAGAACCGGTAGGCTACGCGCTGAGTAGTGAAGAAGGCTCGTCCCCGGCAGTGCAGCCATCGCAGTTGGCCATTGGTGGCCCCAACCGTGCGAAATTGAATATCATAGTGCCCCTGCGAGTCTGGATTCAACGCCCACTGCACCGCCGCATCGACGCGGGAACGGTCATCAGGATGCATGTAGGAGAGTACCTGGTTATACGGCACGATATCATCTTTATCAAAGCCGTAGAGTTCTTTGCAGCGTTCGTCCCACCACACTTCCTGCTGGAGAATGTTCAAGTCCCAGGTGCCGATGCCAGCGGCTTGCAGGGCAAAAGTAATGTTTGGTTGCGACGACTGATGAGCGGATAGTTGGTTGGGCTGTTGCGGATCAGGCATGAGCTTGTCAAGTAATCTATCCCGCAAGGTAGTGACGATCCAGCTAGTGAGTCAACGCCACCGAGAATGCATTTTAGTCGCTTACCTCTTATCCCTAATCTGAGTTTAATCCCTTAACATTCGTTACAGGACTTAAACAGCGTACTGAAGACGAATTTGCTTGGCTATCGCGCTCAATCCCTGTTGTGTCGTCGGTTTGGTGATGAATCCACTCGCCCCTAACTGATAGGCCCGTTCTCTGTCCGCTGGCGCATGAGAAGTCGTCAGGACAATGACGGGTATGTGCTGGTACCGCGTGGACTGTTTAAGCTGCCCGAGCACCTCTAAACCGCTTAACCCAGGCATATTCAGATCTAAGAGAATGACATCGGGTGCGGGGTGCACCAGTACCAGCATGTCGAGTGCTTGTTGGCCACTGTCGGCCAAGTAGAGTCGGGTATGTGCCGAATCCGTCTTTAGTGCGTGCTCCATAAAGAAGCGATCATCGGCATCATCGTCGATAATGAGCACGGTAATGAGTTGTTGATTGGTCATGCATGGTGGGGACGACAGCCACTAGTTTGGCTCGTCACGTCCGCCAAAGTTACCCGGATTATACTAGTTTACACCTACCGGTTGCTAAAGGGCTTTTCTTGGAAAAGTTTCTTACTATAAGAACTGATACACAACAGCCCTCAAAATAGTGCAATTTCCAAAGGGGTTGAAAAGGGAAGAAAAAAGGGTGGTAACATAGCTATGTTACCACCCCAATCATTACGGCGGTCTGGTCGTGTCAGTAACTTAGTTGGGTCTGAATAAAACTATGAAAGCGTACAGTTAGACACTGCCGGATAATCTCGTTGGCTACCTGATGATAGTGAGTCAAGTCGGTCCAGTGCTGGCGGGTGGCGAAGGCCGTTAGTAGCTCGGACATCAGCTCATCGGATCAGGAACTCACGTCAGATAGAGTAGTCATTGAAATGGGGACAACTCCGTAAGTGAACAGGCAAACATGAATCCAAACTGGCCTAGTCAGTAGTTTTAGCGATAAGATGAGCCCGCCCCTGCTCCTTAAACTCCGCACGTAGATCGATTCCTCAGCGGCTAAATGCTGCTTCATCAACGCAAAAAAGGACCGTTTTTGCGAAATCATTATACAATAAACTGCTGATTGACAAACAGTTAATGTTTATTTCGAGCAAACAGATGAAACTTTTGTACCAGTTATACGGGATACCCCATACATGGCCTCAATTTTTCTTAAGGATCTTGCATAAGGGGAGTGACACCGGATGAAGTAGTACGTCCTATGGATAGTTATGATCAATTTACGGTGGGTACTATAGACGCCCTGCCCGGTGTTGGGTGGGGCTTTCTTTTGTGACCACCCCGGCGGTGTCTGCGTCCAATCGTTGTGTGCTGAACACACCTAACTAACCCATAGATGTAAAAAAAGCCCCGACCCGTGATGGGCGGGACTTTTTTGTGCCCTCATTTATGCTTCTTGAGCCGTAGAATTTCGTCGAGAAATACGTCAATTTTCAATTCAACACTCGTTTGCAGCCTGCACACCCGTTGCCGACTCGCTTCAATCCTCCGCAAGCAGGCCTCATTATCGGCTATAATTCGACTATGGCTAAGTTCAAATTGCTTGTCCATTCGGAGCGGGTGACAGTTGTTTAAATCGTACTGTCAACTAAATGTACCACAAAAAAAGCCCCGCCCATCACGGGTCGGGGCTTTTCTGTTACTGCTTAACAGTAAACGATGAAAATGGCTTAACAGGGGCACTACGACGATAACCCGCATGGTGCGTTATAAAGTACTGCCAGCCTTTGTCAAAGTGCTTCCAGGTGATACGCGTTAAGTTAGCCATTTCATCGAAATGACAGGAAACAAGAACAGGGCTAGTCATGGCAAAATAGATCTACGAGGAGGTTGGCACTGGTAACCTTATATCTAGCAAACCGGTATTCTTATAGACTGTTGATGAATTAGTTATGTAATCGGCGTAAACTCCATGAGTGGGTAGTAAGCTAGCTGAAACAGACACTATGTGAATGGCTGTCACTCAACCGCCAAAAGGCCACCTACAGCGCAGGTAGCCTTTTGGCGGTTATCTTTTTTCCGTACAAAACTTACTCTGCAACCGCGCCCATATAGTCATTGCTGTAGGATTGTCATAGAATCTACTAGCAACAAAAAAAGGCAATCCGCATTGTAGGGTGTCTTTTTAGTCAATTGTATGTTCGCTTGATAAGGCATTTATAACTCACTCGGCACTAGTTTGTTAAGCTACACTGTAC
The DNA here is from genome assembly GCF_012849055.1 of Spirosoma rhododendri. Lineage (NCBI taxonomy): Bacteria > Pseudomonadati > Bacteroidota > Cytophagia > Cytophagales > Cytophagaceae > Spirosoma > Spirosoma rhododendri. Next base: position 82,785 of record NZ_CP051678.1, on the reverse strand, counting down.
GTGTCATAGATCCTCCTTTATTACGTAGTCCGTCGAATCAAACTGCCATTGATCCAACGTCGTACCGCGCACAAACCGTAAAAACAGCCCCCCACTGGTTACGTCTCTGGGGAAGCTGCCAGGTGCTCGGTGATGGGGTACATATACCCGCTGCACCAGCTTGCCTTCGGCATCGAGCCGGGGTGTATGAGTAGCCAGTGCTGTTAGGGCCAGATCGATAACAGATCGCCTGACGGTTGTTTTTTCTATCATAAAGCAGGACGCTCAGAGGATGCGAGCTGAGTCTAAGTAATGCGTAAGCCTACAGCATAATCCCGCCCCTTCACAAATAGACAAGTGGCGATCTTGCTCTGTCGGTGGATAGGCATTAGCATCCAATGGGTAGCGGTATTGCCCCATCCGACCTCTTCGTATCCCTTAGGGTAGACCACCTCCACTTCCTATTCCAGACATTTATTGATTTCCTGCTCGCACGGCAAACCCGGTACGGGTTCGTCATCGAAGCGGTCGTACTGCTCGCAGTGCTAATAGAACTGATGTTCATTGGGTGTATACCCACCCCGAATAGCACTGCTGCCCGCTATAGCAAGCAGCATAGCGTGCCCTTTCGGATCGGACTCTTCTGAAGTGAGCAGGGCGGGGGGGATTTTCTGCCGTCGTATGATTAGTTCAATTTGTATGCACCAGCCCGAATGCTTGCTGTTGAGCGGAGCGGCAAGCCCGTAATTCAGCCTCTAATTGGTTAATGCTCTGTTGCTGTTGAGCTATCAGGGCTTGCTGCTGCTGGTGTTGGGCGAGTAAGGCCTGGTAGGGGTTTTGCACCAGCGTTAGTAACCGCATCGTTTCCTGCTCCTTCTCATAGAGCAGTCGAATAGCCATAGCTTGCAGATCAATTGCCTGGTTAGATTGCATGGGTGATTAGTTATAGACGGTAATCGAGTTAATTGAATTAGCCAGCTTGTTAGCTAGTCTGGGCGGGCAAATACACATAAAACGTGGCCCCCCGCCCGGGCTGACTGCTCGCTGTGATCGTGCCCCCGTGATTGGTAACGACCTTCTCACAAATGGCCAGGCCAACCCCCGTTCCCACGTACTGACTTTTGCCATGTAGCCGCTGGAAGACCTGGAAGATGCGGTCCAGGTACTTTTCATCGAAGCCGATCCCGTTGTCAGCGACCTCGATCAGGTGGTAGTTATCAGTCCGCCGGGTCGGTTGGACAGTGGCGGGTAACTGGGTAGCGGCTACGAGCTGACTCCTGATCCGAATGATGGGCATGGTAGCGGGCTGGCGAAATTTCAGGGCGTTGCTCAGCAGATTCTGAAACAGCTGGCCCAGTTGAACGGCATCCCCTGATACGGTCGGCAAGGGGTCAATGATCACCTGGGCATTGGTCTCGGTAATGACCAGATCCAGTACGCTTACCACGGTGCCTACTACATCAGTAAGCGAAACCAGCGCTTCGGTATTGCGCTGGGTCGAAATGCGGGAGAAGGCCAGCAGGTCTCGAATCAGGGTTGACATGCGGCTGGCGGCTACCTGCATCCGTTCCAGGTAGGCTAGATCCTCACTACCGATTGAATCAGCCAGGCGCGTCCTGAGTAAATCACCAAATTGCTGAATCTTGCGCAGCGGCTCCTGCAGATCATGGCTGGCGATATAGGCGAAGGTTTGCAGGTTCTCATTGGAGCGAATCAGTAGCCCATTCGATTCAGTTAATTCTTCGTTAACAGCCGCATATCCCTCATTACTCGCCGTCAGTTCTTCATTCATAGCGGCCAGTTCCTGGGTCCGTTGGTGCACCTGCTGTTCCAACGACACCTGTAACGCCCGCTCCAGGGTAATATCCTGAGCCGTGCCGGCAATACGCCGGGGCTTCCCTTGGGCATCCCGTCTTGTTTCACCTCTGGCCCGGATGACTTGCTGACGGCCATTGCTAGCGTTGAGAATACGGTATTCAGCCTGGTAACGGCCGTCAGAATCCAGTTGCAACGCCGCCGCCAAGGCAGCCCGTACCCGCTGCTGATCAGCGGGATGGACAATGGCCAGCGCCGTCTCGTAGGACATAACCGTTGACTTTAAACCAAACATAGCAGCGTGACGAGGGGACAATGCCATCTCGCCACTGGCGATATCCAGTGTCCAGGTGCCCAGCTCAGCCAGTTCAACGGCATTGCGCAGAACCGCTTCCTGTTCTTCAACCTGCTGGTGGGCTAGTACCTGCTGGGTGACTTCGCTGGCTACACAGATGACGCCATAAATGGTCCCCGAGGCTGCGCGCAGGGCCTCGTAGGTGTACTCATAATAGCCCGTATAGGGCTGTCCGTAGCGTAGCAACTCGAATTTCTCTTCGGCCTGGTAGAATTTCTCCCCGGTCATGAGTACCCGCCGGAGCCGGTCTACCTGCGGGGTGGAGACCAGTTCCGGCAGCGCCTCTATAAACGGACTGCCAATGACAGACGACTCTTTACCCCACATGCTGAGCATGTTTTTGTTAGCGGTACGGATGATCATGTCGGGGCCCACAAACACGGCCTTGGCCACCGGTGAATGTTCAAAAAGGGTGTGGGCAAAGCGTTCGCTTTCTTCCAGCTGTTGGCGAGCCAGTACCTGCTCGGTCACATTGATGGCCGTATTGAGGACCGCGTACACCTGGCCCTGCTCATTGCGAATCGGGTTGAACGAGTAATCAAAGTAGTAGGTACCGAACTTACCGTTTAAGCTTAAGTGAGCTGGTGCGGCTTGTCCCTGGTAGGGCTGACCGGTCGCATACGCCTGTTCAAAGAGTTCAAAAAACCCTTGGCCGTCCAGCTCGGGTAATACCTCCCGGAAAGGCTTACCAAGTGCCGAGCGATCCTTGCCCCAGTAACTGAGCTGGGTGTCATTGGCCAGCTCAACACGCAGTGCAGGCCCTACGTGCAGGCCCATCGCCACGGGGGTGGCCTCAATTAGTCGGCGTAGCTGCGCCCAGCTTTCAGCCGCTACCTGCTGGTCCTGCACCTGCTGGGTCACCTCCTGGGCAATGCCGGCGAAGCGCTGCACCGTCCCCGTCGGCGTAAAGTCAACCCGGCCCTGAAAGCGCACCCAGCGCAACTGGCCATCGTCCACCCCGATGGTGCGGTAGGTTTCATCAAATACACCATCCGACTGGGTATTCATCACCCACCGGGCGGCTTGATCGACCCGGGCCACATCGTCGGGATGAACGTGCGCGAATGCCTGTTCGTAAGACATCCGGTTATCGGCCGCCAGGCCGAAGAGAGCCCGGCACCGCTCATCCCACCGTACCTGATTGGAAGCCGGGTCATACTCCCAAATGCCTAAGCCAGCGGCCTGCAGGGCAAAGTCAACGTTAAGTCGTTGTTCAAGCGAGGTTATCGCACCGGTAGGCTGCTGATCGTTTGACATTAATCTCTGGATACTATTAGCTCAATAATGCCGCAGCCAAGGCGCAGCTACTAATAGGGCAAGTGATCGCTTTTACAATTAAACGGGTAGTTCTACTGGCATCTTCGATCACCTTGACGAGGCGGGTCATTCGAATGAAGCCCAGGCATGATGGCACTAACGCATGTGATTGGTAGTCGTATTGAGCCTATTGACGCCGGCAATAGCTGGGGTGTAGACTATCAGATCGAATGCTTGACTTACCAACGCAATTTGTTTATTTAACTCGAATAGATCAACCGTTCTTATCAACTGAGCCAAACTAGATTTCACGGTTGTTCGCTCATAAAAAGTATATTAAGGCATTAGCGGAGTTGTTGGGGCATATTGGGTTTACGTACATGAACCTTGTATCTCTCGCCACGGCTTCAATAACTATAGGGTATACCCTATCAGCTGGTCCGTTCGATGCGCACACAGTTGACATACACCTCTACCCGTCGCAGTAGATTGAAAATAGCGGGCTGGTAGTGCGTGTTATTGTTCAGATTGCCTTCGTAGAGCACTTCAGGGCCCATCTTCTCGTCGACGAGTTGTTCGGCAATGCGCCAGTTGACGGCCTGTTGATCAAAGACGTTCAGGTGGTAAAAGCTCACCAGCAGATTACCATCGGGCGTACCGGTGAGCCGGTACTTAATTATATTCTTGATGCCGCTACCTGTTTTCATGTTCATCTCTATTTAGCTGTTACCCCAAAGTACGAGTCGTTAGGAAACATTGTCAAGCAGCTTCGTCAGTAAACGGGTTTTTGCGCAGATAGAGCGTAGTGATACCTTGGCGCAGTTGCAGGGGAAAGGTATCGAGTTCGCGGTCGATAAACTTGTTATCGTTTGGCACGGGCCGGGTGATGTAGTGAGGATCGATGAAGATCACGTTGACGCGCTCATGAACTTGTCCTTTGATGCGCTCAGTATGCTTGAGTAGGTGCTCGGTGAGACTGTTAGCTTGGGTGAGGGTAGCATCTTCAAAATAGCGGTAGGCACAGGTCCAGTAGCGGTAGTAGTGGTGGTAGTTGGAGAAACAGGCCTGGTAGGCGTCGGGACTATCCCGAAAGGCGCGCATGAGCCCATCGACCTGTCGCAGCTCTTCGTTCTGAGTAGCACTGAGTTGCTCAAAGAGGGACCGGTTTAGCAATTCGTTCCGCTGGTTACGCAGGTGTAGCATCACTTCGTCATGGGTGGGACTGCGTTGGATAGAGTACTTGTACTTGTAGAAGAAGGAGAGTGATATGGCGGGCTGGTTGAAGTTGACGAGTTTGAAGTTTTTGAAGGGCTTACCGGGCCGGTGGTATGGCGCATACTGCTTCATGTACTGCATAGGAATGAAGTAGTACTCCAGACTATCGTCTACTGGCATAGCACTGACCTGGTTGACCATGGGCGTGAGTGTTACCGCCTGTTGCTTAAGGATCAAGCGCAATGCATCAATGGGTGCATTATCGGGTCGTTTAGCGGGTTTGGTTTTTGGTGGTTGCTGATCTTCCATAGCAAACGGAGGTTTAGGCGGTGGTGTCTTGCGTCTCCCCTACTGGGTGGTATAGGGAGGCAAGATAGTGGTTTTATTTCCCTTAGAAGTAAATAAATGTTTATTTAACTCCTTCTCTTTCCCCTTTCCAAAAAAAGGTTGATCTATTATCCCCTTTTATCAATATATTATTTGATTGATTTAAGAGGTCTACAACTCGCTGTATGTGAGTAGTTTATATCGATTATTACAAGGTTTGGTAGGTACCATTACAAGATTTGGTAGGTACAACGGCCCCATTATTACAAGATTCAGTATACTTAAAAAACAAGATTCGGTATAGTATATTACAAGTTTCAGTAGGTACACTTGTTCAATTACAAGTTTTAGTAGGTGAAAGAAATAATCTTGTTTATATTTTGTTTATAATTAAAAAAGTGCAATTTTAGAACTAAGAGAAGGAATGTTGTATAGGGTAATGTTAAGCGCTTTACGAGCAAAAACAAGGTTTAGTAGGTACTGGAGACCAGAAAACAAGTTGCGTAAAGCAAACTTGTTTTTTATATTAGCGTGTTAATCTAATGATAGCTATGAGTACTGATAATCAAGATGTATACAGTGTAAGGCGTTCTACATTTAGTAAGTATCCGACTAATTATCAATCAAATCTTTTCACCGAATCTCGCCAGGAGTTCACGGAAATGGAGAAGAAGATTGTAACGCTAGTAGTTAATCAGATTGGACATATGGCCTTGAAGAATGAAATAGAGCCTAAAATGAATGTAGTTCTTCAAGTCCCTTTTTTAGAACTTTCTAGAGCACGATATGATCAAGTTGCAACAGCAGCTGAATCTCTTAGCAAGAAACGATTGTCTTTTCGTAATGATAAAAGCGGTGATTTTACTTTCATGACTCCATTTCCACTGGTTCAATCAGCGGTTGTAAATGGGATAAAGGTGATTGAAATTACACTATTGGCTAATGTTGTTCCATATTTTGCCGAATTAGGACAACGGTATACTAAGTATGACATTAATGTAATGCTATCATTGAGTTCAACCTATGCTCAACGTATGTTTGAAATTGTCAGCATGTTTTATCATCGGAATCAGTATCAGTTTAAGTACGAGGTAGACGAATTACGGGTAATATTGAATTGTCCAGAGACTTACAGGTACAACGACTTCTGTCTCTATGCACTCAATGTTGCTCAGCGTGAACTTACTAACAAGGCAGGCCTTGATATTACTTGGCTTCCCAGTAAGAAGGTTGGTAAGAAAGTCGTTGAACTAGAATTTACTATTAAGACAGCCAAGGAGCTGGCTATAGACGCTATTGAGAAAGAGCGTCAACAAATCAACAAAATGTCAATTAACGAAGCGGTATCTACCGCTTGGCAGTTGATGAAAAGATACAAGCTCAAAGACTGGCAGAAAGACCTTATCGCTTCGGATCCCGAGCTGCTTGCAACCTTCCTGCGCGTCGACTCCGAATTAGGCAACGGCCTACGGACGAATATCAAAAACCCGACGGCTTACCTAATCAAGTCGTTGGGCATCGACCAGATGAAGGCACTGGCAAAAAAAGTCAAGCAGGCTACCCCCTCCCCTACATCTTCTCTACTAACTCCCGGTCCAAGTATTCAAGAAAGAGACACTAATAAAAAAAGCCACGACACTAATTGCCTCTTTTGGGAGGAGTATTCTACCAAATAAACTACAAACCAATTTTTACTACTTCGCCAAACGAACACATTTATCAGAAAAACGAGCTTTCTCATAAAGAAAGAAAATGTACTACTTAATTCAATAAGAAAATATTTGGAGAGACTATTATTTATTTAGATACACATTTGATAAAAACCTAAATTTATAAGTTACATTTAATACTCCATATTTCAATTGCTATACTACTATCTAAGTTCTTCTTTGATACACATCATTATTGCAGTTACAGTTAAACTTAATGAACCTGTACAAATTAAATCAATATACTATACACGTTTATAAGTGACAAATGTGTATAGAACGAGACTCGTACGATGTGCTGTGACCATGTATCACTTAGAATCAACCGAGGAGCCTACAGGTATGGAAGTAGATATGGCAGCGAGCGGGAACAGTATAGACACCTATATCCGCCTTTCCGTCTCAAACACTTCTAATCTAACTTGTTGATTGTCAGTACATTTTATTTTGTCTCAAAATCAGATTCTGATGGTGCGTTTACTAAAATGTCAGTAGCAAACTGATATTTTACCTTAACTACCTCACTATCAGACACCAAATACTGATTACTAACCTGATAATTATGGAACCCAACAAAGAGAAAGATAAGCAAGTACTTATCTCAGTGGATTTGTTTTCTGATTTTGAGCGTATGGCTGAAAGCTATGGCTTAACGAAAAAAGGGCTGTTAGAAGCAATGATTCTCTATTTTAAAGCAACTAAAGCTGATCCACGTAATCCGAAAACAGATAATCCAACTGACGCAATTAAAGCACTTGACAAGCGGCTTGTATCTTTTATCCGTCAACAAGAAAACGATTTATTACGACCGATTAATGATGATATTAAACTATTGATTCAACTAGTAAGCCAAGAGTTACCAAAGACGTTGAGACAAGGCCAGATAAAAACTATTGGTGGGGCTCTAAAACCAGAGTTTCAAACTGACCGGTTCAGAACTGTGTATGAAGAACTAATCAAGAAATCAAACTAAAATTTGAGGTTGGTCAAATGATTACAAAAATCACCGCAGGAGGAAAAGGAAGTTGTATAGGTTTAGCTCAGTATCTAGAAAAAGAAACACCAGGCGAATGGTTTACAACTGACAAGGGAGATGTAACAATGTTTCAAGTTGTTAGCGACATCGATTCTAATAAAAGAAACTTAGGAAAACAAGATGACAAGTATTACCAAATCATTTTAAGTCCAAGTCAATCTGAACAAAAACACATCGGATCAAATCGTTCTCAATTAGAATCTTTTACTCGAGAAGCAATGCAAGCTTACGCGAAACAATTTGGAAAGGGGATAGAAAGCCAAAACCTATTGTGGTATGCTAAAATTGAACAACAAAGAAGCTATTCTCACACTGATAAAGCGGTACAGAAGCAACAACAATTTGAAGGGCAATCAAAGGAAGGACCCCAAGCTCATATCCACGTAATTGTCAGCCGTACTGAAAATTTATCTCTTTATCAGTATCAGAGAGAGACAGGTTCAGTAGATCGAAAGAACCCACTTAAATTAAGTCCTGCGACTAATCACCGAGCAACTGATAGCGGAGCAGTCAAAGGTGGTTTTGACCGCAGTAATTTCAAACAAGCTGTCGAAACACAATTCGATCGTCAGTTCAATTATGAGAGGCCGCTTACAGAAACGTTCCAATATGCTAATATGATGCGGAAAGGAAGTCAAGAAGAACGAATTGCATTGAGACTGGAAGCCCTCCAGCATGGCCCTAACTACTCACTTAATAAGTCTGTAAATAAGCAAGAAAATAAAGTCAACCAGTTTAATACACGCGACAATTCCGACCGTGATTTGTCATTGTAAGTTACCCTGATTTTAAACAACTACCCCTTCCTCTCATGCTGACTAATGCTATATTTTTGATTGTCGCATTCGGTTTAATAGGTTTAATAATTACCATTTTTCTAGGCTTGCTACGCAATTTAGGCGTAGACTTTATTGTAAACACAGCCTTGCAAATGATTTTGTACGACCAAAAAGCTTATTTCAGAAGCCACGTTTTATGGAATAAATTGTGGCTCCGTTTTGGCGTATTAGCTTTTGCAATAGCCGCTAGTGGCACTTTCGCTTCTCTTTTGCTAAAGCCACTTATTCCTAGTGCATTCTCTTCCTCAGCGTGGTTCTATCTGAGCGTTATAATAACATTTGCGTATGGGTATTGGATTCGCATTGGAAAGCCCTCTCCCTTCGTCCTTTCCAACTCTGACCAGGACTCAAAGGAACCTGAAGGCTTTTCGTTTTCAACACAGGAAGGCAATATCAATCTCTATAATATATTTAGAGGAATCTTTATATGTGGGGGGCCGGGTAGCGGTAAGAGTAAGAGTGTGATAGAGCCAATCATCCAACAATCAGCAGCAGCCAATCTTACGGGTATCTTGTATGACCGCAAATTCCCTACATTGGCAGTTGAAGTAGCAGGTGCTTACCAAACCAGTAGTGTTTCGATCTACTATGTAAACTTCACAGATTTAACCCGAAGTCATCGAATCAACCCCGTCGGCCCTAACCTTTTGACAAATGCTAGCTACGCCCGAGAAGCCGCAGTAACCACAATTGGTAATCTAGACTACAAAGCCAGCCAGAAGCGAGACATTTGGATTCAGACTGCGGAGGCTTTGCTAACTGGTAGCATATGGTATTTGCGTAACAACTATCCCGAATATTGCACCTTACCTCACGCTAGCAGCCTTATAATTGAGGCACATCCAAAAGCTTTACTTGAATTACTGAATAAAGACGAAGAGGTACGCGGATTGATTGCAGCGATCACTAGCAGTCAGGATTCAGAGAAAACCTTAGCCAGCATATTCACAACCGTACAAAGTTACTTGGGTGTTCTTAATACACCGGAGATATTTTGGGTAATGAGTGGAGATGACGTTCCGTTTGACTTGAACGATCCCTTAAAGCCAAGTTTCCTGGTAGTGGGTAATGATGCTGATCTACCTGCTACATATTCACCTTTAATCTCTTTGATTATTGCCACCGCTACCAAGCGCATGAACAAGCCTAACAAGCTGCCTAGCATTGTTATTCTAGATGAGGCACCTACCCTATTCATACCTAACTTCCAAGAGTTACCCGCTACGGCACGCGCTAATCAAGTAGCAACTGTTTATGCAGTACAAGACATTTCACAGATGGAGGGCCAGTTAGGACCTCAGCAGTCGGAGATGTTGCTTGGTAACCTATCGAACCAGTTTTATGGACGTTCGACTAACCCTAAGACGCTACAAAGAATTACAACTTTGTTTGGGAAACATGATGTCGAATACCAAAGCACTTCGGCAGGTAGAAGTTCAGGTGACAGAAGTTCTTCGAGTAGTCAAAATATAAGTACGTCAGTCCAACAGAGAGACCGCCTACCTATGCAATCCATACGGGACTTGAGAACGGGTCAATTTGCAGGATTCATAGCAGAGGGCAACGTATCTGAATTTGTATCTCAATTTGACGCTCCACACTCTAAAGCTGTTACTATCCAACCGTTCGTATCTGTCAGTGAAGCAGATAAGCGTAACAATTTCCGACAGATAAAGGAAGATGTTAGACGAATTCTCAAAGAGAGCATTGAAAGTAGCGACGGTCCACTCCCACCCACTAGGGGTAGTCGCAAAGAAGCACAAGGAAACTCCGATAGCTGGGAAGATTTCGCTTAGTATTGAGTAATTTGATCGGCTTCTAGACACTGTAATGTCTAGAAGCCGATCAAATTACTCAACTTAATGCCGAGAAAAACGAACGGGATACGACTCAGTTTTTTCGTGGCACGAATGACATAAAGTGCGTCCGTTTTTCACATCCCACAAGGCAACGCAGGTACGAGCTGTCTCCAAGTCACATACCTTATTATCTCGCACTATCGTGCTGATGCTGATAATATGGTCTGCTTCAATGACACGTTTGCGTCCATTTCTGGCTCCGCAATGTTGACAAGTGAATCGATCACGCACAAATACGGCTCGTTTCCATGCTTCGTACTCATCCATCCAGCGAATTTGACGAATGAGATTACTTACCGAAATAGATCTTTCTATTTTTCCGGTCTTCATCAGATTGTGTGTACAGCTATTACTAGTTAGGGATCGCTCGATCAACCAAGAAGCATAACATCTCATACGTATTACATATGCTACACTTCTTCACCTTGTTAGGCAGCAGACCAGCCGAACATGGCTAGGCATGGAGTATGATTAAACACTCTTGGTAAATGTCGGCGGGGAATCTCCATGACTTACCCGTTTCATAGCTCATTGTGGGACTGTGCTTGGGCTTGGCTGGACCGGTAGACTTCACACTTGGAGTATCCGATGAGTTCCAACCATTCAGGATGCAGCCGTTCCATAGCGTCCAGAAACTCCTGCTTAAGTACCTCAGCTGAACGTAGTAGATGGTAGTTGGCCGGGTCGCGCCGAGTAATGGCTCGAGAGGTTAATTCGAGATTCTGTAAATGCTCGATAACGTCAGCGAAGGAGGGCCATTCGGCGTCCGTTGGCTCGATGGGGATTGCAACGGGGCATTGTAAGGTGTAAGTTTGCATAGTGTTAACTGTAAGTGGTTGATACGCGCCCCTTCGCTAGTTCCGCCAAGAATGTAAGCGTTGGGGCTTTTTTTGTCGTCGTTCGACAGTACAATAATAACTAAACTTTGTATAAATACAAAGTTTTTAGGCAAAAAAATATCTACTTAAATACTGCTTCAAATTGTAAGTCTAGTGCATCAGCTACTTTTTTTAGAGTCTCAATCGTTAGATTCTGTTTGCCTGATTCATACAGACTAACCGTTGATTCAGCAACACCAATACGTTCACCCAGTTCTTTTAGGGTTAGACCCCTTGCCTTCCGGCTTTCCCGTATCAACTCGGCAACCTGTTCTTTTATCCCCTTTTCCATTTATATGTGCTTCGCCCAACGCGTTCGTAAATATACATTGGAATATATACAAAGAGGACGGTCATGTGGGCCGCCCTCTTTGTATCAGTGTTTCCGCTCAGGCTGTACACAGGCAGACAAAACCATCAGATAATGGGGGGCCACACTGGTCTGCCCATCCAGCCGCACCCAGTAGCGATTATCAAACTGATGGGGCTTGTGAACGCTCTGCTCCACATCAAATACGTACACATATTCGCCAGTACTGATCTCGACCCGGTGCATCTTTACCAGATTACTCAAGGGCACAATGGCATTGGCGACACGGGAAATAAAGGTGTCTTTCTCAATTAGCTTAGAAACGGGCGATAAAGCGCCGGTGAAGACTTTGGTCTGTCGTCCGGCGGGAATATGTCCTTCGGGCGCGCCCCACACAAGTAACCCTCCACTCGAATTGAGAAAGCCGCAAATCGTTTTAAGCACAGCATCCTCCTTATGCTTGTGGTTATTTTGACCCTTCTCGTAATATGACTTAAATTCGACAGTGTCTGACTCTTCGTGTTCAGTGGCGAAAAAGCGAACTAGGTCGATTAATGTTATGTCGGTCAGTATCCTCCCGAAGTGTTATTCAGCGTACATAAATTGATGTAAGTATGAAGCGAGTTTCCGTATTGCAAAAGCGGCACAAAGGAAATTTACCCATCAGGGTTTTCAGCAAAGACACTCTTAGTCATTTTCAAGAACTATATACTGGATTTTCGGATGAGATAAAGCACGAATTATCATATGGCGGATTACAGCCCAAGGTTTATTACGATTGTCACAAAACACCTATAGTTGATCGTGCCTGTTTAATGCCCCAAGAATGCCCCGGTGAACTAGGAACACCTAACTCTTATTTATACGTCAAAGAGTCTTATTGTGCAGCTCTTTGGTGTTTGTGCTATGCAGTTTTAACTATTTACAAGGAAAACGGAACACATAAGCCTAATTTCCAGCCAGATGTCGATGTTTTTAATTATGGCCTTTCCCTCTATCAGCACTGGTCGCCTTGGGACAAACACCTCTTGGCTAACCCTGAAGAGTTTGACGAAGCTGAGACGCAACATATTAGTGCGGTGAACGGCCTATTTCTGTACGGAATAGCATTCGTTTTATGTCACGAATTCACTCACCAACAACTAGGACATAGTTCCGAACCAATCTCCACTGAGGAGTCCATCAAAGATGAATTTGCAGCAGATGAAGGAGCGCTTAAGACTATGCGTAGAGCTACTGAAGGTAGAGGTCTAGATGAAGTAAACTCAATTAAGCTTGGCACCCTACTTGGTAGTGGATCGATTCTTTTTCCCGAATCCACTTGGAGTGGTGGCCCGTCTCACCCAGACACCGATCAGCGTCTTACTCGTATACTCGAGAACCTAACAGATGGAGATGAGGAAAGTGACCTTTGGGAATTTGGCCGGATACTGTTGTTGCTATGGGGGCTAATCCACAATAAAGACTTCAACCGGCCAAAGTCAAATGAAGCAAGACGAGGTCACTTCTATGCACTACTCGATTGGATGAAAGCGCAACAGGATTTTATGTGAACTCAAGCAGTCAGGCTGTTCGGCGCACGCCTATGCATGAACAGATTAACGCTCATCGGCATTAGCTAGTCTGGTTATCGATTTCCAACTTCACGTCATTATTGTCATTGTTCGTTTTTTCTTGAGCTTTCTCACTATTCTCCACTATAGCCTGAAAAAAGGCCGCGGTCATTATATTAAACCAGCTGCTTACCCGTTTACATAACTCTATTTCCTCGTCTGATATGGTAACGTCTCCGGCAGTTTTAGGATGAGTAATCCGGTTTCGCACTTTAACCGCCTTTTGAAAGTCCTCCCAACTTGCCGTGCTAACACCTAGATCTATCTTAGTTCCTATAAGATGATTAGTCGTATTGATTGTATACCTAAGATTATGGGTAAGCTTTATACTTCTTGACTGGGTCTTAATTGTACCATTGTCCCTAACGTCATATTCCACTTCTGCTAGAATCAGATAATCGGCTAAGCTAACATGACGCTTGGCATCCGGTGACTTTGCCTTTAAGCACGTTTGTTTCATGAGCCATATACAGCCTTCGATACCCGAAAAAACACTCCGAATGTATGTCCGTCTATGAAAAGGAGTATCTAATGTGTCTAGCAGTTTCTCGGCCTCGAGTGCGTCATCAAGTACAGCGTATAAAGACTCTCTTATGTCTCCTATTGTAAGCATACTTCAGGGTAAGAATGTGCTTGTTATCTAGTTAAAATAGTCAGCATGCACGAACGTAACGAAGTATATTTATTATCCGTAGCTATTGGCCCTATAAACATCCAACCCCACCCCTTCTTCTGATTCTCTTCCGCTTGCCAACTAATCAGGTAGCGTACATACGCGGAAAAAGATAGACCTAGTTTTCGGGCGTCCTTCTGCGCCTGCTGGTGCAGTCTCTCACTCATTCTGATGAGGCACTTCTGCTCTCCTACTTATAGTTTTGACTCGGTATATGTAAGTATTTCTCGTCCATCAAGTACGTCCATATCATATTCATCCTGTTGCAACATCCAATTCAAGTATTCATCAAATGAGTTATGATTAGAAAGCCCTTTTTCGTGCAAGGTTGTAAACTGTTCTCTTAACATGTCTAACTCTATAATCTCTGTCTTCGGCCCCTTTGCCGTAGCTCTTGGTGAGTTATAAACGGGTTGCTCAGCTTTCCATGTCTTAAACTCTTGATCCAATTGATCTGTCATTAAGGCTTTGTATATAGCACCTGCTGGTGACTTTATCCGCCCATTCTTCTTCGCTTCCTGATAGTATTTTATTGCGAACCGTAAATATTCTTCTGAAAGCCTTCCCTGCTGAAACCGGTTCTTTATATCATTAAGTGATTTTAAGCTAATACCTATCTCAGTGAGTATTTGCTGTGTACCTTCCGGTAATTTGACATCACTCTGCGCAATGATAGTAGGTCGGCTCAGATAAAAATGTAGAGAACTTACGGCTCTTCCTGTCTTTACTTGCTGATATTCAAAAGCCATGTCTGTCTGACTAAGCTCATTTTTAGCTACATCTAGGACAAATCGTTTGAAGTCAGCAAAGTTTTGATACCGCTGCTCCAAGTTGAGGGTCTTTTTCAATGTAGCTAGCTCCACCACAATCGTGTCTTTGTGGAAAGCAGAGGATTTAAGTAACCAGTAGAGCCGATACGAGTAAAAGCTTCGGAATCCTAACAGAGTCTGAATCTCAGCTACAGTAAAGTTGCCTTGTAACTCTAGAAGGTAGGGCTTTATGAAGTTGTTAAACTGAGCAATTAAATACCCCGACCCTTCCTTATAACGACATGTAGCCATGAGAGGATTACTCACTATTTCTCGACGTCCCTGCTCGTCTTTAGTTTCAACATGAATGATTCGACTGGCTAATCGTATAACTGCTTCTCTTACTTGAGCATAAGCCTTCCCTCCTACTTTCTCATCTGGATACAACTCTGACACTGGAATACGACACAGCACAAAATCTTTATCCTTCCGATCAATCCGGCCTAACAGACAAACAAACAGACGTGATTCAAGCAATGACATATCATAACGCGCCCGAATCAAATCGTTGTGTTGAGCAACTAGGCTATCTTGTCGGATTTGTCTTGTCGTCGCCCGCTGATCTGCTTCCAGAAACTCAGAGTCGTTGCTAAACAACTCAGTTTGTGAACTAGCGGAAGTACTACTTTTTGTCATAAGAAGGTCACCTTATTACGAAGCTAAAGATAACCATTCAACGAACAATCTCACCAGGTGAAGACCCAATCAAATCAGTTATTGAGCTACATACGATGTTCACAATTGAATTGCGAGTAAAAACCCGTCGGGCAGACAGCCTACATTTTTTTCTACTCTCTGCCGTCGATTTTCGCCTATTGGCAACGGTACTTTACTCGTATTATTAGGCTTACACGAACATGTAGATCACTGGATACAACATTGCATAGCTTTCTTTACGGTACTTTACTCGCAGTTAGTGTACCTCATTTGCCTGTCTAACGTACTCTAACTCGCAATAAAACAACTCAGTAACAGCATGCACCCCAATGATACCATATAGTCGTCCTAGCATTCAGATATTATTCACCACAACTGTTAAGTAATGACTCTACACGGTAGTTTTCTCATAATTAACGGTAGTTTCCTCACAGATACGGTATATCCCTCGCATCTGACGGTACATCCCTCGCATTTAAACGGTACATCTCTCGCATCTGACGGTACATCCCTCGCAATTGGACGGTACATCTCTCGTAATTAGCGGTATATTACTCGCAATTTAACCTTGTAAAATATTGATAATCAAATAGTTAGCGTGATCTTAATTTAATAATAGCTTACAATATTCTAATGCTAAGCTTATTAATACAATGGCTTGGCATTTTTAAACGTGTTTCAAAAAGTCCAATTGATTATTAAACTGGACTGTTACATGTTAATGAGTACAGGCGCGACGGTACATTACTCGCAATTAGATATATACCTTGACATTAAATTTTTTTATGGTGAGCGCTATTAGCAAAAATCAATTATATGGCTGTATGTGTATACCGATGCCAGCTTGATACTATCTGAAGTACATACGAAATCATACCGAGGTATTGCAAGAGCTACGGTGATATGTAGTAATGCGTGGCTTAATTATTCGGTAAGCAGTCGATGATGCGGTTCTAGGCCAGCTCGTAACCTGATAGAACTCAATAATACACAAGACAAAAGAGCGAAGTGACAAGCTGTCACTTCGCTCTTTACAATAGGTCTTTCATACTTTAGGTGATGAATCCATCTACCAGAAGTGACAGCTTGTCACTTCGTAGACAGTAAGTTCGATAATTCATTTATCTTTTTGATGAGTTCAGTACATGCCTGCAAATCTAGATTGCCGTTAGCAAGCTTCTGAATCTGGTTTTTCAAGTCCGCAGCTCTTTTTGTAGATTTTTTAGATAAGACAGTAGAATCAGTTCTACTTAACTCACCGTCCAAATGACTTGATAGGCTCAAATCAGGCTCGTTTCTAGTTTGAAGTGCTGATTTAGGCAGTTTGCCAGCTAATACCTTGTGTTTAGTGTCAGAGTCAGTTTGTTCGAGGCTAGCAGCAAACTCACCGTCTCGTTTTATTGTCCGACTGCTGACATTGTATTCACTTGCCAAAGCTTCGGCCACGTTCACTTGTGAGACACCGGCCTGCAAATTGCTCCCACGTCGCGTTTTTTGCTGATTATAGCGTAATCCTCGTAAGTAAGAGGCCTGTTCCGGGGTTAGATTTCGTCGGCCTAGTTGGTAGGCAATCATATAGTCCTTTGTCTCATCAAGTGAATCAAATCGAACTAAGTTGATACGAAAGTCAAGTTGATGTTTCCGAATGATTTGCTCGCGATTATGACCGTCAATGAGAACATATACGGGCGTACTTTCAGACCCGGTTCCTGCTACGCTGGCTGTCGTTTCCCATATTGTCAATGGATCTTTCACACCATGCTTCAAAACATTCTGTTCTAGCTGGTTTAATTCATCTGCTGTTAAAGGTGGAATGAGGTCGCGAAGCTGTTCGAGAATAACAATTTGATTTTTGATATTTTCCTCGGCTGATAGGAGGGAAGGTCTCACATCGACGGTTTTTTCTTTCATCAGCGTCATAAAGTCTTTCTTTGCCATGTTACAAGGTCATAATTTCAGTAGCCAATTGATGATACTGCTGCCATGAGGGTGATTTTGGTGCATAACTGTATAGATCTTCTTTCGCTACTTGAGACTGTTTGATAACAGTTGATACTTCAACGACTGCATCGTAAATATGAAAGTTGCGATACGTATCTCGGATATGAGTCATCATACTTTTATGAACACTCTGATTTTTATGTACCATCGTGAACACAATGCCTTTGACCGTCAAGGAAGGATTGATGTATGTTCTTACTTCAGCTATCCGGTTGAATAAGCTTTCAACACCATGATAAGCTGACGCTTCGGGCTGTATGGGTACAACACAATGATTAGAAGCAACCAATGAACACGTGGTGCATATACCTAAACTGGGTGGACAGTCGATTAAGATATAGTCAAATTGTGACCGTGCTTCCTCAAGTTTGACCGTTAGACGCCGGTCCGCACCTATTGCGTTGGCTAACTCCGATTCTTTATAAGCCATCCGAATGTCAGAGGGAGTGAGAAAAAGCCGCTCACCTACTTCTAACATTGGTAGAGGGGAGCTACCTAGTAAAGAATCGATCACTTGATCGGCTGGCTCGTGAACACCGAAGCATTGTGATAGATTACCCTGCGAATCCATATCTACCAACAACACTTTGTTGCCTAGTACACTGAGTGCCTTACCGACATTTATCGTAGTCGTAGTTTTACCAACCCCCCCTTGTGATTAACAACAGAAATCACAGTTGCCTTGTCGAACAAGTTTTCTGAGTAACCGTACTGTCTCAATGCTGCATCTAATGCAGGAAAGTGTTTAGCAGGTACTTCTTTCTGATTGGTGAGTGCCTTGTGAAGTGTTTTAGAAGGAATACCGGCCTCCTTCTCAATTTGGGAGAGGTTTAGCGCAGGTTTCGCTCTTAGAAACTTGACTAACTTATCGTGTGTGAGCATACAAACAAGTAGGATAAATATTTATCTTTTGTAAATCTATAAAGAACTACTATTATCCAAAGCGATTAGATGAACTTTATTGTGAATAGCTAATATATTTCAAAGCGCACACCGGTGTAATAGCCGGTCCAGTGCAAACTAATTGCGTATTATTGTCCTCTATCGACGAGGAGGACATGGCTTTAATAGAATCAGATGCAGCTATTTTGAATGCTGCTCAGCGGTACATCGCACTTCAACAAAAGACCCCCGCACTACTGGATTTAGCGGAAGATCGACAGTTATCCGGTAAGCCAGGAACGGTTTATCTTAAGAAACTAGGGCACAAGCCATTGACGGCCAAGGATTTTGAAAACGTCGTAATCGCTCACGGATCAACTGACGACAAACAGATAATTCAGAATTTTGTCAAAGCGCAGATCGACCTGCGCGAACGACTCGGGGACACCCGCTCAATCGGACTGGTACTGGAGCAGGCTGAGATGACAAGAGATCTATTCTACTACCGGGTCAAGCATCCCGAGAAATGGAAAGCCGAAGAGATGATCAAAGTTATTGAGGTGCTTGATAGACTGCGGGTTTGATGATTCATTTGCAATGACGGTCAACTTATTTCAGAACGGGTCAAGGACGGTCAGCCGGACCAGTTTCGACCCTTTTCTGAACGCGGGGTAGGGGAGAGGTCAATAAGCGAAAAGTGGCTTTCTCATGACAAGAAAATCCGTCCACTTTTCTTGTTAAGCCAGTCGAGTCGTTTTCCGCTTTTTTTGGTCAATTGTATCCGCCAGAGTCATTTTAGTAGCTATCCCAATGGAGTTCAATTTTAGAATGGACATGCAACGCTTAAATCGTATTGTCAACTGAATCAGTCAATAGCGGTTCACTGGGCCAAGCTTTATCAAGTCCGCTCCCTCCGATTTGGATAGATCACATTTTCCTTTTATCTCAACAACGGCTGGCTTCTCCTGAGGATACTGCGTACTGCGTTGACCTTTGAAGTGAACGTCCAGAACTTTCCCTTTCAGCGTCAATGAGAGGAGCAGGATATGCTCGACAATGTTGTTCATCTGGAGAAACCAGGTTGCGATTAGCGGAGCCGCCTGCTTGAAAAGTGCTTGTTGCTTACTGAGTTGACTGAATAGCGCCGGGAAGCAGGAAGCCGTAAAGGGAGCCGCCAAAGACGTAAGTCGATATGGATAGGACTGATCATTGGGTAAAGGCGTATTGAGCAGCAAGAGTTTTGCCTGCGCTTCAGCTTGCATATCCGGCGTCACGGCGCTGAACGTAATCTGAGCCTTGCGGGCGAGCGCCTGCACCGAAGCCGTCAGATGCCAGGTTTCTTTGGTTCCCTCTGTTTGTTGATGAATGTCGACGTCCGTACATACGTACGTTTGCAATCCCAACACGATGCTTTTTAATTGATTCTGCTGACGCAGTGACGTTAGAAAGGCACGTTGCTGTGACGTAGTTGCGTTGAGCGATACAGTCAGGTTGTTTTTCACACTGGACTTAGTAACCGTAATCATCTCCCACTCGCCCGTTTGTTTAACGAGTAGCGCCTTGTTCCCGCCGGACCTAGAGTTTTCAGTCTGCTTTGGGCGGGATTCCAATTTTATCCGAACAGGCCGTTTGTCAGGTGAGGGTTGTACGACTGGTTCCGGTGTAATTTTAGACGTGCTTTTTTTACCGGATTTTGCTGGAGTAGTCGGTTTTACGAAGAACTCATAAACGCGGGTAAAGACTTGGGTAAGAATTTGGTCCACTTGTCCCGGACTCATCAAATTCAGGGGTTGGGTAGGCCCGTTCATCGCCTGAAACTGGCTCAGGTTACTGATGGTAAAGCCCCCACTTTGCCCGACAATGATGGGCAGAATTAGTACGCCGTCTTTTTCGGCTGCTTTAAGCAGGGGCGGCAACTCATTGTTAATGATAAAATCAGAAGCCATGAAGTGAGCACTCACCAGCAGAATAGCCGCCTTCGCTCTGGCCAGTGCCTTCTCGATTTCCGTCCGCCATTTATCCCCACCCCGCAACTCTGTATCAGCCCAGATGACAACGTTGTGATGCGTCTTAAGCGGCCTTAAATGAATTTGTAATTTGGTAAGCCACTCCTTGTCGGCATGGCTGTAGCTGACAAATACGTCAGTGCGTTCAGGTTTCGGTATTATTGTACCGGAAGGCTTCGCTTTTACCGCTCCCGTTTTTGCCAGGTTCTTAGCGGTTGATGCCTGTTTTACCGATTTTTTACCACCCGTGTCAGGTGTTACTTTCGGAGTGGCCGATTTAGAAACTGTCGTTTTCTTGGCTGGCATGGTGTAATACAAAGGAATAGTATCAATCAGGGCTGCTGGCGACTCTGATGCTCACTAAGCGTTACCAACAGCAGGGTCCTGAACTCAAAGCCGGTCATTTCCTGAATTTTCTTAGTCAGCAAGTCGCCCTGTAACAAAGTCGCTTCGACTTCAGTCAGGTACGTTTTTATGCCGGAACGGTAGTAGTCAATGTGTTTTCTGAACACGGTGTATTCATCATCGTGCAGAGCGACGCGTTTACTATAGTCCACCTCGTTGGCTGCTTGTGCATCTTTGCTGGCCAGATAGGAGTCCAGCCGAGCCGAAATTTCAGTAATCTGCTCTATCCTGCTTTTCCAGCGGCTGTAGAATTTTCGGTCTAACTCGCCATTTGTCACATATGACTGTAGGTCAAGTAAATAACTGTCGAATAAACTTAATTCCGATGGGCTTATGTCGATCATGATGGTTTATTTGGTTTGCTACGCCCAGTACCGCTGACCCTGTTCGGCCAAGTTGTACACGTGCTGATACACCGTGTCGCGCTTCTCGGTAAAAACCTGCCGGTCGTACGAATCGGGGAGGTCGTCGTTGAGAATGTCACCAACCAGCTTCCTGACCCGCCCCTGTAGCATGACGTCTTTGTACCAGTCGACGGTTAACACGGTTTTCTGAATGTTGGCTTCCTGCAACTTCTGCAACAGATGCTGTGCGGCTGTTTTCACCTTGTTTTTGTCCGACTGACTCAGTTCGTCTTTGAAGAGCAGGTCAAAAATTTCCAACTCTTCTTCGGTTAGTCCTTCGGCAGCGGCCCGTTTTTCTTCTTCCCGCAGTTGCTCCGCGTATTCTTTTAGGGCCTTGAAAAACGCTTCGACGTCGCTGCTGACGGTGTTGTAGTTGGCGATAATATCGTTGAGCTTCTGCGCCAGGTCGACCCGGTTGACGTTTCGGTTGAGCATCTTCTGCACCTGCTGCCGCAGAAAGTCGACCATGTCCGTGATGGCCAGATGCTTATAGGGTTTGGCCTGAAACTTCTGTTGCAGGGCATCGAAATCAATGTCGCTCAAATCAACGGCCGCCGTGTTGTAAATGACGTAGGCTTCCGCCACAATCGATTCGTCGATGAGCTGGTCGGCCTTGGCCCGGGCCCCGTCGAAATCGCCGGTGTCGTCCAGTTTGCGGCTGATGATTTTACGCAGATACTCAAATACCTCTTTGATGCGCCGGTACCGGCCCCGGTAGGGTGAAGCCGGGAGCAGGTCTTCCGTCAGGATGTCGGGCTTGCAGGCTTCGTAAAAAGACGTAATGGCCGTCTGGAAGACCGAAAACTCCTTTTTCAGTTCTTCGGTGCGCGACAGATAATCGGCGAACGCCTGAAACTGGGCCAGCTTGTCGAAGGTTTGCGGGCTGTCGGTAAGCTGGGTTACGGGTAGGCCCTGACTGGCCATAAACAGGATGGCTTCGGTAATGGCAGCATCCAGACAACCCAATAAATCCTCGAACACCTCGGCTGGGTAGTCCCGCTTCTTACCCGACGGGCGGGCGTATTTGGCCAGGGCTTTCTCCAGACGGGTAAACACTCCGATGTAGTCTATGACGATACCCGCCTTCTTCTCGTGGCTGACCAGTTCCTCCGCCGATGCATCGTCCGGGGTGGCTACGCTGCCGTTCGTTCGCAGGGCCGGGGCTACGCGGTTCGCCCGAGCAATGGTTTGCATGAGTGTGTGGTTCTGCATCGGCTTGTCCAGATACAGCGTCGATACCGTGGGGGCGTCGAAGCCCGTCAGCCATTTGGCACACACGAAGACCAGCCGCAGCGGTTCGGCCGGGTTGCGAAACACGTCCTCGATGGTTTCGTGGTCGTCGCCCCAGGTTCGGTTCATCATGGCCCGGTGGGGCCGGATGTCCAGTCCCGCTTTGCTGAACTTACTGTCTTCGTCGGCTTCGTAGGACACCACCACGCACATCTCCGTTTCGCGCATCCACTTCCGTTTCATTTCCAGGTGGGCGCGTTCGGCCGAACCAATAGGCAGGGCGTTGATTTGCCCGCGAAGTTCTTTGATGCGCTCTTCCCAGTAGCGTTTTACGAAGTCGTGCATCCGCAGCGCGGTGAACTTATCGATGGAAATTACCATGCCTTTCCCCAGGTAGCCCCGGTCCGGAAAGTGCTGCACGATGTCTTTGGCAATGGTTTCCAGCCGGTCTTTGTCGGTAATTACCGTCGTGACGTTTGCGTACTGCCGGGTCAGCCGTTCCTGCTGTTCGTCGCTTAGGTTCTCGTCTTCGATGATTTCGGCGTATTCCTCGTTCAGCGTGTCGTTCTGCAACAGCACTTTGGGCACCCGGTTCTGGTAGAAGATGGGCACCGTCGAGCCGTCGGCCACGCTATCGGCGAAGTCGTACCGGCTGACGTAGTCGCCGAACCATTCTTTGGTTTTCTCGTCGGCATCCAGCAGGGGCGTACCGGTAAAGGCAATGTAGCTGGCGTTGGGCAGGGCGCGGTGCATGTTTTCGCCCATGTCGGCGTACTGACTGCGGTGCGCTTCGTCGACCAGCACCACCACGTCGGCGCTGTCGGTCAGCTTGGGGTAGGGGAGGCCCTTATGGTTCGGATTAATCCGGAACTTGTTAATCAGCGTAAAGACGTAGGGCGAGGCATCGGTCAGCATTCCGGGCAGCGAGGCCCCGTCGGGTGCCCGATAGGTTTGTGCGCCACTACTTTTGCTGGTGCCCTGGGTCAGCTCGATCTTGCCCGACCGCACGAAGGTTTTGTAGATCTGGGCTTCCAGGTCTTCTCGGTCGGTGACGATCACGAACTTGAACGTACCCTTGACTTTGCGCTGTACTTTCTGGACGAAGAACGCCATCGAAAAGCTTTTGCCGCTGCCCTGCGTGTGCCAGAAAACGCCCAGTTTTCCCCCATTCTGCCCTCGCTGCCGAAAGGCATCTACCGCGTTGTTGACGCCCAGGTACTGGTGATTCCGGGCGACAATCTTGGCCCGGTTGGCGTAGAAGAGCACGAAATTTTCCAGCAGGTCAATCAGCACGTGCTTCTGAAACAACCCGCGCAGCACCCGCAGCAAGTCGACCTCGTTGGTAGGTACGGGCGTTTCCGACTCAGCGGCTACTTTCTCCCAGTTGAAAAACTGTTCGTAGTTGGCCGTCAGGCTGCCCACTTTGGTATCGATGGAGTTCGACAGCACCACCACCAGGTTGTAGTGAAACAGGGCGGGGATGTCGCGCCGGTAATCCGTCAGGTTTTTGGCGTACGCTTGCTGGGTGGATTCGACGGCGTTCTTTAGCTCCACGAAGACCATCGGCAGGCCGTTGACATACACCACTAAATCGGGTCGGCGGGCGGCTTTGCCCCGGACGGTAAGCTGCTGCACCACGCAGAAATGGTTGGCCTCGGGATGGGTGAAATCGATGAAGCGTACCCGCTCGGTTACGTAGTTACCGGCGACATCGGTGGTGGGTACGTCGTGGCCTTCCCGCAGCAGCCGAGTGATGGCCTGATTGGCGTCGAACAGGCTTTGCTGGGCGCGGGATTTGGTCAGTTCCCGCGCGGCTTCGTCCAACACCGCGTTCGACAGGGTTGGGTTCAGCTTCCGCAGGCTTTGGCGGAGGGTGCCGGGCCGGACCACCTCGGCCGACTGCGAGCGGCCAAAGCGGGCGTTGCCGTCGTCGGGCAGTTGCCACAGGTTCAGGTGCTCGTCGTAGCGGAGTTCGTCCATCAGCACGCGTACACAGTCGGCTTCAATGTCGTTTTCGGAAATATAATTGGCCACGTAGGGTAGGTATCAAAGAAGGTTGTGGACTAACGTTGCAGCGGGAATCGATCAAGATGAGGTGGGGGGCTTACCTTTCAGCCGGTCGTACAGATTGCGGACCTCATCGACCGACGCTGCCGACCGCACGGAGGGGGCGGATACATTGGTGTTGACCCCGAAGTGCCTACCCAGATGCTGAACGACCCAATCCGGTAATGGGTCGGCCTGCTGTTCGACCACGCCCCCGACCCGTTTGTAGACCGGATTTAGCGGCCCGTGGGACGTATCGAAGAGAATCAGTGAATCAGGCTGATCGAAAAAGCGATTAAGCCAGTACAGCCCCTTTACGTACCGCTCCCGGATGACGTCTTCGCGGACGAAATGACCACCCTGCTGACACCGGTTCACTACTCGCTCCACCAGTGTGGTTAGCTGCGAGGTGCACAGGAACAGCAGCGTGAAACCGTACCCTCGCCGTTGCTGGGCCATGAAGTACTGCCAGGTGGCTTCGTCGTAGAGGTTGGTTTCGACGCTGAACGATTCGCGACGCGCCGAATGAGCGTCCATCCGACGGCGGGCTTCGTCATTGGTTTGTTGCAGTACGACCTCCTGCTGGGCGAGGTGCTGGCGAAGCTGCCGGGCGATGTCGTCGGGGTTGATCTGCTCAACGCCCGCCGGAATCAGCGCGTAAGCCGCCGTCGACTTGCCCGCACCGTTGGGTCCGGCAATGACGTAACAACTGGGCATCATCAGCGCACAGGCTCCAGCCGACCGTCGGCGTACTCACGAACGGTACGCCCGGCTATTTCGTAGACAATGGGTAGCCCCCGGCTGAATGCCTGCTCCCGCACCTTCGCCAGTACGGCATCCGAAGCCGCCCGGAAATCGTCCGGGTTCATGTCCTGCACGGCTTTTGGGTTACCTCCGTACAGCGGCTGAATACCAACTGGTTTCTCGTCAGGGGCACCGTCGGCTAACAGGCTATTGAACACATGTTCCATAAAAATGGGTGAATAAAGAATCTACAAGATAACACATTTTGAAATCAAATGGGCGGTTCGGCGTCGGTGATTCCGGCTCCCTCGACCCGCATCAGTGCTTTACGATGCGCCCATCTCAATTGTGAACTCACCGCGTTCACAATTGGCTATAATCCGTTTCCTCCCGTCCGTTTACCGACCCGAATTTTTCTTCTTCAACTGATAACTGCCCGCTCAGCAAACGCGGCAACAGCGCATCCCGCGTCTGACGGAGCGTAGTTAGCTGAATATTTAGGACACCAACTTTTTTTCGGATTGGACTAACAATCTTATCAAAACTATCTAGTACGTGTTTTACAGGTAAAAGGACGGGCTGATAATCTAATAAATCCTCGAAACGGAAGTTGCTGATACCTGTACTCTGAACCTCAAATTGATTCATTTCTTGGGTTTCAAGCAGTTGGTCGAACAGGAGTTGCAGATAATATGAGCTTGTAACTGCTCCATCAGCCCTTATCTGTTTGCAAAAACTTGCACAAATAACCGTATCACCATACTGCTTTAGAATCTCATCAGTAATTAAGGCATTACGACCTAAAGGTTGGTCAATACTACCCCCTGATACTTCAAATACGATGTCTCCAGCGGCTAGTTGGCGACTCTCAACACTAGAGAGTTTATGGTAGCGGTATACCTCAGAATTAATTTGACCTTGTTTTAAATTAGGAATCTCGGTTCCTCTGATAACATAAGCACCTATCGGAAAATCAGCACTTGGCTCGTCGTTTCCCCAACCGCCACCTATATAGTGCGAAATGATTTCCCGGAGCTTACCAACACGCCACCCCACCGGCAATCCGCCGTCTTCGCCCGGTTCAGCGTGGGGGCAGCGGCCCCGAACGAACCACTCGCGGTAGAGTTCCTGCGCCATGCCTTCCAGCGTGCTGATTTGCTGCTGGTAATTCGCAATCAACGCATCGTACCGGCCCAGAATGTCCGCAATCCGGCGCTGAATAGGCAGGGGAGGGAGGGGAAGTTGAAAATTTGGAAACTCAATGAGGGGTATCCGTTCGACTGTCGCTCCTGCTATCAATCGACTTTCAATTTGATTTTTCCAAAAAGGACTTAATAGCGTGTAGTAGATAAACCTGAAGTCCGCTTTCGTGTCGTCAACGCGTATCAAAGCAAGACGTCTCCCTAAACAGCAAAGCAGATCATCAGGAATAAGAGCGTACCGATGTAAAGTTGCTTCGTATGAAAAGACGATGTCGTTTTTGCGCGGTTTTACTCTTCTAGTCCACAAAGCGAAGTCTTCCATCGCAATGTATCGGATATCAGATAGATCAATTCCTCCCTCTGGTTTTATGTTACCAATACCCAAGAAAACAGCTCCTGTGTCCGACTCCTTTGGAGTAGCATGTGGACCGTCATAGAACCCTTTCACTATATCCTTAATCTTAACCATTTCCCACCCGTTCATACCGTCTCCTCCGCGTTTACGTCCAGAAATAAAAACGTCATGTCGGTCTCGATCTGTTGCTGGAGCTGGTCGGCTTCGGTGTGCAGGGTCGTCAGCGTGTTGGTCTGGGTGTGCATGAAGTCGCGGAACTCTTCGTCGGTGCGGCCGTCGTCTTCCAGCGCCACGCCCACGTAGCGGCCGGGGTTGAGCGAGTACTGCTGTCCGGCAATGTCGGCGCGGCTGGCCAGTTTGCAAAGGCCTTCGACGTCGCGGTACTGCCCGTCGGGGAAATGGCTGTCCTGCCAGTGAAGCTGCGACTCGAAATACGCCACTCGTTCCAGCACAAACAGCAGGTCGTCGCGCTCGGTAGCCAGTTTCCGCAGCCACCCGCGCAGGTCGGCTTTTTTAAACGTCGCGTCGGGCTTGCCGCCCACTTTGTCGGGCCGTAATGATTTGTCGGCAAACGTAACGGCTTCATCAGCCCGTTTGTAGAGGGCGCTGATAGCGGCTTTGTCGGGCAGCGCGTCGGGCGTTACGGTAGTCAGCACGTCCAGCGTGGCCGCAAAAGTCGGGTTGTCGGTCAGGGCCTGACGGGCCTCGTCGGTCAGCAGCAGGTCGATGGTGTTGAGCCAGAACCGGATGCTGCTGCCCAGTTGACCGAAGGCATCGGCCACCCGGCACTGGTGGGATTGAACGCCCCGGTACGTTTTTACGTCGTCGGGTCGCACCGGTGCACCGGTTGTTACGTCGTGGTCGCGCCAAGTGGTCAGGGCCAATTGGTAGCGTTGCCGCAGCGCGTCGTACTGCGCCGTTTCGCCCCGGTACAACCACACAATTGACGTCAGGTTCATGAGCTGCGCTTCCGTAAACGCCCGCGTCGAGCGGCTGGTCTGGTAGTAGATGCTCCGGGCGTCGATAAACAGCGTTCGGTCGTGGTTCGGATGTTGCGCGTCGGTCTTCGCCTTGTCGAAAAACCAGACCGTAACGGGCAGTGTAACGGTGTAGAAGAAGTTCGACGAGACGGTCACCATTACATCCACAATACCCGAATTAACCAGGTTTTTCCGCACCTCGGCCTCGCCACCCCTTGCGTCGCTGGCCGAGTTAGCCATTACGAACCCCGCCCGCCCGGTTGGGTTGAGCGCCGTAGCAAACAGCGACACCCACAGGTAATTGGCGTTCGAAAACGCATCAGCTTTCTTCCCTGATTTGGCGGCACTAACCGGCAGACCGTAGTGGGCAAACAGTGGATGCCCATCGATGTCGTCTACCGCCACCCCGTCGACGTTGAAGGGCGGATTCGCCATCACGTAGTCGAACTTACCTTCCGTATCAGCGTATTTCTCAACGTAAGCCGCAGCCGCCAGTGAGGTATCCACGTTGCGTATGTCGCCCTTTAACCCGTTGACAAACAGGTTGATCTTAGCCAGATTCGATGTTTCCTTGACTTTCTCCTGCCCGTAGATGGAGACGTGGTTAGTGCCGCTGTGCGACCGGATAAACTTCGCCGACTGCACGAACATACCACCCGTGCCGCAGGCGGGGTCGAAGATGCGCCCTTCGTGCGGCTCCAGAATCTCGACAATCAGCTTCACCACCGATGTAGGCGTGTAGAATTCCCCGCCTTTCTGCCCTTCCGACAGGGCAAACTTGCCTAAAAAATACTCGTAAATTTTGCCAAACGAATCGCCTTCGGCCATCGTAATCCGGGCTACTTCGGCGAGAATTTTCCGCAGCGTGGCATCCGGTATTTTCTCGTAGTCGTTCTTGGGCAGTTCGATACCCGCCCCCGGATTGGCCTGCTCGAATGCTTCCATCGCCTTCTTTACGGCTTTAATGGCGTTGTCTTCACCACTCAGGTTCATCAGCGTATCAAAGCGGGCGGCTTCGGGCAGATAGTAGCCGCAGAGCCGCAGGTAAACGGCTTCGATGGTTTCGGCGTTTCGGCTGTCTTTGGTGGCTTCGTAGTCGACAAGGGCCTGTGGGGTCAGCCTATCGAAGCGGTTGGACGCGTAGCGCAGAAAGAACAGGCCCAGCATGGGCGAGGCATACTCGCTCGATTTGAGTTTGGCCTTCGACCGCAGTTGGTCGGCCGCATTCCAGAGGCTTTCCTCGAATTCCTGTTTCCTCAGAATTCGGTCAAATAAAAGATCGTTAACTCCCGCAGTAATCGTAGATGACATTATAACCAGCAAAAAAATAGTCTGGCAATATAGCCAGAACTTCCGCTTAGGCGGTTAGGGAATCTGGTTACGTTTCTGATGCACGGACGCGCAGGAATACTTCATTCGCCCCTCGAAACAGAGCCGCCCCCAAATGGTTGGGGCAGGTACGCCCATACTATCCGCAAATTGCTGAATGGCCTCATCCGTAAACCCGCTCCGGCCCAGCGTAAATTGTCGCCATCGTTCGGACGGTACCAGTGTGTTCCGGGCAAATTCGTTGGCTTCGTCTTCTTGCTGACTGGACGCATCTTTGCCATCATCGAGACTATCTACAAAGGACGATTCCTTATCGTGACAGAGGTGCAAAAAGATATGTCCCAATTCATGGTACACCGTAAAAATTAGGTTATCGTACCGTTGGTACCGTAGCGTTAAGGCAATGACAGGATTGTCTTTAGACCAAAAAGCGGCCCCATCTAAGGGCGCATGGTCTGGCTTACTCCGAACGATTAACAGAATACCATATTTCTGCAATACGGTTGGCAGCTTGTCAAGTACGTTCTTGCCTAGAAACAGTTTTTTCAACTCGGCGAGTAGTGCATCTTTATATGTAAGGTCAAAGGCGGACGCTTTTTGAGTCATCGACAGATACCTGACGTAGCGTATCCAGGTGTTAACGTACGTAGAGTGTTCGGCCAGCTTGCTGGACTTACGGAAATGAATACCGCTGGGACGGCTACTACTCAGTTGGTTAATGAGCTGATCGACGGAGGAGAAGTCCAGCAGTTTAACTAAGTGATAAATTAAGTGAACCGTCGCAAGTAGTAATCAATCTACGATTTAGCAGCACTTACCTAGCCTAGTTAATCAGTAAACGCTCGGTATGGATTTGCTGTAGAGAACCGGGTAGCAAGAGCATGCTTAAGGTAAGCTGTCCCGGTACCCTGTTGCCACTTCACCTATCTAAACTATATGCCCCCGTTGCCGTTCATAGGACGCTAAGCGGTTCAGCGCAGCTTTTAGACCTGTTGACTCAAACGTATGACGATGCACTATATCCGGCGTGGGACCGGTAAACCACTCTTACTACTCCATGGCTTGGGGAGTTCCCTGAAGGTTTGGGATCTCATTGTGAATGAGTTGGCTACCCAGCGGGATGTAATTGCGCTGGATTTGCCTGGTTTCGGTCAGTCACCGGCTCTACCGGGTGAGGTTTCCATTCCTACCCTAGCCGATGCAGTAACCGACTTTTTGACCCAACACCAACTGCTGGGCATCGATGCGGTGGGCAATTCGATGGGCGCGCGGCTAGTGCTTGAGCTAGGCCGCCGAGGTCAGGTGGTTGGTTCGGTTGTAGCGCTGGATCCTGGTGGGTTTTGGCAAGGCTGGCAGGTCGCCTATTTCTATCACTCGGTTCGGCTATCGGCTCAATTATCCAGGCTCATCCAGCCCATCCTACCGCCTCTGGTCAACAATCCCCTGAGCCGAACGGTGCTGTTCGCTCAATTTTCGGCTCATCCCTGGACGATCCCATCCCAAGTAGCACTTCATGAATTTCGGGAGTTTTTACCGACCCCCAGCTTTACCAGGTTACTGGATAGTCTGGCCCATGGCCCTCCCCAGCAGGGGGCACCGATTGGCTCTATCCCGAATCTGGTCATTGGCTGGGGCCGACAGGACCGTATTTGTCCACCTGGTCAATCACGGCTAGCCCTGACGTTGTTTCCTGACGCTCAGCTACACTGGTTTTCGAATTGTGGGCACGTTCCGCAATTGGATGTGCCGGCAGAAACGGTGGCGCTTATTCTGGCCGTAACGGATGGCCGCTATGAACGACAACCTCAACCGATCACGGCGACGAAAGCGTCAGCGGTTACAGAAAAAGTTGTTCTTGGGTTAGGTGTTGCGGTGCTGTTAGCGGGCCTGTTTCTCACCTTTGGTAAGCACAGATTAAGTCACACCTGATCAAGCCGGTATCGACAATACCTGAATCAATTATTTCTCTATTGAATACAAATTACAGTCTTGATTGAATCGTTCAATGAAAGGCTTCAGATTGAACTTGGTTATCTTGGGCTGACTATACTGCACTAAATAATAAGCTGAAGGTGCTGCCCTGTCCAATTGTTGATTGCAGTTGAATACTGCCCCGGTGCAACTGCATGATCTGACGCGACAAACTGAGGCCGATGCCACTGCCGTGCTGTTTGGTCGTGAAAAAGGGGATAAAAATCTCGTCGATCAGGTCGTCGGGAATACCCGGCCCGTTGTCTGTTACGGAAACCAGCGGGCGGTTATCGTCGTTGCGCGCTGCGGTGATGGCTAGTGTTGGGGTAGGCTGATTACGCAGCGCGTCCAGCGCGTTGGTAAGCAGGTTAATGAGTACCTGCTCGATCAACACCGGGTCGGCCAGTACGATCAGGTCCATGTCGGGTACGATGACGTCCGGGTCGATGCCGCGTTGAGTGAGGGTAGGATCGAACAGCGTCAGTACGGCTTCGATTAGGTCGATGATACGCACCGGCTGAAGCGACGCAGCAGAGAATTTACTCAGGTTCCGATAGGTCTGCGAAAACTGGAGTAAACCCTCGCTGCGCGCGCGGATAATGCCAATGCCCGTCCGTAGCTCATCGACTGTGCCCTGTTCCGTATGCAGCCGTTGGTGCAGCGTTTCCGCTAGCGACGCAATGGGCGCAATCGAGTTCATAATTTCGTGGTTGAGCACCCGCAGAATTTTCTGGTAGGCCAGCGCTTCATTTGCCTCCAGCGCTTCGCTCATGGGCTGAAAGGCAATCAGCCGCCACCGGCCGGTCTCATCCGTGAAGGCTGTAGCAGACAATAGTACGGCCTGAGCGCCCATTTTGAACACCTTGTTTTCCCCCGGTCGTAGCGACAGCAACTGCGCGTGCAGGGCCGGATTACGACGTCGGACCCCTTCCAGCGTTTTGACGTAAGGCACCTGAAGGAATCGTTTTAGGGATTCGTTCATCCAGCCCACCGTCAGATCATCGTCGCGATACGACAGGATGCCTGTGTTTACCAGCGCCAGCACGTTCTGCAAATACAAATGCTGGGCTTCTTTCTCGCGGGTCAGGGCGCTGAACGTCTGATTGATCTGATTCAGTAACTGCCGCGCCTGTCGAACGGAAGTCGGCGCGTGAATGGCGCTCAGATTACTCGAAAAATCCTGGCAGCGGAGCGCGTCCAGAAAGTCGGTTAGCTCCCGGTTCTGTCGGTTCAGGTAATACATCAGCTCCCCAACCTGTCCACCCCCAACCAGTAATGCCGGCAGCCAGTAAACGGGTTGCCGGGTCACCAGGGCGTAGGCCAGTCCGGTCAGGGTAAGCAGCAGTAAACTCGCGCGCAGGGGAGGGCGAAATCAGACGTGTTCATCTCACAAATCGTATTTGCCCAGCCGCCGGTACAGCGCCATTCGGGTGATACCCAGCTCTTTGGCGGCCTTGGTGATGTTGCCGTGATGTTTGTCGACGACCTTCTGAATCGTTCCTTTCTCCAGTTCCGCTAGCCGGGTTGTTTCCGGCCCGGCAGTCAGGGTTGTTTCGACCGATGAAAACACTAGATCCTCGGCGGTCAGCACCTCGGATTCGCTCATAACAACGGCCCGCTCCATCGTATGCTGAAGCTCCCGGACGTTGCCTGGAAACCGGTAGTTTAGCAGCCGTGCCAGGGCTCGCCCTTCCAGTCGGGGGGTAGGTTTCCCGTATTTGGTCGCGTACTGTTCGAGGAAATGTGCCGCCAGCAACCGAACGTCGTCTCCGCGTTCGCGCAGGGGGGGCAATGTCAGCTCGATGGTGTTCAGGCGGTAGACCAGATCTTTCCGGAACCGGTCGGTCTGTACGAGGTGCTGAATAGGCGCATTGGTCGCCGACACCACCCGCACGTCGACCGGAATCGGCGTGTGACTACCCAGCCGCGTGATCTGTCGCTGTTGCAGGGCCGTCAGCAGCTTGGTCTGTCCGGGCAGAGACAGATTACCGATTTCATCCAGAAAGAGCGTGCCGCCCGCTGCCGCTTCAAACCGCCCCGCCCGATCCTGCCGGGCGTCGGTGAAGGCGCCTTTCACGTAGCCAAACAACTCGGATTCCAGCAGCGGCTCGCTCAGTGCCCCCAAATCGACGCCAACGAATGGCTGACTGGCCCGCATCGACTGGGCATGAATCAGCCGGGCAACGACATCCTTGCCCGTACCGTTCTCGCCCAGAATCAGCACGTTGGCATCGGTGGGCGCGATCTTCTCGATAGTACGGCGCAGCGTCTGCATGGTCGTCGACTCGCCGAGTAGGGGTGATACCGCCGGTTTAGGCAACTGACGGTGCGATTTGTTGGTGAGCTGGCGTCGGGTCAGGGCCTCGTCCAGCGACGCCAGTAGTTTATCGTTGCGCCAGGGTTTGACAACGAAGTCGGCGGCTCCGTCTTTCAGGCCCCGGATGGCCAGGTTAATGTCGGCATAGGCGGTAATCAACACCACCGCCGATGCCGGAGCCAGCGTACGCAGTTGCTGAAGCCAGTAAAGCCCTTCGTTGCTGGTGTTGACTGACCGGTGGTAATTCATGTCGAGCAGAACCAGGTCGAAGGTCTCCTGCCGGAGCAGCGCCGGTAGTCGTTCCGGGTTCTTTTCGGTCTGAACAACCCGGACTTCGGGACGCAGCAGCATGGCCATCGACGTCAGCACATCCGTGTCGTCATCCACCACCAGCACCGACGCTTTTTTAAGTAACTGTACTGCCATAGGAAACCACATAGCCCGCTGCTCAGGCCACAACCGAACCGACGGGCACCGGCTTGAGCGTTGGTCGAAAGCATCTATATTTGACTGGAAAGATACAACATCCAGCGACGTTGCCCGACTTGCCGTGATCGAACTGCGCCACATCCAGAAAACGTACCCGTCGGCCGCGCACGAAACGGCGGTGTTAATGAATCTATCGCTGGTGGTTCAGGCGGGGGAGTTTGTGGCGATTATGGGGCCGTCGGGCTGCGGTAAATCGACCCTGCTGAATCTATTGGGGTTGCTCGATGATATTGATGACGGGCAATACGTGTTTAACCAGACGGATGTAACGCGGCTGTCTGAGCGGCAGAAAGACCAATTTCGGCATCGGCATATCGGCATCATTTTTCAGCGCTTCAACCTGATCGATGAATTGAGTATTTACGAAAACGTAGAGCTGCCGTTGGTGTATGCAGGGGTGGCCAGCCAGGAACGGAGCCGGCGCGTGACCGACCTGCTTGAGCAGTTGCGGCTGATGCACCGCCGACACCACCGCCCGGCTCAGTTGTCGGGCGGCCAGCAGCAACGAACCGCCATCGCCCGGGCGCTGGCCGTCGGGCCGTCGTTGCTGCTGGCCGACGAGCCGACGGGTAATCTCGACTCGGTAAACCGGGAAGCTGTTATGCGCCTGCTGACGGACATCAACGAGGCTGGCACAACAATCATTATGGTCACCCACTCCGAACTGGATGCGCTGTATGCCCACCGGATCGTGCGGATGCTCGACGGACAACTGATGGACTGATGCGCATGACTGGCTTTCGATACGCGTTCGGTACGCTGCGCCGGCATCCGGCTTACGTGGCCCTGAATACGGTGAGTCTGGCGCTGGCCATTGGTAGTTGCCTGCTGTTGTTCTGGTACATCCGGTTTCATCAAAGCGTCGACCGGTACCACCGACAGACCGACCGCGTCGTACGGCTGGTAACCGAACTGCATGAGCGCACGGTAAGCTACTCATCGGGGATTCCGACGCCCGTCGGGCCTGCCTTGCGTCAGGATATGCCCTGGCTGACGGCGGTGGCGATGGTCATTGGGCAGGAGTATCGGTTGATTCAGGTAGAAAGCCGGGCCGGCCAACTAACCGACAAGTTCACCGAAGCCCGGACGATGGCGTATGTCGAGCCGGATTACTTTCGCATCCTGGA
The DNA here is from genome assembly GCF_012849055.1 of Spirosoma rhododendri. NCBI lineage: Bacteria > Pseudomonadati > Bacteroidota > Cytophagia > Cytophagales > Cytophagaceae > Spirosoma > Spirosoma rhododendri. The sequence continues at coordinate 47,966 of NZ_CP051678.1, read as the reverse complement.
CTATACCTGGCTGAGCGGGTCGCCCGATACGTCGTTGCGCCAGCCGTTTACCGCCGTCGTGACGAAGCGGCTGGCGCGTAAGTACTTTGGTGTGGGCAATCCCATCGGTCGGCGCCTGTGCATGAACAACCGGCTGGAATTGACCATCACCGGTCTACTGGCTGACCTGCCGGACAATACCGACCAACCCTACGAACTGTTTGTTTCCTACAAAACGCTGGAGTATTACGCTCACAGCGGAACAGCGCTGGATCAGTGGGCTGGCATCAGCTCACCGACGCAGTGCTGGGTGTTGCTGCCAACCGCCGAGTCTGTGACCAGGCTGGAGCGGCAACTGGTTTCCTTCCACCGGAAGCGGCATCCGGCTAGTCTGAATACATACCAGTACCGGGTGCTCCCGTTGACCGCCCAGCATACCGCTCCTAACTACTATACCGGTATTCGGGGCGATGTGCTGCTAGTGTTAGCCGCCATCGGGGGCTTCTCCTGCTGACGGCCTGTGTCAACTTCATCAATATGGCCACCGCGCAGGCCCTGCGCCGGGGCCGTGAAATTGGCGTTCGGCGCGTCATCGGGGCTACGCGTCGACGCGTATTCTGGCAGTTCCTGACCGAGACGGCACTGATTGCCAGCCTGGCCGCGGGTATGGCGATCGTATTGGCCTATTCGTTTCTGCCCATTCTGCGGCAATGGACGCAGACGCCGGTACCGTTCGGGCTGGACCTGATCGACTGGGGGTTTCTGCTGATGCTGGTCGGGCTGGTTACCGGGCTGGCGGGCACGTACCCTGGGCTGGTGCTGGCGGGCTTCAAACCGGTACTGGTGCTGAATGGACAGGCCACACAGCAGCAGATTCAGGGTTTGCCCCTGCGTCGGCTGCTGGTGATTGGGCAACTGGCGATCAACATGGCGTTTGTCACAGCGGTCATCGTCATGAGCCGGCAGTTGGCGTTCTGGCTGCAGGCCGACGCTGGTTTTGATGCCGACCAGCGCGTCACTTTTCCGGTATACCAGAACGGTAATCAGGACCTCGTTCAATTCCGGCGGGCATTGCTGCAAATCGACGGGGTTGAGGCTGTCAGTTATAGCAGTAAGGCCCCCATTGGTGGTACGATTAATACGTACCCAGTTCGATTCGCGGATCGTCCGGCCGTGGAGCCATACCAACTAGTGACGATGGTCGTTGATTCGGCCTATGTACCGATTTATGCCATCAAACTGCTAGCCGGACAACAGTTACCGAACCGCGACACGGTCAGTGGCTTTTTGCTTAACGAAACCGCCGTTCGGATGCTGGGCTTCTCATCGCCGGAGCAAGTGATTGGTAAGCTGTTGACGATTCCGTACAGAGACACGCTTACCAAGCCAATTATTGGGGTGGTAGGTGACTGGCGGCAAAGTGGTTTCAAAAGTCCAATTCTACCCACGGTGCTGTTCACCAATCACCACAGCTTTAGCAGTTGTCATCTACGATTGGCAACCGGTCGGAAGGCCGCGATTATGGCCCGCGTACAGACCGTCTGGGAGCGCTACTTCCCGAACAATATCTACGGTGAGGTACACCTGGACGTGATCATGACGGATTTCTACGCGGAGGAAGCCCAGCAACTTCGGTTCGTACAGCTAGCCGCAGGGGTAGCCATCGGGATCGGCTCCGTTGGTTTGCTGGGCCTGGTCATCTTTCTGACCAGCCGCCGGACGCGGGAGATTGCCATTCGGAAAGCGGTGGGTGCGTCGGAAGGAGCCATCGTCTGGCTTTTCTTGCGGGAATTTGCCCTCCTGCTGGCTATTGCGTTCGGGCTGGCCACGCCGGTGGTCTGGTGGGTGATGAATCAGTGGCTAAGCCGATACGAAAGCCACATCGCGTTCACGCCCGACCTGCTGCTAATGGGGTTGCTGCTGGTGACGATAACGACGCTGCTAACCGTGCTGGTGCATACGTTGCGAGCCGCCCGAACCAACCCGGCACGCGCCCTGCGCACCGACTGAGCCTGTTCGTATCCGAACGATACGTGCTCGTTTTCGAACAGTTTCACATTGGACATTTTTGGGAAGGGGTTGTAAATGAATGAATTAACTTTGTGGTATGCGGCTTGATCTGTCTGGGTTGTGCGATACAATGCACGACATAGATCATGAAAACGCTATTGGTTATCGCTCTCTTCTGGTTGATCACCCTGCGCTGCATAGGGCAGGTGGGTAGCCTGACGGGGGTTGTCCTGAACGAACGCCAGCAACCCGTTGAATACGCAACCGTCGCGCTGCTGCAACCGGCCGATTCGTCGTTCGTGAAAGGCGGTATCGCTGACTCCACCGGTCACTTCACGCTGCAACAGCTGTCCGCCGGCGTCTACCTCCTACGGGTTACGGCGCTTGGCTATCGACCCTTTTTTAGTCAACGGCATACGGTCGAAACGGTAGAATCGCTCGTTGATGTCGGGCGTGTGCAGCTTAGCGCCGACAGCCGGAATCTGAACGAAGTGACCGTAAAAGGAGAGCGGCCCGTGGTTGAGCGGTCGATGGGTAAACTGATACTCAACGTAACCAACTCGTTTTTTAAGACTGCTACTAACGCGCTTGACGTGCTCCGGCGCGCACCGGGGCTGATCGTCAGTCAGGATGGCAGTATATCGGTCAAGGGGCAATACGCGCCAGTCGTTTACATCGAAGGAAAGCAGTTACCGCTGACGGCCGAAGAGCTGCGGGGGTTGGCCGCATCCGATATCGAACAGATCGAGGTGATCAACAATGCCTCGGCTCAGTTTGACGGCGAAACGCGGGCGGTGATCAACATCAAACTCAAACGCGACAAGACGCTGGGCTGGAAAGGAAGTCTGTACAGTGGCTTCCTGCAAAATCAACGCTACAGCGGGGGAGAGCTGGGCGGCAGTGCAACCTACAAAACCCGGCAGTGGTCGTACTACGGGCGACTGGGCTACAGCATCAACAACAACTACCTGCTGGGGTTGGGACATCGGGTGGTGCGAAGCGATACCACACGAACGGAATTTGTGACCGATTCGTGGTACAAGCGAACGGCTATGCCGCTGACCTATCAGTTCTCTGCTGACTTTACCCCTAATTCAGCGCACCAGTTCGGGCTGCTGGTTAAAGGCAACCGCACCGCTAATATCGACCGGCTGACTAACTTGAATCAGCAGCAGGACTATAGTGCCAACACGATTAACACGCAGTTACTGCAAACGCTCAACGTAACCCAAGGGCGCAATCAAAGCGTGGCGCTCGATCTGAACTACAAAGGCACCATCAACGCCAGGGGTGACCAACTAACTGCTTTTCTGGACTATGCGTCGTATGCGACGCAGAAGAGTCAGGACTTTCGAAACGACTACCTGACGCCGGAAGGAAATGCTGTGCGGTCGCCGATGGTCATGACCGGGCAGTTTCCCAGTACGATTTACATTCGTTCGTTTCGTACGGATTACAGCCATTCGCTGGGCAAGGCCGGTAAGCTGGAAGCGGGTACCAAACTGACCTGGACAACGACTGACAGCGACCTGCGCTACGACACACTGGCGGCTACCGGCTTCGTCTTCGACCCGTCGCGCAGCAACCGCTTTTTGTACGACGAGACGATCCTGGCTGCCTACGGGCAATGGAGCGGGACGATTGGAAAGGTCGAGTTTAACACCGGTCTACGTGTTGAAGATACCCGTTCGACGGGCAACTCACTGACCCTAAATGAGGTCATCAATCGGCGCTATTTCCGCTGGTTACCGAGTCTGAATGTGCAGTGGAAACTAAGCGAAGCCAACGTACTGTCGGCCGGCTTTACCCGCAAAATGCGTCGCCCGGCGTTCTGGGAGCTGAATCCCTTTACGCTGTACGTCGATCCGTACATGTATACCGAAGGCAATCCCTTCCTGCTACCCGTCACCAACAACACCGCCGACCTGACCTACACCCACCGCGCCATTACGGTTAGCCTGAACTACCGGCTGGACAAGGACGTGTTTGTGCAATTACCGATTCAGGACGATCGGACCAAAATCGTTCGATACACGCGGGTAAACCTCAACACCCAGCAACGGGCCTGGTTCGACGTGGCCGTTACCCACGCCCTGACCCCCTGGTGGAAGACGCAGCATTACGCGCAGGTGCAGTACGCCCAGACGCGCTCGGCTTACCCGACTGGTGGGCAGATCGATTCGCAGGCGTGGAGCTGTTACCTGGATGGCCGGCACACGTTTACGGTGGGGAAAGGCTATACAATCGATCTGAGCTACTACTACAGTTCGCCCACCGTCGATTACATCTATACTGTGGCCTCCAACGGAAGCCTGTCGCTGGGGTTACAGAAAAGCGTGCTGGGCGGAGCGGGTAACCTGCAACTCAACGCCAGCGACCTGTTGAACACCTACCGGGAGCTGTTCTATGGGCAGTTCCAGAACCTGGACGTCTGGACGCTACAGAAGCGCAACAGCCGCCAGCTATCTATTCGATTTACGTACGCCTTCGGCCGCTCGACCTTTACGCGGACCAACCGCACTTCCGGAAGCGCCGACGAAGAAAACCGCGCCCGTTAACTACCATAAATTCTGCCTACCGATGAAAACTAGTTCCTTGTTTCTAGTGCCTTTGTTCCTGTGTATGAGCTGGTTGTCTTCCAGCGCACAGAGTCGTACCGCCAACCTGTCGGATACCGACAAGATCGCTGGTCTGTCGAAATTCTGGTCCGAAGCGAGCTACAACTTCGCTTACTTCGACAAAGCCCACATCAACTGGGACAGCGCCTACCACGCCTTCATTCCGCAGGTGCTGGCGACCAAAACCACCTACGACTACTACCGAACCCTCGCACGCTTCTGCGCGCTCCTGAAAGACGGGCATACCAATATCAACGCCCCCCAATCGCTCTACACCTACTCGACCTATGTGCCGCTCCGATTTGTTTTGATCGACAAAAAACCGTATGTCGCCCGTGTGCTGAAAGGTTTGTCGGACAGCGTACCGATCGGTTCCGAATTACTGACCGTCAACAACCAGCCGGTTCAGTCGTATCTGACTACGGAGGTAATTCCCTATATCTCAGCGTCGACTGACCATGAAAAATGGAATACGGCGCTGACGAATATATGGAGCGCCACGACGGATACGTCGACGGTTTACCCCATGACGTTCCGAACACCGGCTGGAAAGGTCATCTCGTTTAACTCGCGGTTGTTTTCCCAGCGCGAGCGCGACGGGTCGCAGGCGATACTGGGCGATGGCAGTAGCCCGGCCAAATGGCAACTGTCGCGGCTGACGATGCTACCCAATGGTATCGCGCGTGTTGAACTGAATAGCTTTGGCCGGGAAGCCATTGTCAATGAATTCAAGGCGATGCTGCCCCAGTTACAGACGGCTAAAGGGATAATCCTGGATATCCGGCAGAACGGTGGTGGCGATACGGGTATCGGGGCCGAAATTCTGAAGTATTTCACCGACGAGAAAAAGCTGGTCGGGTCGGTCTGGCGTACGCGGGAACACCGGGCTGCCTTCAAAGCCTGGGGCAACTACTACGCTACGCAAAAACTGGATTCGGCCGAGGCTAAAAGCGATTTTTACCAGCGGGCACTGAAAACGGCCAAAGGCGACTTCTGGTACAAAGGCGATACGATGACCTTCGACAATTCTGTTCGTGAACCCCGACTACGCGCGCCGGTGGTCGTGCTGGCGGGCAACAACACGGGGTCGGCGGCCGAAGATTTCCTCATTATCATTCGTCAGTTAAAGTCAACCCGGATTCCCATTATTGGGGAGCCGTCGACTGGGTCCACCGGTCAGCCTATGTCGTTTTCCCTGCCCGGTGGTGGTTCGGCCCGCATCTGTACCAAACGCGACACCTATGCCGATGGAACCGACTTCGTTGGGGTGGGGGTGATCCCTGACGTGCTGGTCGCGCCTACCGTGCAAAGTCTGATCAGCGGTAAGGACGTGGTGCTGGACAAAGCAGTTTCGGTACTATCTGCCAGTCAACCCATTGTCAAAAAAAAGTAAGTTAAAACCAGTGCTGTTATGAAAAACACTCGCGTCCTGCTGTTACTGAGCCTGCTGCTTTTCAGCGCGCCTTTGCTCGCCCAGCGTACCAGTGGCGGTATCGTTGGTAGCGGAAAAACCATCGAGGAAACCCGCACGGTAGCCAGCTACGACCGGTTACTGGTCGACTTTACGATAAAGGTACACATTGCCGAAGGAGCGCCCGGAACGGTGGTTCTCGAAGGCGAAGACAATGTCTTGCCCTACGTAGAAATTGCCGTTAATAGCGGTGAACTGCGCATTGGTCTGTCACGCAAGGCCAAATTCAACGACACCAAACCCGTTACGGTAACCATTCACCGGGCTGCCTTGCGGTCGATTCAGGCCAACACTGCCTGCACGATTACCGCAGACGTACCGGTTGTCGCGGATCAGCTTACCGTCTCGCTCAACGAAGCCAGCCGACTAACGGCCGATCTCGACGTGCAGCAACTCACCGTCAGGCTACAGGCGGCTTCGTCGGTAACGCTTCGGGGGAAAGCGCAGAAGGCTGACTTCCAACTAGACGGAGCGAGTCGTGTTTATGCCGAACAGCTACGCATTGCCAAAGCCGATTTGACACTGAACGGTGCCAGTCATGCTACCGTGGATGTAACCGAAAATTTGTCGGCCTCGGCAGACGGTGTCAGCGTAATAACGTACTCGGGTAGTCCGGTTATTGATAGGCAGCGAGCGGGGGGCTTGTCGACAATCAAGCATGTGCCATGAGGCTCAATTTTTACTTTACGAGAACTCAGCGCTATTTAAATAATTAGTACATTCAACGAGTTTGATCGACTCGTAATTTCCTAAATTACAGGCAGATAAGTCCACATAAGAGTGGTGTCGAATTGGTTCATAAAATGGCTCGGGAGCGATCTTGACTCGAATAACAAAAAGAATTTTCGTTGTCTTTTCTTCGAACGGGTATTTCAACCAGTGTTTCCATCCTTACTGTGTTAATCTGTATTACATTGAAGATGACCTTTACAACTAATGTATATTAGGTAGCTCCCCCTATTATTTACACATAGTTTAATCTTCATATTTAGTGATTTATGTATCAAGTCATTGCCATCCTGATCTTAACTCATGCTATTCGGCGATCAGGATGCTCATAAAAATCTCGCTCTGCCTTACCCATATGATCAATGCGCCTTGGCTCAATTCTTATTCCATCTTCTCGACTATTAGTTTTTTGTTGTTGAGGTGAATTAAAAGAGTTCACTTCATTACTCATAGAAATGCTAGTAGGTCGGGCACGAATACTTTGATGCGTTGAAAAATTATCAGCTTTACCAATTAATTTAATTATCATTGGACGTTGTAATGTAACTTTATCATCATTTACGATACTATACTGATTGACCGCTATTACTCTAACTTCATTAAAACCCTTACCAACTTGGAAATCACTGACGTACAGTTGCGCTTCCTGTCCGCTTGGCAAACGTTGCTCCAAATAATTTTTCAAATTAGTCAATTCTACCAAGCGACCAACTTCTGAAATATCTCTTAGCATTGAATTATATTCTTTTATTATTTCAATTGCATCAGCAACCCCTGTACCAATATTATTATGAGGGTTTGACAAATTTACAAATCCCCCACTTATATCATGTGTACCGATTGTAGCACGAAGACCTTTATTCATGATGAAATAAATTTAATTTTTAGGTATGCCCACCAAAATAAGTTCTAAAAGTATGTCGTCAATATCACTAAATTTCTCATTGTGATTAGCAGAGTCATTAATTTTTATTAACCACTTACTTTTATTATCTACATGTTCCATTGGATCTATTCCTATAGGGCTTGAGTTTATTAACGAAGTCATACCACATATCTCAATTGGATTGGGAGATGATCGATTCTCTACACGACCTAACAAACACATTGGTAGATCTGATTGATCGACTCTAATCTCGTTTAATTCTCTGGTGTAAAGCGCACTGTTTGGAACTTTAATTTTAATGGTCCAAGGAATCTTACCTGCATTACCGACAATCGACGCTCCTATACCACGTATTCTTACATTGTCATGGTTTTCAAAATAGTATGTAGGAATACGCAAAAGAACATCATGTTTTTCAAGATCTATCCATTCTTGGTTGCTTAGCAATGAGCGAACCGAAACAACTCGTGTGAACCCTTGCTCCCTTTGTTGATAAGCTACAATAAATTCAATTGCGTTACGAATCCAGATCGCCAGAGATGTGACAAGTTGATCAGTAGGTTTATTATCAAAATTATCTGTAGGAATTTTTTCGTTATAACCGTATATTATTTCTAAACCTTGTTCAGTGACCTTAGAACGATCTAATGCATCTACGTAATTTCTAGACACTCTTTTTGCAACCTCATCTCTCTGTCTGTCTATAGCAAACGGCATACCCTCGGCTACAAAACTCTTTTTCTTTTCTAGGGCATCATAACGATCTCGGAAGGATTGAATATTATAATCGACTTCATGCCTAGCCCATTTTCGTTGTAACATGATTAAATCTTCTTCAACAACCCTTGAATAATACTCAATTTCCTTCTCATTCAAATTTTGACCAGCTCGTGTCCAACCGGCAGCACCCTGACCCTCATTAGTCTGATAATTATGAAGCTTTTGTGCCTCGGCAAGAGACATATCAAAATCTTTTATAGACTTATCAAAGAAAGTTAATTTCATATCAGCAAGTCTTTCTTCCCGATTAAAGTAACCATCTTCCAAACGAACCCTGTCAAGCTCAAGGGCTTTTTCTTCTACTTCTATTTCGATAAGCAGTTGATTGAATGCGTAATTAAGAGCATTATATTCTTTTAATTCTTGAATACACTTTTCAACTAGATCTGCTGCTTGGTTTAATAAAGCTTCTATATGCCAGTAGCGAAATTTAGATTTTAATTTCTCCACTGTAGGATTGTAATTAGCAATTGTCGCTTTTAAATCGTACATATCATTAACGCTTTAGAATAGTAAAAGAGCTCTTTTATCAAAATTTTTTTCATAAACGAAGTTTCATTTTGGCAACATCACTTAATACAATAAGAGTTTCTTCCTGTGTTGTGGGGTCTGAATATAAATTAATATGGTGAAAATTTATATTCAAATACTAGGTGAGTTTACGGTAAATAAAATTGATAAGTACAGCTTTACCCTAAAGCCTTTCGCCTATCAGGAAGGTATCACCGGCTACAAGTTAGCATTGACGGCTAAGATTGTTCCGCCCAAGGCACCTTACTTGGGAAAGCCCAGCAGGCGTAAGCCAATGGCTAAATAAGCTTTTTCGGTTGCTAATTCCTAAATCGGCTCTTGGTAGAGTAGCTTATGGCTGTTTTCAGTCGCTCGTTTAGAAAACGCCGGTGTAATCTGCTGCGCCCAAAAAATGAGAAAACTAGGCTCACTATGTTTCAATCTTTACAATAAGCGGCTCCTTCTACCGCCTTTCTATCTGTTATGATTCAGCAGCTTCACTCAATCAATGGGTGAGGCTTTTTTATTGCTTATGGTAACGCCATAGTAACTGTTGTAGACACAATCGTGGAACATGTTTCACAGTCGGTCAATGAATTTACCGATGGTGTAGAAAAACAATATTAATTCTTAGGTATACTTTTTATTACTTGTGATAAAACCCACTTATCGCGAGTAACCCTATCTTTGTCAAAACAAGTCAAGTTGGCCCCTTTTTGTCCGCTGCTGCTCGTTCCCCTTTCCCATGAAGCAACCCGCCACTGATCCCAATGCCGTAACGATTACGCTGGCCCAAGAGCAGCGCCTGTCATTACGCGTCGACGAGCAGCTCCATGGGGAAGCCCGCGAGTATCTGCGGGCGGGCCTGCAAGGATCCGCCAACTCGCAACGGGCCTTTACCACTGACATCCGCCAGTACAGCGACTGGTGTGAGCACAATAGCTATCCGCTAACACCCCTGTCGGCCGTGGCCCTGGTTGAGTACGTCACCTTCCTGGGACGGACACGCTCGTTCTTTACCATTCAGCGCCACCTGGCCAGCCTGGCTAAGCTGCACCGCCAGCACAACGTGCCATCACCCACCACCGACGAGCAGTTCAAGGTCTTCATGAAAGGCGTCAAGCTGAAGAAGACCGCGCGCCAGAAGCAGGCACCGGACTTTTCGGTCAAGCAGTTGCGGCAGGCCATCGATAGCTTGCCCCACACGCCCACGGGAATACGTAACCGGGCCATTCTTCTGCTGGGCTTTACCGGCGCGTTTCGACGGAGTGAATTGGCTAGCCTCGACGTGAATCACCTGCTGATTGATGACGCTGGCCTGGTCATCCGGCTACACCGCTCGAAAACCAATCAATTCGGGGAAATCGAGGAAAAAGCCGTGGCCTACGCCAATGAACCTGAGTATTGTCCCATCGGGGCACTACAACAGTGGTTAGCCGTGATTGATCGGGAGCAGGGACCGTTGTTCGTTCGTATTCGGAAAGGGGAACGAGTGACCCAGGCCCGACTGTCGGATGAGTGGGTAAACGTGTTGGTCCAGCAGCAGCTGGGCGAGTCCTTTACCGCCCACTCCCTGCGGGCCAGTTTCGTGACTGTGGCCAAAGCCAACGGGGCGGACGATCTGGAGGTGATGAATCAGACTAAGCATCGCACTACGACCATGATCCAGCGCTATGACCGACGACGCAATATTCGCAAACACAATGCCTCGGGTAAACTAGGTCTTTAGTTAATAATCGGATCAAACCGTTAGCTCGGCTAAACAATCGATCAAGCGAAGGTCTTTTGTGACAGAGTTAATAATGTGACCTTCATATTTATCCGCTTTGGTTGATACAGGCTTGGAGGTTGTCTTCTAAACGAACTACCAGAAGCTTTTGGCCACAGCCGAACCGCTCACGGTCGATAGCTAGCTTACTTCGATTCGGGTAGTCATCGAACGGCGCGGCATCAGTTATCGCGGTACCGGTTGCGCTCGCTAAACAGTTCGGTCACCTCCCGGTGCTGGTACCCCAGTTCCTGCACCTGTTGGCGTAAGTCGAACAACTCGTCAGTCTGCGAATCGATCAGGTCCTGCTGCTGGCGGTTGGTTTGGGTCAACTCCTCAATCTGCCGAACCAGCGGATTGATTTTACTATCGATACGGTACAAACCATAACCGGCGAAAGCAGTCAGTATAACCGTATCAACGTAATCCAACCAACTTAACCAAACTATATGGTCAATTAGATACTGATTTAATCCCTCCATAAGTAAGGTATTGACGCCTGACAAATGTCGGCTTTTGGGGCCTACTTACAAGTTTTGACCGGCTCTAAAATTAAGCTTACGCTGCTCACCCACTGTAGCGATGTCGACTACATTGACGAATCCAGGCTTGGCTGAGTAGCCGGGTAGAGTTCAGCCTGGATTGGCTGGCGAAATACTCAAGGGCTCCCGGATGCGAAGATTTGGATAAACGGTTTGGCAGATGACGCGAAACGCTTTCTCCTTATCCTCTACAGAGTCAACCCCGAACAGAATGCGGGCCAACTCCGCTTTCACTTCCTGGTCCTGATTGATGAGTTGGGCTTTGAACAACAGGGCGGCCATGATGAACAGTTAATTAGCCTTCAAAGGTAGCCCCGAGACACACGACTCGCTGAACAGCCAAGCCTAGGAACGCTGTCAATGTTCTGCAACCTGTTTATAACGGTCCTTCGAAAAGTCTACACTCATTCCCACATAACCAGTTCACATTTATTGAACAGACGTTTAATAAATGTGAAACGCTACAAACGGAGCGACCTCTGTTTCACAAACTTAATTCATCGCCGAAAAAGAGACGTTGAATAATGAGATGGCAATTTGAGAATCGACTACATGGCGAGCTATGATCATGGGCGTTAGGAATTCATTGACTCGTATAAACGGGCGTTTGGCAAGACACTTATTAAACACCTGGCTCTGGCTGACAACAGCTTAGTTTAAGACGCTGCTTAACCTAATCAACGGCTTGGGAATCGATTCAGATTTGACCAATTTTTCTATTTTTGCTCCTCAATTCATGACGCACTAGCCATGACTGAGCAGCAATCCAGCCCCAATCCTGTCCACCATCTTTACCTTCAATTTGCCCTCCAGGCCGCTGGACTTGGCGTCTGGGACTATGACCCCGTTACAGGACTGCTGAACTGGGATGGACGAGCCCAGGCCTTGTTTGGCATCTCAGAAAGCCACAGCATGCCCTATGAGCAGGCCATTGAGCACATCCATCCCCAGGATAAACAGCGGGTCGATCAGGCCGTTGCCTGGGCCATCAATCCCCTATCCGATGGGGTGTTTGATCAGACCTACCGTACCCTGGGTGTGGATGATGCTCAGCTGCGCTGGGTCCGCTTTTGGGGCCGGAGCTATTTCTCCTCATCGGGTGAACTGACGCGATTTGGCGGTATGGCCCAGGACGTCACCGAGCAAGTGCTAGGCCGCCAGCAGCTGGAACGTACCCAGCAGCAGTTGTTGACCCAATTTGAACAGGCCCCGGTAGGCATTGCCACCATAAGTGGTGAAGAGCTGACGTTTCGCTCGGCCAACCCCTTCTACGGCCAAATCGTGGGCCGCTCACCGGAACAACTGGTGGGCAGGACCCTCTTCGAGGTCATTCCCGAAGTCCGGGGGCTGGGCTTTGATACGCTGCTGCGGGGCGTTCTGACCAGCGGACAGCCCTACACCGCTCAGGAAGTACCCGCCCAGCTCATTCGTCAGGGGCGCCTGGAGACGGCATACTTTACCTTTACCTACCAGCCCCATTGGCTGAGCGATGATCTCCCCTCAGCCATCCTGATGATCGCCACCGAGGTGACCTCCCAGGTGGTGGCCCGCCAGCAGGTGGAAGCCAGCGAAGCCAAGCTGAACCTGTTAAGCGACACCGTGCCCTCAATGATCTTTTATCTGGACCAGCAGCAGCGTTACCAATCCTATAATCGAACCTTTATGGACTGGTTTGGCGTGGACAGAACCCAGGTGATTGGCCAGACGGTACGCGAGTTTCTGGGGGAGAAGGCTTACCAGGTCGTAGCGCCTTATCTGGCCGTGGCGTACGGGGGTAATCCGGTACGCTACGAGATGCAGGGACCTGCGCCCTTAGCCGGGGAGCGGTGGCTGGATATTACCTACACCCCTCACCGAAACGAGGCCGGGGAGGTGCTGGGGGTAATTGTGTTGGCCGTGGATATCAGTGAGCAGATCCAGGCCCGGGAATCCCTTCAAGCCAGTGAAGCCCGTTTCCGATCCCTGATCGAACAGTCCCCCGTAGCCATTGGCCTGTTTGTGGGTCGGGATCTGCGAATCGAGATGGCCAACGAGCTGATGATTGCCGTGTGGGGCAAAGGTGCTTCCGTGCTGGGCAAACCGCTGATCGAAGCTCTGCCCGAATTAGTCGGCCAGCCATTTCCAGCGCTTCTTGATCAGGTTTACGCGACCGGGGTGGCCTATACGGGCCACGGGATGCGGGCGGATCTAGTGATGGACGGGGAGTTGAAAACCCACTACTTTGACTTTACCTATCAGCCCATTCACGATGCCGATGGCAGGGTGTATGCCATCATGGACTTAGCCCTTGATGTAACCCAGGAGTTTTTACTGCATCAGCAAGTTGAGCAGGGCCAGCAATCGGTGCAGAACGCCGTCGATTTAGCCCAGCTAGGCATCTGGAAAATTGACGTTACCACGCAAAAGGCTGAGTTTTCACCGCTGGTCAACGAGTGGGTTGGTAGCCCTGACCCCTTAACGTTACCCGCTGCAGTGGCGGCTATTGATCCAGATGATCTCCCCGCTTTTAACGCAGCCTTTAGCCGAGCCTATTCGGTCGAATCAGGCGGCAAGCTTGATGTGGAATACCGGCTGAAAAACGTTACTACGGGTCGGGTCTACTTATTACACTCAGTGGGTCAAATGTATTTTGACTCAGCTGGCAAGCCCGCCTTACTTCAGGGCTTTAGCCGCGACATTACGGCCATCCGGGCCCTCCAACTGACTCTGGAAAGCCAGGTACACGAGCGTACCCAGGACCTGCTGCTAGCCAACCAGGACCTGAAGCGTTCCAACGACAATTTGCAACAGTTTGCTTATGTGGCCAGCCATGATCTGCAGGAGCCCCTACGCAAGATTCAATCCTTTAGTACCCTTCTGGAACAGCAGGCTGAAGGCCAGCTCACCGACCTAGGCAGAACGTACCTTCAACGAATTACGGGCGCAGCGGCCCGCATGTCGGGCCAGATCAAAGACTTGTTAAGCTATTCGCGCATTGCCACACGCCAGCAAATCTTTGGCCCCATCTCGTTAAACGCAGTCATGGCGAACGTAGTGGAGACACTCTCGCTAGAGATTGAGCAGCGTCAGGCCCAGCTTCAGACGGCTGAGTTACCCATTGTCAATGGGGATCCTTCGCAGTTGGGTCAGTTGTTTCAGAATTTACTCAGTAATGCCCTCAAGTTTACCCCCCAGGGGCAGCCTCCGCAGATAAAGGTGGAGTACTTTTGCCGCCAAATGGGTGAATTGCCGCCCGAAGTAAGACCTAACCGGGAGACGCCCTTTTATCACCAGATCAGCGTGAGCGACCAGGGGGTGGGTTTTGATACCAAGTATCTAGACCGCATCTTCCAGGTCTTTCAGCGCCTGCATGGTAGAGATGAGTTTGCCGGAACGGGCGTCGGGCTGGCGATTTGTCAGCGGGTGGTGGAGAATCATGGGGGTGGTATTACGGCCAACAGTACGCCCGGCGAAGGAGCCACGTTCTGCGTGTATTTGCCGGCCTAGTGAGGGGTTCGTATTCGTGGAGAGGGGTAAAAGTCAACTCGGACCTCACTGGTAAATGCCAATTTGCTTCAGTCTCACAATCCGCTCCTATACGAAACGAAAGAGATATCGCATACGGCTGATTGCGTTTAATCGGTCCTTTACGGAACGCCAGCCGCTAGCCAAATCAATTGGCCCCGTTGACGCTTAGCCCAGCGCGTAAGCTTTACTTTATCTGGTTATCTATTCCTACTCAAGGCACAGCAGACGGCCCAAACCCAGGAAGGAAACAGTCCCAACTTTCCCGGTTTAGTAACCCCGTCAACTTCAGTTTACCGAATCAGGACTGACTCATATCGGACCAAATCCTGCAGGAACGCCCCCGTCCCTCTCACCACAGCGCGTAGGGGGTCATCGGCCACTTGGACCGGCAAGTGGGTTTTGACCGATAAGCGCTCTCCTAACCCATGTAACAGCGCCCCACCACCCGTCAGGTGAATACCATTAGTATAAATATCAGCTGATAATTCGGGGGGCGCCATTTCCAGCACTTTTAACGTGGCTTCCTCAATCTTGGCAATCGATCGATCGAGGCAGTAGGCGATTTCCCCATACGTTACCTTAATTTCTTTGGGGATGCCCGTCATCAGATCCCGACCCCGGATCTGATAATCCGCCGGGGGACTAATCAACTCAGGCAACGCCGAACCGACGTGCACTTTTATTGCTTCCCCCGACCGCTCCCCAATCAACAGATTGTGTTCCCGACGCATATAATCGACGATGTCCCGGGTAAAAACATCGCCCGCAATGTGGATGGATTGTTCACAAACGATGCCCGATAAGGCAATGACGGCAATTTCGGTGGTGCCCCCACCGATGTCAATGATCATGGTGCCCGTAGGCTGTGCGATGTCAATACCGATGCCCACAGCGGCCGCCAGGGGTTCGTACACCATATACACGTCTCTGGCCCCAGCATGTTCACACGAATCCTTAACAGCTCGTTTTTCCACCTCTGTAATGCCCGACGGAATGCAAACCACCATCCGATGGGAGGCTTTGAACAGGGTATTACCTGTGGGGAGTAGTTTCACTAAGCCCCGGATCAATAACTCAGCGGCAGTGAAGTCGGCAATCACCCCATCTTTCAGGGGGCGAATGGTTTTAATATGCTCGTTAGTCTTGCCCTGCATTTGCATAGCTTGATTGCCGATGGCCAGCACTTTACCAGTTCGTTGGTCGAGGGCAATGATGGATGGTTCATCTACCAAGATGCGACCATTGTACATGATCAATGTATTGGCCGTACCCAGGTCAATGGCAATGTCGCTGGTAAAAAAATTAGCTAAACGCATGGTAGCGGGAAGAAGTTAATGAGCGCGTTACCTAGGCGGTCTGGCCCATACCAGCGGGTAGTTACGACGATGAGCTAAAGACGGATGGTACCCTGTCACGGGCAGTCGGATCGTTTTTAGGGGTCTTTACCAAGCCAAAAAACAAAGGGAGCGGATGTGCCAACGCGCTCGTCAACGAGTCAATCAATCATGCACCCGTCACTGAGCAGGGCTTGCTTAGAGGTCAGGCAGGTTTGCGTCGACACAAACCCCCGTTCATACCTGGCAGGGTGTGGCCACTACAGGCTGCCTCGGTTTTCCGGGGGCTAACTAAAGCGATCATCGCGGTCGATCAGGACCAGGTTGGCCTGCTACCAGAAATAAGCACTGTGATAAGCGCTGGAACTGTATCAATCCCGGCGCTGTGAGCTGGGCGAACTCAGTCCCTTACTGAGCCTGCCCACCCCGTGCACGACCAATTCGCCAGCATGAACCGGGTCATTACAATCAGTTAGTCTTTGGCATTACGTTTTCGGCGGGGCTGAGCGGCCTGAATGATAGCCCAGGCTAAAACTTTAAGTTGTTGATGCAGCTCCTTATCGCGTGGGATAAAGGTTGTGCTTCGGATCTGACCATCGTTGGGCTTAATCTGCCAATACTCGTTATCACTGGTATCAGGTATTTCGGTGTACGTCTTCATCAATGAGTGGGCCACTGGCGGGCCGTCTAAAGTAACTTTTTCGTCATGACGTGAGGTTTGTCTGTAGCCCTCTTCAGAGTCGGCGGGATTGATTGGTTTGCAGGCACTTAACCGCAGCGCTGGCATTAGCGCGCAAGAGTAAACAAACATGCGATCAGGCTATTGCACGGCCAGACCCAGTATATAGTGCTCTTCTTGACCAGCAAACTGGCGTACTTCTACCAACAAATCCTTCCCCTGCCAGCTCAACAGGTCAACACCGTTGATCGAATTATGGCTCATGCTCATCTCAGCACCACCCCGGAAAACACCCATGATGTTAACCAACCGGTTGGGGGTCATTACCGGACCGTCGACGGTAAAAAGTTGATTAAAATTCATTCGGGTCGCGTAACTCATGGTCAGTTGAAATACGATTGTTGGATGCTGAACAGCAGCCTAGTGGCCCCCTAACAGGGGGCGATAGCCGAGAACTGGGCAATCAGATCACGGCGGTTACTGGCTTGACTAAGCGTCAGATATAAGATGGTATCCGGGCTGCCCTGTAGCAAATAAGGCTGCTTGTGAGCGGGAATGCGTGCCGTCGGTAACAGCTGACGTAGTTTGGCCGGGATTGGATTAGCGGGGTAGTTCATAAGAGAAGGAGTAAAACGGGTCCATTATCTGCTACAGTACCAGGCTCGAAGCGGAGGCAATCAAGCTGTTCGAGCTGATGGTTAGTTCGTCGGCAAACACAACTGCTTGTAAACTGATGTCCCGCGCACTGGGATAGTTGGCCAGAAACCGTCGTCTCGCTTCGGGCTCACTTACGTCGAGGTAGCCTCGTTTCCAGGCCTTGGGACTCACCGAGCCGTAGCCAGTAATAATCAGTAGTGTATGAGTCATCAGAACGAAAAACTTCGGTTGTAAAGGCAATTGGTAAGGATAGGAGTGCTGACCCAGAGGCTGTTACGACAGCTGTTGGTAATGAAAGGGCGGGTTATAAACCCTGGTAAAGCCGCAGGTCAGCCAACTGATGTTCTGTCAGCTGGGTCTCGTCCCCCAGCAAGGTGTGGATCACTTTATGCCGAATGGATCGTTTTGTCGGCAGATACCCCTCGCTGGCATAAGCCTTTAGCGATGGCAATCGATGCGGATCGTGATCATCGAAGACAACCAACCGGGTCTGGTGATGGTCCAGATGGTGGCGGATCAGCGTACTATCGGCGGGGGCGGTGCTACCAAGCAGCGGATTAGGCATGGGCTTATATCGATTAGCGGAGAACTGAGCGAGCAATCTGAGCGGGCTGACAGGAGCGTTGTCGAACTCCCTAGGATAGACACCGGCGTTTATGGAAGCCGTTAGCTTACTTGTTCGGTTTCTTATCAGTCGGGTGAGCCGCCGTAAAGGCCGCTTCCCGGCGTAGGTAAGCGGGTATGCTAGCCAGACCGCTCGTCTTGACAGACTTGGTCGGCGCTTTTTTGACGTTCTTGTTTTTCTTGTCTTGATTAGCCATGAGAGTCACAGTTAGCTTAGGTGATTAATACAGAAGTAGAGCCTACTCTGTAGTCTGGTGAGGTAGTTAACGACCTTTTTTCTTGGCCGGTTTGGCTACAGATGAGCGCTGCGACAGCGCCATCCCGGCCGTACAATGTCAGCCTTTTGTTCCAGAAAAGCGGTCGTTTGCCCCACCAAAACAGGCTACCGGACAAGCCGCTTACCTGCTTGTCCGCCAGGGTGGCGGTCTTTCGTGAGTTGTTTGCTAGCTTCCTTTATGAGCGTTGAGATCAACTCCCACCTGTAGCGTTGTGGCTACGTAGCGGACAGCAGCAATCGCTGGCTGGCGAAGGAACTAATAATTGCTAGCTTGTAGCGTTTCGGAGATCAATCAACAGCAGACGTTGACAGGAAGTGGGGAGCACGTACATCAGTCCGTTGCCTCATTGGGGTGGACAGCTTAACTGATCATGACAACCAGTCGAATCAAGCAGCTGTCAACGAGATACGATTCATAAGCTAGATGCTGTCGTATTAGTTCAGTCAAGGTAACAAACCCTGGACGTGTGCGCCTGAAGTAGCGTTTAATCGGCAGTCTCGCTGCCTGATCAGTACGGCGCGGATCAACTCATGTATTTCTTCGCTGCCAGAAAGCCCGCTGAAAGGGCCAGGCTACCTGACTCGCTCGCCAAAGTGAATAGCCGGCCCCTTGCCGCATATAGTGTTGCTGCTGAGCGGTCAGTTGATTATAGGCCGTACCGCTTGGGTAACTGGTAAAGTGCCAGTCGTTATAATACCGTTCCGATTCAGTTAGCGTATGCATTTACGCAAGGTAGCTCTATTAACACTAGCATTCACCCCGGTTTCTAAAACGGTAAAGAATCAAGGCCAGGAGCAAGACCAACGGTCGGCGGCCGACAGTCAATAAATTGTGTTTTTCATACTCGGTGATCAGCCTGTTAGAGCACGTTCACAGAGGGATACATAAGGAAAGGCATAATTACTAGGGCTTATAGGTGACAATGAAGTTTCGTTAATATGTTAGTTATCAGTTGTTTGTAACTATTTTTTAGTAGGACCTGTTGACTGTATATCCTCCTCTAGTGGCGGACCATCCAATGAATAGTCAATCAACATTTTTTATATTATTCTTAGTAGCTACCGGTTTGGTTACCACTACGTCTCAGGCGCAGTCCATCCCCGCCCAACCCGCTTCCGAATCAATTACGGCCCAGGAAGCTTATCAACTCGGCAGGGGACTAGCTCAGAACGAGTCGCCAACCGAGGCTACGCTGAAGCACGACAACTGTTCAGCAGATGCCCTACACTGGACATTTGTATCCCCTGGCCGAGAAAATCCGCCTACATCGGATCGAATTCAGCCTCCTGTTCAGCAGCTACCGGCCACCACGATTGACGGTCGTGCTCCTGCTCACAAGCGGGTTGACCAAACAGGATACCCCGCTTCCAACTAAATCGTAAGCGATCGAGCCCCTTTCTTGCCCTTCCCCCGATTGGTCCCAGGCTGCGTCCTGGGACCAATCGGGGGAAGGGCAAGAAAGGGGTTGTTACGAACTGGTACTAAGCAAAGGTAGATCACTAGATTGACGCTTGGTGGTCATCGAACGCTCGCCTGTAAACACTGATCAATGATTCAATCCGTTATCATCGCTACGGGTAGCTACATCCCCGATACCGTCGTCAAAAACCAGGATTTTTTGGGGGCTCAGTTTTTTACACCCCTGGGGGAGGCCATTGCCACCGAGCCCGCGGTCCTTTTACAGCAGTTTGAGGCCATCACCGGCATCGCTGAACGGCGCTATGCCCGTCCAGATCAGCAGGCTTCTGAGCTGGGTTTACTAGCCGCCGAACAGGCCCTGACCAGCGCGGGTATTGATCCCGAAACGCTGGATTATCTGATTGTGGCGCACAACTTCGGTGATGTAGCGGTCGAGAGCAATCGCGTGACGATGGTGCCTTCAGTGGCCAGCCGTATCAAAGCCGGCTTAGGCATTCACAACCCCAATTGTGTCGCCTATGATCTGGTTTTTGGCTGCCCGGGCTGGCTGGAAGCCCTTATTCAGGCCAACTACTACATTCGCTCCGGGGAGGCCCGGCGTTGCCTGGTGATCGGTGCCGAAACCCTGTCGCGGGTGATTGATCCTGCCGATCGGGATTCCTTATTGTCCAGTGATGGCAGTGGAGCCGTCCTGCTGGAAGCGGCTCCCGCCGGGTCAGCGGGCATCCTAGCGCATCATACCCAGACCCACGCCTACGAGTACGCCGGGTTGCTTGGCATGGGACCCGGCTATGCCCCGCAGCCCGTAGTAAGCCCCGACCGATTTCTGAAAATGAACGGGCGTAAACTTTACGAGTTTGCCTTGCACCATGTGCCGGCAATCATCCAAACCGCCCTGACTAAAGCGGGCCTGGAGCTGGCAAACGTGAGCAAGGTACTACTACCATCAGGCCAACCACAAAATGAACGTAGCCCTGCTGGAGCGGCTCTTCCAATTGTACGACTATGGGCGTCCTGATCGGGCTCTGATGCCCATGACGATTGGTTGGCTGGGCAACAGCTCAGTGGCAACCTTACCCACGTTACTGGACCTGGTTTACCGGGGGCAATTAACGAATCAACGGCTTGTAGCGGGCGACACGATTGTGCTGGCCTCGGTGGGGGCCGGTATGAATATCAATGCCCTGGTGTATCGGTTCTAACGCAGCGGATCGGCCGTATTCATCATCCAAACTGGCGACATATGGTCCACGTTGAAACAGTTGTCTTTATGCTGGCGGTGCTGATCGGGCTGTCGACGATCACCCATAAAATTAAGGTGCCTTACCCGGTTTTACTGGTGGGTACCGGGCTGTTGATTGGTTTCGTCCCATTTTTGCCTGATCTGGCTCTTGATCCGGAGGTCACCTTCGTTATTTTCCTTCCACCGCTGCTCTATCAGGCCGCCTCTAAAACAGCCTGGCAGGAATTTACCCGATCCATTCGCCCCATTACTACCCTGGCCGTTACGCTGGTCTTTTTTACCACCAGCGCCGTGGCCCTGGCGGCTCATTACGTTATTCCCCACTTTAGCTGGCCGATGGCCTTTGTGTTGGGGGCCATTGTCTCGCCCCCTGACGCGGTAGCGGCCAATAGCATTATCAAAGGCCTGGGCCTGAGCAAACGCGTGATTGCCATTCTGGAAGGCGAAAGCCTGCTCAACGATGCCTCCGCGCTAATTGCCTACCGCTACGCTGTGGGGGCAGTACTGACGGGCCATTTCGTGCTGTGGGAGGCCAGTCTACAATTTGCGCTGGTGGCCGGGGGCGGACTGTTGATTGGTGGTTTGCTGGGCTGGTTAGTAACCCTACTGCTCCGTCGAATCGGCAGCGCTACCAGTCAAACCAGCCTGCTCTTACTGGCGCCTTATGTTGCCTATTTGGCCGCTGAACACGCACATACCTCGGGTATTCTGGCTGTCGTCAGCGCGGGGCTATTTATTACCCGTTAGGCACCGGAAGTCCTGTTACCGCAGGCACGCCTGGAATCCCGGGCGGTATGGGACACCCTTATTTTTTTGCTCGAAGGCCTGGTCTTTCTCCTGATTGGCCTGCAGCTACCGGCCATTGTAGCCGATCTGCACGGGTATACGACCAATCAGTTGCTCCTGTACAGCGTTACGGTCAGCGTTGTTACCATTCTGATTCGCATCTTATGGGTGTTTTTCAGCACCTACTACCCACGCCTGCTGGGCTGGTCAACCGCTTCGGATACGGATGATCGGGCTACTGCCGTAGACTGGCGGAACGTACTGATTGTAGCCTGGACCGGCACCCGGGGCGTCCTCTCGCTGGCGACCGCGCTGGCCCTGCCTCTGACGTTGAGTTCGGGTCAGGGGTTTGTTCAACGCCCGCTGATTCTGTTCTTATCGTTTGTGGTCATTTTAGTCACGCTGGTGCTTCAGGGGATGAGTTTACCGCTACTCATTCGCCTGTTAGGGTTGCCCCCGCAAACCGATCAGGCCCGAACGGATCAGGCCCTGGAGCTACTGCTGGCCAGTCGATCACTGGCATATCTGGAAAACGACTTTCCGTTGGACTTACGGGGCGAGCTCAAACAAACCTTGGTCCGGCGCTACCGGGCTTTGGTGCATGAACTGGACGCAACGCTCTACCAGACGTACTCGGCTCCAGACTTGGTTACGGATCAGGGATTGGTGAATCAGCAGTGGGCTGCCGAGCGCGCGCTGGGCCATTACCAGCAGACGCTGCTGGTGGCACTGGCAACCGAGAAGCACTTTAGTGATGAGGTATTGCGAACGGCAGAACGACGGATTGATCTGGCGATGGCCCGGCTGGATGCCTCTGAGCAAGCGGCCCCAGGGTGAGCAACCCGGCTGATTCAGGTCTATAACGCGTGAAGTAATGGCTACTGACGATATCAAACCTGGTCCGTTTTGCCATATTGGCGAAGCTACGTGGTGATACCTTTTGTTTAGTATTAGTATATGTCTCGTCCTGGAAAAACCTTACAGTTTTCGATAATTAATCCTGAAACTGTTTGACACTAACTACCCCACAATATACCCCCTTGCTGGCGCGAAGACTACTCACGTAATTTCCCTGTTTTATCCCCTTTCGCTAACTCATCAGACTCTCAGTCTATTACCGATTCCGTTGGCTCGTTCTGCTTCGCGGATGGTCGGCGACGGTACGACTTCCACCGTTTTTTGAGTATCCCGATTTGGAGATGAGCTGACTCGGGGGTTAAGTAATCCACACTGGCATGGGGCCTCTTCTGATTATAATGAGCAACGGCCCGGGCAATTTCTTCCTCCGCTTGCTGGTGGTTTTGGTGTATTTTCTGGGAGAAGAACTCATTCTTGATAATGCCGTTCACCCGCTCTGCCAGCGCATTATCATAAGGACTGCCCGATTGGGTCATACTGATGGCAATCTGATCGGCTTCTAACAGAGCAATGTAATCTGCCGAACAGTATTGAATGCCCCGGTCAGAATGATGAATTAAGGTAGGCCCTGAACCCCGCTTTCGATTTTTAAGCGCCATTTTCAAGGCTAGTACGCAACCCACCGCTTCCAGCGTTGGATAGAGACTGAAACCAACCACCTTACGGGAGTAGGCATCGGTGACGAGGCTCAGGTAGCTGAAGCCATTAACAGTCCTAATGTATGTTATGTCGCTGACCCATAATTGTTCTGGCCCATCTACGATTATGTCCTTGATCCGA
Organism: Spirosoma rhododendri; assembly: GCF_012849055.1. Classification (NCBI taxonomy): domain Bacteria; kingdom Pseudomonadati; phylum Bacteroidota; class Cytophagia; order Cytophagales; family Cytophagaceae; genus Spirosoma; species Spirosoma rhododendri. The sequence continues at coordinate 24,448 of NZ_CP051678.1, read as the reverse complement.
TTCGGGTACTTCTTCAGCCAGTGGTAGGAGTCCGTTGTCTTGACCATCCGTTTGCGCCGACGAATCAATAGGCCATGAAAGCCCAGCAAATCAAACAGTTGATCTCGTCCCATTTTAATCTGGTGTTGTTCCAGTTCGGGTTGCAATAAGTAAAACAGCTTACGGGTGCCCAGTAAGGGCATATCTCGGCGTAGATCGCTGACCAATCGAAGCACGAGCATATGGGCGACGCTCGTTTTCTTCTCCTGAACGGCCGCTTCATAATAGGCCTGACGCGTCACACCAAACAGGTCACAAAGCTCCTCCAGGCTCACGTGAGGATGACTTTGCTTCATTCGTTTGACCGTTTGGTACCAGACTTTTTTCGGATTTTAATTTTCAATTTGTCCTCAGCTACTTCGATCATGGTCTGATAACCACTGATCTTGAGTTGGGCCTGGGCGAGGGCTTTGGTCAACGCTTTGACTTGCCGACTCAATGTTGAATTAGGTTGCGGATCAGTCATGTCGGGTGATAGCTCGGTAGGGAGAGTTTCCTCCGGCGTTAGCAAAGAAAGCTCAACCCGCCAACTTCTCAATGTATTACGGTTGAGTCCATACTTGCGACAGGCGGCTCGTATGCCAATCAGCCCTTGGTTGACTTCACCAACAATGTTTCGCTTCTGGGCTTCGGTTAGACGCTGATAAGGCCGTCGGTTTCCGATGCCAGCGGTCGTTTTTCTCCTCCTGTTATTGGTCATCCTGATGAGCTTAATGTAAAGCTATTTCAGGACGAGACAGATGAGCTAAATATTCGTTTTTAATGATGCCATTGACGCGTTCGGCAACGGGATTCTCCAAAGGGTCACCCGTCTCAGTCATGCTGATCTGAACTTGATAATCATCCAGCAACCCAGTATAAGTTGTGCTGCAATACTGAATGCCCCGATCCGAGTGATGAATCAGCGCTTTGGCCGTTCGTTTATTGACCTTCTTGAGGGCCATTTGCAGGGCTTCCCGGCAGTAAGCCGTTGCCAACGTGGGGCCAACGCAGTAGCCCATGATGCGTTTGGAATAGGCGTCTGTTACCAGTGAAATGTACAGACAGCCGTACTGCGTAAACCAATACGTGATGTCAGCTACCCACAGTTGGTTAGGCCGGTCTGGAACTAGTTCTTTAATTAGATTAGGGTATTTGCGCAGGCGATGACCCGAGAAAGTGGTCTTTACGCGTCGTCGACGCTGGCGAATCAGCATCTTATTCCGAGCTAAAAGCTCGAAGAACCCATCCCGGCCTAGCTTTATTCCCCTTTCCAAAAAGTCTTTCTGCAACAAACTGTAGAGCTTACGGCCACCAATGCGGGGATGATCCCGCCGAATCGGTCTCACTAACCGTAGCACGTTAAGATCGTCCTGTTGCTCAGTCTGCCGTTGCCAATATTGGTAGTAGCCCTGCCGGGTAAAGCCAAGCACACCCTCTAGCTGACGAATTGAGATAGTGGGATGATTCGTCAACATGAACCGGATGGCTTGGTAACGGACTTTTTTTCGACGTCCACCCCCAGTTCGTATTTAGCCACTCGGACTAAGGTTGAGTAATAGAGCGCTTTGAAGTTGGCTACCTCCAGTTGTTCTTCAAGAGCCTGGACTTTAGCTCGCAGCTCATCTACTTCTGGTTCTTTCTTCTTCCGGGTGCGCTGAGGAACTGATGTCGGTTGGGGCGGTGGACTTGTGTCGATTGGAGCCGGCCGCTTACTGGCGTCAACCTCATCTTCAATCTTTTCGACCCAGTGTTGTACCAGCTGACAATTGATTTTCAAGCGCTCAGCGGCTTGGTCAATGTTGAGTTCGCCCAGTAGAATTTGGGCGACGATCTGCCGTACGACACCGGTTGGCTTTTTCATACGTAGTCTAACAAGTCTGTCCATAAGTTGATTGTTAATGGTCAACATTTTTCAGGACAAGTCAATAGGGTGTTGATCCTGAACAAGGCACCCCCAAGGGCTAGCAGTTGGCTCATACAAAGAGAAAGTATACGCTACCCAGGCAGGATTGACCAGCAACCAGCAGGACGATAGCACGCCAAATAGCTGATGGGCCATGGATCGCATTTCTGCCTATCATTAACGTCTATGTCTACTGTCGAATGGGCAAAAGTAGCCGTGTCACTACCCACTCATGCCACTGCATTGGCGCCCTTAGTGACTACCATAACCGGAAGCCTCAGATCGACCTGGTACTCATCCGGCTTGCTGGTGATGCGAAGCGTATGGTCCGGGTACAATAAATCCAGCCGCTTTCTCACGTTGGTCAGCCCCAATCCACCGACGCTGGCTTCCGGCCTGGCGGGTTTACTGTTACTGATAGTCAATTGCAGGCCAGCCTCATCGACTACTACCGCTAACCGGACCCAGGATTTGCGCGCACTGCGTTGAACCCCGTGCTTGAAGGCGTTCTCCACGAAAGGAATCAGCACAAACGGGACAATGTGACGGGTTTCGTCAATGGTGTCGGGCAGCGATAGCTGAAGATCAACCCGGTTGCCCGTCCGGGTTTTTTCCAGGGCGATATAATCCCGGATAAACTGAAGCTCCTTTTGCAGCGGTACGGTCGGCTCGGCCGTTTCGTATAGGGTATACTGCATCAGGCCGGACAACTGATGGACCAGCTGTGCGGCTGGCGGGCAATCCTCTTCCGTCAGGGCGTACACGCTGTTGAGTACGTTGAACAGAAAATGAGGGTTGATCTGCGATTTCAGGTAGCCCAGTTCCAGCTGTACGTTTTGCTGTTTCAGCTGAGCGTTGCTGATCTGGGCGGCCATGTTGTCGTACAGCGCCTTGATCGCCAGCAGTAAGGCTGGATAAGCAAACGAGAGCAGGAAGTTCCAGCCAAATAAGGACACATTGGTAAACAGGCCAAGTGGGCCGTGTCGCTCCATCCGGTGCCACATAGCGGTCAGGTTCAACCATAAACTTGAACGGGGCAACGACGAAGAAACCGTATCGGGGAAGCCTACGGTCTGATGAAGCCAGGCGAAACCGGCATAGTTAGCCAGATAGGCACTGATGTAGGTGAGTAGCACCAGACCGAGCAGCGGCAGTGGCTGGAACCGGTAGAGGTAGCGGGGAAAAAGCCAGTACCCCCAACTATAGTAAATACCCAACTGCAACCCGAACTGCCCGTACGTGAACCATTGCCCGATGCCGTCGTAGCGGTAACGCAGATTGACCGCCAGCCCGTCGGCATTGACCAGCACGTACAGGGTGACAACAACGACGGCGTGCGCCAGTATCCCACGGGCTGACGTGGTAAGAAAGGGTTGTTGGATGCGGGGAAATTTCATGGGTCAAACATCGCGTGTTCGCGGGATTGGTCCCCCTTTTTTCGACCAACCTGCCCATTTTTTCGATGAACATGAGCGAGAAAGGTTGATCGAAAAGAACAGCGGGTTCACCGAATTAACTGGGCCTGCCGATGGGGTAAGGGTAGGTTTGCCTCATCAATCACGCAGCACAAATTACCCCATGAACGCACGTCTGACCTTTTTTCTGTTCCTTCTCTCCCTACAGACCCTCGCCCAGCACCAGCTAACCGGCCGGGTCACAGATACCGCCAATCAACCCATGCTGTACGCCAGTGTAGCCCTGTTGCAATCCGCTGATTCATCAATCGTCAAAGGGGCCATCACCGATGAAGCCGGGCGCTTCCGAATGGATAAACTCGCATCGGGAACGTACCGCGCCCGGATCAGCGCCGTGGGGTACAACGACCGGTATTCGGCCGTGCTGACGCTAAACGCGGATACACCAACGATTGACCTGGGGGTGCTGACTCTGGACGCCAGCGCCCGTAACCTGGCCGAAGTCACCGTAAAGGCACCGCAATCCCTGGTTAGTCAGCAGGCCGATCGGATCGTGCTGACCGTAGAAGGCAGCGTGATTACACGCGGCAACAAAGCGGAAGACCTACTCCGGTACATCCCCCGCGTCCGCTACGACGGCGGAACGATCAGCGTGGGCAATAAGGCCAACGTGTTGGTGCTGGTCGATGGGCGGCAGCTGGGGCAGGGGAGTCTGGCCAGTTTTCTGCAAACCTTCTCGGCCGAAGATATTGTCCGCATCGAAGTCATCACCAACCCGTCGGCCCGCTACGACGCGACGGTGGACGGGGTCGTCAACATCATCACCAAAAAGAGCCGGGAGCAGGGCATCAATGGCCGCTCGACGCTGACGTATTCGCAGGGCCAATATAGTCGTTCGTCGGCCAATGGGTCGCTGACGTACCGGCAGGGGAAATGGACGGTGTTCGGCAGTCTCAACGCTACCCTGCCCTCGACATCGTATTCGACTCAGGACCTGAACCGGACGTTCCCCGGTATTACGCAGCAGAATAACCTGATTACCCTCAACCGCTACCGCTCACTGGCGACGAATCTAAGTCTCGACTATGCTTTTAACCCCCAGCACGTGCTGAGTCTGCGGCTGAATGGCAACTGGCGCCGGGACAATCGGAATACCGACACCCGTACCCGGTCTATAGCCGCACCGCTCGTTGACTCGACGATCCGCACGGAAAATGCCGGGCTGGACCAGGCCAGTGTCTATGACCTGAACCTGAGCTACAAAGCGAGCTTCGGTCCGACGAAAGCCAGGGAGCTGACCGTTCTGGTGACCGAGTCACTGGTTGATGTAGACGCGTCCCAACTCATTACCTATCAGCGTATCGGTGCGGATGAGGTCGCCAGCGGTCCGGTGACCCGGCTTCGTATTCTGAACCCGAATCAGCAACGAAATCTGATCGGCCAGCTTGATTACGGTACCCCCGTGCTGGGCAGCAACTGGCGGCTGGACCTGGGCGCGAAGTACGTCTTTATCCGCAATGACAACACGCTTCGGCAGGACAACCTTGTTGACGGCCAGTACCAGTTCGATCCGGCCTTCAGTCAGGCGGGGCTCTATCAGGAGCATACCTACGCTGCGTATTCGAACCTGAGCCATTCGTTTGGCCACGGCTGGTCGTGGCAGGCTGGACTACGGGTCGAACGGACCGAGCAGCACCTGACTCAATCGGCGCTGGCTCGCAGCTATGCGGGATTATTCCCCAGTATGGGGCTGAACCGAAGCCTGTCGAACGGACACTCGTGGGGCGTGACGGTTAGCCGGAAAATAAGCCGTCCCAGCCTCAGCAGCCTAGTTCCCTACCGCAACCTGATCGACCCGTACACGATCATCGAAGGGAATCCGCTGATTCGCCCGTCCTTCGCCCACACGCTCGACGCGGTTTATTCGCTCGGCAGTCTGAATCTGTTCGCCAACTATTCGTACATCCGCGATCAGATGACCACCGTACTACGCGCTGATCCGGCCACGTTGGTCTACACCCAGGTGATGGATAATCTGCGTCACGGGCATGAGGTTTATCTGGGCGCGACCTACGCCAAGAACGTAACGAAAGTCTGGCAGACGAATACCACGCTGATGGGCATGGGCAACTACACCAGCAGCCCCGTTAACGAACTGAGCCGCTATCAGGCCACCGGATTGTGGGTGACGGCTACGTCGTCGAACATCATTACCCTGCCCCGCGACTGGAAATACGAGCTGACGGCGCACTACATGTCGCCCGCCCGGTCGGGCTTGTTCACCCAGAAAGGCTTTGGGGTGTATCGATGAGCGTAACGAAATCCCTGCTGGCCAAACAGGCGACCCTGCGGATCGACGTAAGCGACGTATTCCGGACGATGGCCAGCCGACTGGAATCGAACTACGGGCAGGTGAACTTCACCATGCGGAGCTACAATGACAGCCAGCGCGTCAAAGTGTCGTTCAGCTATAGTTTCGGTAAAAAGACCGTTAAGATGGCCCGGCCCGCGACACTGGGCAACGATGACGAGAAGGACCGTATGCGCTAGGAAACCCCACCGGTTAGCCAATCTGCTCCCGCCGGATCCGCTCTTTAACAGCATCCCGGTAGTTTGGCCCCACCACCAGACTCTCGCCGGTTGATAAGCGGACTGAGTTGCCTTCCAGCACTGTCACGTGACGGAGCTGAACAATGAACGACCGGTTGATCCGCAGAAAGCGGTCCGGAGGCAGGGTTTCGGCCAGTCTGGCCATTGTCAGATGCGTCACCACGAACCGATCCGGCAGAAAGACCTTGATATAATCGCCCAGCGCTTCGGCGTAGACCAGGTCATGGAGGTGGATCTGTTCAAGTTTCTTGTCAGTCTTGAGGTAGATGAATTCGGCGGCCGGTGAGTCAACCGCTACCGGCCCAATGGCCGAAAGTGTTCTGCTCTCATCAGACACAAACCCGGTGTCTGATGAGAGCAGAACGGATTTGGGCGCCCGCTCTTTAACCCGGCCAATGGCTTTGAGGAACCGGTCGAAGGCAATAGGTTTGAGCAGATAATCGACCACCCCCAGCTCAAACCCGTCCACGGCATGATGGGGATTGGCCGTTGTCATCACGACAAGGGATGGGGTGAGGGATAGGCCCGTAAAAATTCCAGCCCCGTCATTTCGGGCATGTTGATGTCCAGAAAAATAACCTCGGGCTGTAGGGCGGGTAGCCGCTCGAAGGCGGCAATGGCGTCGTCGAAGGTGGCTACCAGGTCCAGCGAGGGGACACGCCGGACGTATTTTTGGAGTAGCTCCTGAGCCAGTGGTTCGTCTTCGATAATCGCGCAACGCAGAGAGCCAGTCATCTAGAAGAGGCAACGGGAATAGGGTTACCCCCTGCAAAAGTACGGCACGACACGATTAATTGTGCGAGCGCTAGGGCGTCATTAACCTAGCATTTTATGAGAAAACGCTCGTCTGAACCAGCGGACAGTCACAACTGAAGCTAATGCTGGATGCGATCTGCAACATCGCGGCAACCGTCTAACATCATATCAAGCTACAAAGTGAATAGAATGGGGAACAACTAACGAGCGGATCGGAGAGATGCTTTGACTGACCGTATCCGGGCGGTTATGTTAGCCAACGGCTGAAAAAGAAGCGTTACCGAAAGCAAGTCGATGGCTAACCCGCTTGGGTTTTTGCTACCACAGGAGTGCTGCTCTACGGCTTAATCAGGCTTCACATACAAATAAATATAGCTGATATACGTATTTGCCTTTATGCGAGAGTAGATAACAATAAGCTAACTTTTTTTGCTAACAGCTAATAAATGGCTGCCGCAAATTGATCAGCTTATGAAACACACGCTACAAAGAATAACCTTGTTGACCGACACCGTCGTAAAGCTCGTACTCTACCAGGGTGTCCTGGCACTACTGTTGTTGCATGCAGGCATGGCCAGCGCGCAATCGATCGTTATTACGGCGGTCAATCCCAATCCCGTCTGTGCTGGTGCGGCAGTTACGGTTTCGTACGTACATTCGTTTGTTGGCACAGGAACGTACACGTTATACTTATATAACGCGAATGGGTCGGCGGTATCGGTAAAAGGACCGACAACCGTCAATTGGGTGCCCGGGTCGTATTCCGATAATCTAAGCATTCCGGCCGGTCTGCCTACCGGGACTTACACGGTCGGTATTACACGAGTATCCGCCACTAACTCTACCTACAACAGCCCTCGAAGTGCCGGATTTACCATTAGTGCAGTACCGGCCGCACCGGGGGTAACGAATCTAGCCTACTGCCAGGGCACAACGGGCGTGCCCCCCTGACGGCGACAGGACAAAACCTGAAGTGGTACACCGCCAGCACGGGGGCGTAGGCAGTGCTACCGCCCCGACGCCACCAACCTCAACGGTCGGATCAACAACCTATTACGTCAGCCAGACAATCAACGGCTGCGAAGGGCCCCGGGCTGTGCTGACGGTCACCATCAATCCCCTGCCAAACGCGCCCACAACAACCAACATCAGCTATTGTCAGAATGCGACGGCGGCCCCACTGACGGCTTCCGGCCAGAACCTGCGCTGGTACACCGCTGCCGGTGGCGGTACGCCTTCCACCACGGTTACGCCCTCGACCAGTACGGCCGGTTCGACGACTTACTACGTCACCCAGACGGATAACAACAGCTGTGAAAGTGCGCGCACACCGCTGACGGTGACCATCAACGCAGCCCCACCGGCACCGGCGGTTACCAATACGGCAGTTTCCTACTGTCAGAATACGACCGCGCAGCCGCTACAAGCGACGGCTACATCGGGCAATACACTCAACTGGTACACTAGTCAGGGAACGGCGTTGGGTAGTACGGCCCCAACCCCGTCAACGACCAATCCGGGAACAAGCACCTACCAGGTCAGTCAGCGCAATACCAGTGGCTGCGAAAGCGACCGCGTTCCGATTACAGTGACCATCAATGCACTGCCGGTAGCGCCCGCCACCAGTCCGGCCAGTGCCTGTCAGGGGGGCGCACCGGTATCACTGGTGAGCCGCGTGACGGCTACGGGTACGCTCAAGTGGTATACCTCGCCCACATCGGCCAGTCTGGCCGCGGCCCCGCAGGTCGGGACGGCATCAACCGGTTCGCAGGTGTTTTACGTCAGTCAGACGAACGCCAGTGGTTGTGAGAGTAGCCGGGCGGCCATTACCTATACGGTCTACGCCCGACCCAATCCGCCTGCGGTACAGACTCCGGTAACCTATTGCCAGAACGCGGTCGCCCAGCCCTTGCAGGCAACCGCGTCGCCGGGTGGTATACTTAACTTCTACACCCAGGCTTCGGGTGGGGTACCCTCTATCGAGTTGACGCCCTCAACCCAGGCCAGTGAGATCTATTACGTGAGCCAGACGGTCAATGGCTGCGAGAGTAGCACACGGGCTTCGATTACGGTGACGATCAATGCGCTGCCGCCCAGCCCAGCCGTTACCACACCCGTTACCTATTGTCAGCTGGCACCCGCTTCTCCGCTGAGTGCAACGGTTACTTCCACTAACACGCTGACCTGGTACGGGACCGATGGCCAACCATTGACTGGTGCGCCTACCCCCCGACGAGCACTACCGGTACAGTTCGCTACTCCGTGAGTCAGACCAGCGCCGAGGGGTGTCAGAGTGAGCGCGCTGTGATAACCGTAACCGTCAACCCGGTACCTTCCGCGCCACTCGTCAGCCCGACACCCGTTGTGTATTGTCAGGGTGCCCTCGCCAGCCCCCTGACGGCTACGGCCACCGCCCCGAATGGCATTCTTAGCTGGTATACCCAGGCCGTGGGTGGTACGCCGTCACCGGTTTACCCGACCCCCTCGACGGCCGAAAGCGAACCACCCACCCGCTACTACTACGTGAGCCAGTCGATCAATGGCTGCGAAGGGCCCCGGTCAACAATTGCCGTGACCATACGGCCAGCGGTGGCCGTGTCAATTGTGGGCCTACCCGGTCGGCTGGGGCAGTGTGCCGCGCCGATTACCCTGGTTGGTAGTCCGGCGGGGGGTACGTTTACCATCGATGGCCTACCCGCTACGCAACTGATCCCCGGCAATTTGTCCGCTGGTCCGCATAGCGTTGTCTACCAGTACGTCAGCTCGGGGGCTGCACGGCTACGGCCACCGGTTCAATCATCATTGACCCACTGCCCGTGGCGACGCTGGTCAACAGTGGCCCGCTAAGTTGTACCAACCCGGTGGTTACGCTGGCTGCGGGCGAAAACGGGTTTGGGGTCAGTTTCCGCTTCAGTGCCGGAGCAACCCAGCTGGCTACCCGGTCACTGGCTACGGTACTGACGGCGGGGGTGTACTCGGTAACGGTAACGGCTCCGAGCGGGTGCTCGGCCATCGCTCAGACAACGGTTACCAGTGAGACGGCACTGGCTGCCCCTACATTGCAGGCCTCAGCTCCGGCGACGGATAACCAGCCCATCTCAGTAACCGCTGCTGGCTGCCCGGGGGCGATCAACTGGCTCGTACAGGGCGGTAGTGGTCAGCCAGCCGGAACCATCTACACGGTGACCCAACCCGGCACCTACACCATCTCGGCCCGTTGCAGCACCGGCAGCTGCACCAGCGCTGACGCCCCGCCGGTCATCGTCACGATTCGCGCCGGCGTCTTTGCGATCACCGGCGTCACCACCCAACAGTGCCAGCTGGTCGATGCCACGCGGGGGGAGTTCCTGGTTACCTTCGCGCCCCAGTATAGCGGGCTCAATGGCAGTCCGGTGAGCCTGGCCGTGGTTAATGAAGTAGCCGCTACGGCCGCGCCGGCTCCGTACACCGTCCGCCTGTTTACGGACAATCCGGTCGTGACCCTGGCGGCAACGCAGGCCGGTAGCCCCGAAGCTCGTTACAGCTATAGCTGGCGGGCGGCCTGTATTGGCAACGTGAGTCCCAATCGCCCCCCTGTTGCGTCGGCCATTCCGGCCCAGCCACTCCAGCAAAACCAGCCCTATCAACTGGTGCTGACCAGCTACTTCGCGGACCCCGATGGGCAGCCGCTGCGCTTCTCGGCCAGCGGATTACCAGCCGGCATCGTGCTGACGGGCAGTCAGCTTGGTGGTAGTCCCACAACGAGTGGCACCACCAGCGCTACGATTACCGCAACCGATCCGAATGGGCTGCAGGCAACCACCGCTGTGGTCTTTACCGTCAGTGCACCCGACGTGCCTGTTCCCCCCACGACTGGCTTTGCCATCACCGGCGTCACTAATCTCTCCTGCGTAGCCGTAAGCAGTAGTCAGCGACGCATTAGCTTTAGCCCGGTATATAGCGGCCTCAACGGGCAGCCGGTACGCTTCCGGGTTGTCAACGAAAGTAGTGAAACGACGACGCCTGGTCCCTACACGCTGCAGCTGTACACCGATAATCCGACCATTACGCTGGAAGCCGTTCAGGCTAATGCGACAGCTACCTACCGCTATAACTGGCTGGCCGGCTGTACGAACCAGCCGACCACGCCCCCGACGGGTAACCGCCCACCCACGGTGGGCACGGGGCTGGGCAACCAGACGGCGCAGGCTGGGCAGGGCTACACGCTGTTTATTCCGGCGGGTACGTTCACTGACCCCGACAACGATCAGCTGCAACTCAGCGTCAGCGGCCTGCCGGCTGGCCTGAGCTTCTCGGCGGCTCAGAACGCCATCACGGGCACCCCATCCCAGGCAGGCACGTCGACGGTACAGGTGAGTGCGACCGATCCGGGTGGTTTGTCGGCCAGTACCAGCTTTGTGCTGACGGTGCAGCCCGCTTCAACCAACCCCACACCGGGCGGGTTCTCCATCGCCGGCGTGACGGGCGTACGCTGCGAGACGCTGAGCGCGGGTGAGCGGCAACTGAGCTTCTCGCCGGTCTACACCGGGCTGACGGGCGCGCCGGTAAGCTTCGGTGTCACCAACGAGCTAGTCACCACTACCGCACCGGGTCCCTACGCGCTACGGCTCTACACCGACAACCCAGCCATCACCCTGACGGCGACTCAAGGCGGCACGCCGGCGAGCTACCGCTTCAACTGGCTGGCCGCCTGTGCGACCAATCCGAACGGTCGTCAGGCGGTGGCGGAAGCGGGTAGTCCGCTGTCAGTCGTTGTACTGGGCAACCCGGTCATCGGTGAGTCGGTCGAGGTATTGATTGGCGGAGTGGCCGGCCAGGCGGTGGACTTGAGTCTGACTGATCTGGCGGGGAATCGCTTGCATCGGCAGCAGCTTCCGCAGGTGTCCGGCACGGAGCGAGTCGTGGTTCCGATTCCGGCTGGTCGGGCCATGACCATCCTGAAAGTGAGCACGGCCACGCAGCACCAGACCGTCAAGCTGATCCGGCAGTAGCCAGTTGACTAAGATTATACAAAGCTAAAGGCCCAACCATTAATCAGTTGGGCCTTTAGCTTTTTGGTCGCAACTGCACAAAAATCATATAGAAATTTACAGTCTAACAGCTCGGGGATAGTGTTTGATTAATCGCCCGTTTTGGCGAGTCGATGATTTATGAGAGTCAATGATGATGCTCGTTAGTGAAACGACGCCGCCCGGCGGCCCGGTCAACTGGCCGTCGTTTTTTTAAACTAAAAACCCGCTGGGCTTGGCAGCAGGTTTTGTATCGGCTTGGCGGATAGAAGTAGTAGACTTCAGGTAAGGTAGGCTTAATTAAGGAAGATTAACCAGCTGTCGATAGTGATAGTACTATAGGCTACTACCTGTAGGCAAGCAAGGTCATGTAGAGGCATAAATCGCCAAACGGTGGATTCTAAATGCATAGTATATACTTGTCTAAATATGTATACAATATAGTGTCAAAAAGTCGATACATCCTAATTAAATACATGTGTACTTGATCATTTTAACTTTTTATAAATGCCTGAATATTAACATACTATATGTTAATATGTATTATTACCTAGTAGATGACGAGCCGAATTGAGCTCACGCCCAATTCTTTACCTGCAGCATGTATCATTTGTACTTAGCTATAATTAGCTGACAGTTAGTTATTTAATTATTTTTTTAATTGCATTTTAAAGATCTAACAGTATGTGATAAGTATAAGTACTCTATTCTTACTAGAAGTAAACGTGTACTTGTACTTAAAATACTTACGGTTATGAATGGCTTTCAACTCTACAAACAGTATTTGGCTAAGGCTGACCGGGCCCAGCGCGATTCTGCCGACTGGCGCTATGGCAATCTGCTCTGTGATGCTTTTTACGTGGTGGGCGTAACCCGCTTATTCGATATGCTCGAGCAAGCCGAGACACTGGGCTGCCGTATAGGCCTAGTCTATTCGCACCCGATCGATACTACGCCCCCCTCTCCGTGTGGTATTGAATTGGTCTATTCCGAATGCGCGAGCTCGACCTGTTTCCAGCAGCCAACTCTTACTTTTTAGCGGATTTACCTGGTAGCTGAGGACGCCGGATACGACTCCCTGCGCCCTATTACCAGCGTTTTAAGCGATAAGTCAAAAATGTATCCAAGAACGACTACTTTTGCCTTTTAGACACTTCCCTGCCACAAGAAGTCGTAAACAGGCGCAATGGACGAGTTAATTCGATTTATCAAAGGCCTTATCTGGATCGATGAGCGGGACCTGCAACTCGTGCTGTCCCGATGCCGCGAAAGACAAATTGCTAAGGGTAAGCTGCTGTTGAGAAAGGGACAAATTGCCAATCAATACTTCTTCATCGTGTCAGGGGGCGTCCGGTTTTTCTACCAAGCTCTTGCCCAAGAGAACACTACTTGGGTGATGTTTGAGAATGAGTTTTTCACGGAAATCTCAAGCCTCCATCCCCAGGCACCCTCCCGATTCAACATTGAAGCGATCGAAGAAACGAGGCTGATCGTGATCGACAAAAAGGACATGGACTTTTTATACGGTCAGGTGGCAGCCTGGGAAGAATTCGGCCGTAAACTATGGGAGGCTACCACTATCCGAATGATCGACCAGATTATGAATTTCCAAACGCTGTCGGCTGAGGAACGGTATCTGAACTTCCTGAAGAATTCCCAGCTCATCCAAAAAGCGCCCGTCAAGCAGATAGCCGCTGTACTTGGCATTACCCCTAATGCCTTAAGCCGAATCCGAAAAAAAATTCGCTGATTGGCATTCCCTACCATTTGGTAGTTTCATCAGCCGATACCCCTGGTAGTTTTGAGTCGCTAAAACAAGAAGCAATGACTCAGCACAACGAGAACCTAGGGATAGATCAGAATCTATATTCTGACGAGGACTTACTTAGCCACTTTCCGGGCTTTACGAATCAGTATGCCACCTTGAATGGCGTACGGCTCCATTATGTCGAAGGGGGGACGGGCACGCCATTGGTTTGCTTGCCGGGCTGGCCGCAGACCTGGTTTTCGTACAAGCCGGTTGCCCTGAAGCTGGCCAAAACGTACCGTGTCCTTATTGTGGATCTCCGAGGGATGGGTAGCTCGGAGAAACCCCAATCCGGCTACGATAAGAAAACAATGGCCGCCGATATTGCGGCCTTGCTGGAGCAACTGGGCTTGACAAAAGCGTACATAATGGGTCACGACATCGGTGGTATGGTCGCCATAAGTTTTGCCTTTAATTATCCCCAGCTCACCCAAAAGCTGATTGTCCTGGATGGCTCACACCCCACGGAGGGTATCCTGCAGATGAGTCTGATCCCCGCTCCGGGTACATTTGCCGGGAAAATGGATGCGGATAGACCCTACGCTTGGTGGATGGGTTTCAATCAGGTAAAAGAACTGCCGGAAAAGCTCTTGGCGGGGCGTTTCCAGTACTTGCTGGACTGGCTTTTTCAATATGTCATGCTTGACGATAGCAAGATGTCTTCCCTGGAAAGAGCGGTGTATGCCGGTTCGTACAATGACGCCGAGAGCATTCGGGCAGCGAATGCGTGGTATCAAACCTTTCAACAAGATATAGACGATGCTAAAACGTATCCCCCACTCGCCATGCCGGTATTAGGCATTGGCAGCTATGTAAGTTATAGCTACATGAAAATGGGGTTACCATACGTGGCTAAAGACCTGCGACTAGTCGGGATTTTAGACAGTGGTCATTACCTGTTCGAAGAGCAACCTGAGCAGGTGCTTGATGCCGTGTTAAGTTTTCTGGCCTGATTAATCCATGCATCCGTAAAACGAAAAGAGCGATGAAAAACACTATTGTCATGTTCGGGGCAACCGGCCATTTAGGAACCCGGATCGTGCGCGAACTGGTAAAAAGAGGGGCGTCCGTACGGGCTGTGGTGCGAACGGCCACCGACCCCGAAAAACTACGAACACTCGCGCAACTGGGAGCCACTGTTGAGGAAGTAGATATGGACAACGTCGATGCCCTGGTTAAGGCAAGTAAGGGCGCTGGCTGCGTGGTGTCGGCGTTGGCGGGTTTGGGTGATGTGATTGTTGATTTACAAAAGCGAATTCTGAATGGGGCTCTCCAGGCTGGCGTACCTCGCTTCATTCCCTCTGACTTTTGCACGGATTATATGGATCTGATGCCGGGCGAAAACCGAAATTTTGATTTACGAAGAGCCTTTCGAGACTACATCGACCAGACGTCCATACAAGCCACTTCGGTTTTCAACGGGGCTTTTGCCGATATACTTCAGTATAATACGCCGGTTTTAAACCTGAAAGAAAAGAGCATCGGTTATTGGGGCGAGAAGGCAAACTGGCCACTGGATTTCACCACGATGGACGACACGGCGGCTTTCACTGCTGAAGTGGCGCTGGACGATGAGACCCCTCGGAACCTACAGATTGCCTCTTTTCAGATCAGCCCAACGGGGCTGTGGCAAGATGTGAAACAGGCAACGGGTCAGACGTTCAGGCTTCATCAGCTAGCGAGTCTGGACGATTTTGCCCAGCATATAAAAAGACAACGAGCCGATTACCCCGCCGGCGAACAGGAGTTATATGCCAAATGGCAACAGGGGCAGTACCTGTATTCGATGTTCACCACCCACCATACTCAGCTGGCCAACGAACGGTATAGAGAGCTTACCTGGACCACCAGCTTAGCGTTTATTCAGTCATTCATTCAATAAACGAAATGAGAGCGTTTTGTGAAATGCTCTATTTACACCGCTTAGTGCAAATGACGGCCAGTCAGACGCGAAGGCCTATCGCTTGGCATGGCCATTTCAGCCCAAGGCTCAGCACGGTCCCGCAGCGACCCTGGCTTAGTCAAAAAAACGACAAGAGAGACCCACTCGGCAGCTGAAATTACTGACCAGAAATTCGTTGCCCCCGACCCAGCCATCACTTTTTAGGGCAAAGTCAACATAGGGAAACAAATTCTTATGTAGCCTCAAATCGAGCCGACCGCCTAGTAACCCCACAAATTCGGATTTGGCCGTAGTGAATTGCTGGTCAGAGGGTTGCAAGCCTAGCAAGACTCTGGGCGAAACGAGCCACCTTCGGTTGGTTGACCCCAGCGCATAATCGACTACTTCAGCTTCCACCGCTGGAAAATAATGACTGAAATTATGGTAAGTATGCACCGTGAGAACTGCATTGAGGTCTTTTATCAGGCTCTCTTTACGGAAAAAAAGTTTGAGGGCAATGTCGTTGCCGAATGAAGTTAACCAGTGTTGCAGGGCTATATTCCCCGATAGACTCGGGCTAAGATTGATGCGCCTGATGCCAACCATCATGGGCGAAAGTACATTGAGCCATTGCAGATTTCCCTGTTTTCTCAGGTACTGCAACTCCGCAGCCGTCAAATCAGTCGTTTTACGGTAGCGGTTGATGCCATTCCCCAGAGGATGGGTACCCCGATCGGCATAGGACTCGGTCGGTCGAAAAAGGTCATAAGCCCAGGCCATGAAGTCAAGGCCGGTAAAGTCACGGGTTCGTACGTCCGGCTCGTGGGCATTCAATTCATCCGTCAGTGGGTCGACTTGTTTGGGGTCGGAGCTGGTCTTCACATACAGGATTGAATTGAGCACGGATAACCAATACTGGATCTCGTGCGGCTGATTTTGTTTATAAAAAAAATTATGGCGCTGTAACCGTTCCACCAACAGGTATTGCCCTTCGATGCCCGCAACGGGTAATCGGATAAAATCAGCCGGGCTTTGGGCTTTGAAGCGGACCAGGTTCTCGTCGGTAACCCGGCTCACGCTGACCGTCTCAGCCCCAATAGGAAACGTGTTCATATCGTTCCTACTCGGGGTGTGATGGCGGGTTAGTAGGGATCGGTGGTATTCTTCATGCAGCCAGCCATCGCCTCCGGGGGCATAGGAGAGGATAACATCGGTGGCCAAGACGGCGGCTACCCGCGTAAGAGTCCGGACGGCTTTGTTGCCAATCGGTTCAACGGCCCGTTGTAGGCCAAAGTGGGCGGAGGCATACAGGTCAGTGGTCAACGCCAGTGATTGCTGCATGCTGGGATTGGCATACGCGTTGAAGAAATTCCCCGTCGTTTTGCGGGCATCGAGTTGGTAGGGATAATCCAGATACGGAATATCCAGCTTTAGGGCGGGGGTTCTTGGAAGTACCCGATGGCTGCTTAGCAGCGAGTCGGCTTGCGCATAGGCGTCAGGAGAGAGAAACAGGAATAGGAAAACACCAAACATAGTTTTCTCCCGTCGAGAGGTGTGGTTTCTCATGGTTGGCAGGGTGAGTATAGATGGGTGGCGGTATACCCGTTGCCTATGCACCTTACCTCATTATCGAACAGAAGCTGACGTCTAAAACGAGGGAGATCAGTGGGTTAGTTGTTCAGTAGATAGTCGATAAAAGCAGCGCTATCATGCGTTTACAACGCGGAACGGTATGGACTCGGTATTAAATGGCTCAACCGTTTTGAGAGTTAGCGAATTGGCCGAATCAATAGCGATGAGCGGCTTCTTCGGATGCTGCTGATCCTTGAAGTAAAAAATATCAAGCGTTTTTTGAGAAGCCCTCTATTCACGAAGCAAATGCATGTGCGATAAATTGGCTTAAACTAATGGCTTATCCACAAACTAGTAGGGGCCGGTCACCTGTCAAAAAAGCAATGTTAGTCCCCCCTTACTTTTCAGTGGATTGCTTGTCTTAGGCGATTGGGGGGTGCTTAATCGAGCGGTTTCCTGAAGTAAAAATTGGGTGAGCTGACCATACATAAAATCGGCTATCGGCTTGGTGTCCTCCTGCCGACGCGACTCTTCTAGGGCGGCAATATAAGCCGTCCGATCGTGGGCATAGACTAAACTCAAGGGCAGACCATGATATTGCTGAACATAGTTCATTAGCAGCCGGGAAGTACGTCCATTGCCGTCGCCGAAGGGATGTATGCTGAGCAACTGAAAATGCACTTTAAAGGAAAGATCATAGACTTGCCGGACGGTTTTAGCCGCGGGCAATAACGTATTCATTTCTTTAAGCAGCGTATCAACGGCGGCCGGCACCTTCCTGGCATCCATAAACATACGACTGCCAGCCATGGCACTGACCGTACGAAATTCGCCCAGACTGGAGTCAAACGTGCATAACAGGGTGTTTGTCGGACCGCCCGTCTGACGCATAACTGCTGCGGCAATAGCCTGTAGGCGGGCCCGGTTTAGGGGCTCGTGTTGGGTGGCCCAGTCGAGGACCTGCTGTTGAGCGGTCTGATGGTCAACAACCATCAGATGGTGCTCCAGGGGTTTCCCCCCGCGGTAAGTCCTTTTTCCAACAGGGTCTGCGTCTCTAACAGGGTCAGTGTACTACCTTCGATGGCGGTAGAATGGTGAGTATGCACCATTTGATTATACAACTCGAAGTTGATAACACCGGTGGTGAGTGCTTGGTAGTGCTTAATTAATTCGGGTAATGTTGGGGCGGCAGGGGGTGTGTTCTGGGCCATGACGACGAGTTGCGCAGTTGAGCGAGACGCGGGTTGCTTAAAGATACGAAAGACGTCAATTAGTGGCGCGAACGACCGCTAAAACTACCCATTGCTTCGACCTGTTTACTGCATTATGCTCCTGCTATATGATCCTACTTGAGCGTGTTCGTCGCTTTCTTAAGATAGGCGCGTACCTCCTCAGCAAATCGGTACAGCTTGATAGTCACTCTAGCATTCTTTTGATGAAGTGTCCCGCTCTTTATCGATGCCAACTTGTCTCACGAACAGGGCTATTTTGTTGCTGGCTGCTTAGGTTTGATTACATTGACACTCTGTGTCTGAGACCCACGCTATCATGTCGCTTCAGCGTTCCCGTTCGTTAAAAAAACCAATTAGTAATGCGCCATTAATAGTTGCTATCCTGCTAGTGATTCTCTTTATAGGGTTGCCGCTGTATTACATTAATCGAGTGGGTGAAGTTACTCCTACTACGCCAAGCGCAGATACGACAGTTTACATGCCCCGCTACGGTTACGTGATACTTAGCGAAAAGATGCCAGGCAATTTCATCAATTATGCCGTATTAGTGCCTGGAAAAGCCGACGAGCCTACCAGGCTGGCAACGGCACAGATGTTTAAGAAGGAACGATGCACAACAAACACTTGTAACGTTGTCACTTTCTGGAACAACAAAGACCAGTACGGCCTCTACATCAATAAGCTGAACAACGCGAAGTGGTGTAAAAAACATTGAGCAAAAATATGTGAGGCCAACGTAGCAGAATACGTTGCCGAGGAAAATGAGTTTATCTTCTACCCTATGTTGGATAGCGAGTACAGAAAATACGGGGGCACGAAAAAACGGCCTACGCAGACTTCGTATAATCTATAACCCCGGCTTACTACTCAGTTCAATCCTTGTAAACGCTTTATTATGCCTGACAATTCAACGTCGTGTATCCTTATCCGAATTAGCCGCCATAGTTGAACAGTTGCCCGAACCAACTGCTGACCAAGCGCGGTATCGATACGAAATACGACAGATCACCAGCTCGCCCACTGACCAGTCAGGCGATGCTCCGGTAGGCAGCATACAAACGACAGCGGGTTTTATCGAGTTTGTCCACGATACGCATACGGGCAAGTGGGTACTGGACCCGGCTAACTTGATTATTACACCCTAAGAGCCTTATTTTATTCTTTAACCCAAGCTCAATAAAGTGACTATCAGCATGGCCCCAGGCGTTTTACGGTACCCATTGATGGGTTGCCATCAGTGAATGCTAAGGCTACTCTGTTGTGCTTCTGTTAGGACCGGGGCGGGATGCAGTAGGACCAGTAGTTAACGATCGCCTGGAGCATTGCCTTCAGCTCTTCATGCTTATCCGGCTTCTCGAAAAAGCCCTGAATAGTCAAGTCATACGCTTTATTGACAGTGGTATCCACGGCGGGGTTCGACATAAATAGAAATGGAATTGAGCGTTTGCGCAAGCCCGGGTCATCTTCAATAGCCTGCCTTAGTTCAAGCCCGTTCATACCGGGCAACATCACTTCACTCAGGATCAGGAAGGGTTTCTCTGCATTATCTTTCAGATGCGTTAGTACGCTGGCGGCGGTCGTAAAGCATAATATCGGGTGGGTCGGCGCGACGGCACTGAGTGCAGTACAGATCAAGAACGTGTCATCTGTATCGCTATCGACTACAAGGATCGGACTGGTAGAACTGGTAGTCATCAATGCGTATAAGCAAGTATGGGTTAGACGGTTTACTCAGCTTAGATAACCCGGGTTAAGCCCAAAAGGATTGGAATATATACTGACTGGGTAGCCTATAAGTAGCATATAACGTACAGGTCGCGTATATTTGGACATGTCCCGCCCGAATATTCCCTTCACCATCTTACTAATCGAGTCCGATGAGAATGTTGCTCTAGTCATAGCTAGAATGACAGCGCGCACATTCCCGGAAGCTCTCCTTCACCGGACCAGCACGCTTGAGGCAGCGATTCGTCATCTGGAGAATAAGGCCGTTGCCCCCGGCTAATTCTGCTGGCTAGTCATAAACGCACTGACAGCGATTCAGGGGAAGCCTTGGAGGCCTTCACGGGGCACCCACTAATCCGGAGCCATCCTGTGTTGCTGCTGGAATGTGAGGATAGTACGGTTCAGGTAAGCCAGTCTTATCAACAGGGCATCGCGGCTTACCACACCAAGCCAGAAACGGACGCTGACTGGCAAACACTCTTAACTGCCATTCGTATTTTCTGGTTTGTGCAGGCTCGGTTAGTACTGCACTAGTCCAAAAGTTTTTTTCGACCAGTTTCATTATGCGCTAATTTGTTAAAACTTCATAACGGCTTACAACCGTCTGACCCCTAGCAGCGTCGGGAGGGTAAACCGCTCGTATGAACTACCTCATTACCCTCTACTCTCTGCTGAATGCCGCTTGCTTCAGTATATTCCCTTCGGCTAGTCCGTCTGTCAAGACCGATCAAAACGACTACACAACTTACCATCAAACTATTGCCCGAGCTCAACAGCTTATTGCCCACAAGCACTATTCTGAAGCATTAGCGCTTTACAATCAGGTATTTGATCGGTATCAGTTCGTCTTTTCCAGGGACTACAAGGTGGCCACCCAGCTAGCCCTACAAGTGGGCCAGAAGTCCCAAGCGCTTACCTATCTTCGGAAAGCAATCGCTACGGGCTGGACCCTGAGCGACATCAAGAAAAATGCCTTGCTCACGCCACTCCAAGCCGATCCGCAGTGGCGTGTTATTGACCAACAGTACGATTCGCTCAGAGCACTCTACCGAACCGGGGGAAATCAGGCCGTTCGGGCCCGGGTTGAGAAGATGTTTAAGAAGGATCAGCGAAAAGCCCTATTAGCCCTGTTTCGCATCGGAGCTACCCAAGAACGCTACGCCGAGAAGCGCTTTGCGCCACACAGTAAGCAGCAAATGGCTCAACTCTTGCCCATTATTGATCAGTATGGCTATCCCGGAGAGCGCCTGATTCACAATGGCTACTGGGCTGCGGTTATGTTGAGTCATCACAACTCGATTAGTAAAGCCTACGCCTTAAACGATACGGTGTATGCCCATGTGCGGCCCAAGCTGATGCAGGCCCTGAAATCTGGACAGATCTCGCCCTACGAGTTTGCCATGATTGATGACTGGTATATGGCTATTATAACCAATGGTCAGCAGACGCACTTCGGCTACTTGAGTAGTTCTCTAACGGCTCAGGCGAAGACCCAAGTCGATCAACACCGAGAAGCCATCGGCCTGAGTAGTGTAGAAACGATTAGCTTGTTAGCGGATCTACAAAACCAGACTGGCTTCAACTGTTACTTTCCCTCCAACCTGGTTCAGAAAATAGCGACCGTTGAGTAGGCTGGGCAGTGTTATGGCGGCAGCGAGGGTAGTAGACTTAAGGCCCTCTTAAGTTCCGTTCGCTAATCCTCTACTGAATAAGTATTCTCAGAATAAGGCTTATTTCAAGCGATTATACTAAGTGATAGGTCCGTTAGGCATACTCCACGTTTCCCACTGTACGGTATATTTATAACTGTGCTGGCTATTGGCACGCAAAACGTCAAAAATGAGATAGGTCTATAGTCATACTGTGGACCTATTTTTCTCTCCCCTGTGAGAATAAACGTCGTTTGTCTCACAGAGGAGCGATTAATGAGAATGTGCTAGCTATAATTAGCGTGGTAAGCTAGAAAACGACGCCCCTTCTCTTACCTTGATTCAGCGGTAATCAAGTCGCCTTTCTAAGTCATCCCAGCTTATCTTGGCTAAGCATCATTCAGCCTCATTGATGAACCGCCTACGCCTATCAACCATACTTGCTGTCGCCATAAGCAGCCTCTTTGCCTACTGCTCTACCCCGAAAGCGCCCACTGGCAAGGGCTTTCAAACGGACTTCTTGCTCTTTACCCAGATTCTCAAACAGGCTCATGCCGGTATCTACAAATACCACACCCCCAACCAAGTCGATAGTGTGTTCGCTCACTATCAGCACCAAATCACTGACTCAACCGATCTAGTGGCTTTCTATAGCTATCTAACGGCGGCTATTACTTATCTGGGCAGCTTACACGACTGGGTCAATCTACCCGACTCCACAACTGAACGCTTAGCTCGACAAGCCGTCTTTTTCCCGTACCCCGTACGCCTACTGGATAGCGCATTGGTCTGCGACGCCCGAAGTAGTCCCATCCCGGTAGGGGCTATCATTGATCAGATCAATGGGATACCGGTTGCCCAGCTACTGGCTCGACTTGAACAATTCTACACCACCGATGGCAACCACCCAGCTGGTAAGCAGATCGGCATCAACCAACACTTTAGTTGGTTCTTTCGCTTGGCCTATGGACCCTGTCATTCGTTCCGGGTGGAGTATCACTTGTGTGGCCAACGAGCGCCGCACTCGATCACCGTGGCCGCTCAGTCATTGGTCTCCAGTCAGGGGCAAGTACGTTACAATCCCTTCCCCTCCCCCATGGACCTCCCCGACTACACCTTCCAGCTAGTACGATCTACCTCAACGGCCCTACTGACGGTGAACACCTTCGAGTTCAAGGGCGAACAAGCGGCTGCGCATCGGTGCTATCGTCAGTTGTTGGATTCGTGCTTTCGGGTCATCAAGCACCAGTACATTCGCCACCTCATTGTTGATATCCGCCAGAACAGGGGGGCGACGATCCCAATGATTTAGTGACCTTCTCTTATCTGGCTCACCAGCCGTTTCGAGAAAATAGAACGGCGTTCACCTTCTTCCAAAAGGTACCCTTCCCCCAATACTATGTGGAAGAAAAAAAAGAGGAGCGGGCCGAACTGGAGGCTGAATTGGTTGAGGAGTTTACCCACCATCGGCCAGGTCGTTACTACCAAGCTGCCCGCTACAACCCCCTCTGGCAGCCCAACCCGTTAGCCTTTAGGGGCACGCTGTACCTGCTCATCAGTCCCGCAGTCGCCTCGGCAGGCTCGTTGTTTGCCAGTTTGGTGGTCAGTGAGGGCCAAGCGGTAGTGATTGGTCAAGAAACGATGGGGGGCTACTATGGTCACACCGGGCATAAGTCGGTGGACTATGAGCTGCCTACGAGTAAGATCCGGATGCATTTTTCAATTGTTGATCTGCAACAAGCGGTGGCTACTCGAGGAAGTATGGCTTATGGATGCGGGGTATTGCCCACCTACAACGTCAGTCAAAGTTGCGAAAACTACATACATCAGCAGGATGCTGAGATGGAAGCCGTCCTGAGCCTAATCAAAACCAAGCACTAATGGAGAGAATTATGAAATTAGGCAGCTCTACTTGGGGGAGTCGACTTTGACTTGAATACCCTAATCAATTAGTGTAATTATTGGCAGTAAACTAAATTGACCAACCAGTTGTCAACAATGCTTGCTTTTCATACACTAGGCCATAAGTTAGCTCTTTACTCGGCTAATCATATGACGTCTGTTCTCTTCGAGGCTCGCCTAAGTCAGCATCTTACTGCCAGCATCACCTATTTTTCCTGTATCCTATTCGGGGCGGACTCATTGGCCCAAAAAGAACAGCGGTTTCGGCTGATGTGTCAGCACAAGTACCCGTACCACCACATCATTGGAGCGGTGGTGACTCGGCCAATGACGCTACTCAGCCCCGCAGCCATAGCGGAGGCTAAGGTGAACTGACCACTTGTTGCTGCATTCCCAGTCATCTAGTTGGCCGTTAAGAGCAGCTTGGCCTGTTATAGTAACTGATCTGTTACACGCTGATTCGGGGCGAAGAAGCTTCTGGAGACGGGTATTGTTATGTTGCCTCGTAGCAATCGAACCGAATGAACCGTCCACCCCTGACCAATAAGGTAGCTGATCGTTTTTCTACAATCAGTGAACGTAGGCATACCCAGTCTATAAGTCTGGATAGGACCCGCAGGATCACTTTCCTCAAACTCGAGCAAAACCATAACCGCTTAGTAAGTTGTGTCTTGTATACCCAGTTGCGGCTACATTTGTTAACGGGTCATTAAAGAGCATGGGCTAGCTCCATAAGAAGAGCAGCTTACTCACGGGTTGATTACTGGCCCAACTGCAGACTTTGAGTATGCATTTGCGCTGGCTGAATAGTTAGTTCCTGCTTTTGGGTCAGATCGGCTTTCCGGACTAGTCGCAGCTCTTCAGTCCGCCGTAGATTCACTGTTAGCTGGCGTTAGGGATACTGCGGGAGGTCTCACGGTCGAGCGAATTTTGAGACATCCAATTTTAATTGCTGTCGAATCGAA
>NZ_CP051677.1:1407500-1497500 GCF_012849055.1 Spirosoma rhododendri | reverse complement strand
TCAATAAAAACCGCAACGGTAACTGGAACGACTACGAGATGGAAGTAGCCGAGTTACCTGATGAAAAACTGCTCACCGAAAAGAAGCGGGAGGTACCTGGTTTCAACACTACGAAGATCGGTCTGACGTACGAGCAGTTTATTCGGTCGATGGTGCTGGCGCAGGGAGCATTCGACAAATTTCTGCGGGCGTCGGCCGGGGAGCGGAGTAAGTTGCTTGAGCAAATTACGGGTACCGATATTTACCGTCGGCTTAGTCAGCGGGCCCACACGCAGAATAAGCTTTACGAAGAAAACCTTCGGGAGAAGCAACAGGCGGTCGAATTGGTGCAGCTACTGACTGCCGAGCAGCTAAGCGAGCTCAAAACAACGAAACAGACCATCGACGCACGCCTGACGACCCTGACCGACGAGCTAACGTTTTACCGGGACGAAGCCAAGCGGGCAGAGCAACAGGAAGCGCTAGATAAAGACATTGCGCGGCTGGGCAGAAAACAGCAGGAGGCCGCCGACAAACAGGTTCGTTTTGCCCCTGACGCCGAACGGCTCGAACGGCACAGCCACGTGGCTGACCTGACGGAGTTGTTCAGCAATCTGAGCCACGCAGAAGGTACGCTGCAACGGGCACAGGGCGATCAGCAACGGGCAGAACAGGCTATACAGGGCTTACACAATGAGTTAGAAACCGTTCTGACAACGGCGCAACAGCTGACGCATCAGCCGGCCCTGTCGGAGCATACGCTGATTGCCCAGGTTACCGACTTCCGGGAGCGGGTTCTGTCGTTGACGCAGCAGATCGATCAGGAGCGCAAAAACGCCAATTCTCCCCAGCAGCGACTGGCGCACACCATCAAACAGGCCACCGACAAGTGGTTCCGCTCGCTGCGGCTTGACAATCTGGTTGTGATGGACGAGCAGGTTAGCGAGCGGAAACGTCAGGTCGGGCAACAGTTGGTCAAGCTCGAGGAAGAGTACGCGGCACTGGAAACGTCTGAGCAGGTTCAGCACGAAATCGAACGCCTTATCGATCAGGAGAAAAAGCTGGAGCGACTAATTCAACTGCAAAAAGATCAGCAGAAGCGATTGACGGAAGGCCTCAATCTAAAGAAACAAGTCGATGCGTACCAGGTAACGATTGATAGTCAGCGCCCTGCCCTCAACAAACTCCTTGAAGAGCTGACTACGCTGGAAGTTAAGCAAAAGGAGCTTGACGCGCAGAAGATTAAGCTGGCGCGAGAGGCTAATCTGGATGAGTTACGGAAAAGCCTAGTAGCCGGGGAAGCGTGCCCGCTGTGTGGTGCGACCCATCATCCTTATGCCCACCAATATATTCAGCGGACCGGTTTAATTGAGGTTGAACTACAAGTGGTGCAAGCCGATGTAAAGACAAAGCGTACTGATAGTGAGCAGTTAACCAAAACGATCATTCAATCTGAGTCTACCCAAAAGAGTCTCGATAACCAACGGCTTATTCTGCGCAACGAATACAAGGATAATCGGCAAACGATCGCCGAAGAGCTGATTGCGCTGGACCTCGACGAAAACATGCAGCCGGAGTTTTTGACCGATCAGCAACAGCATATACACGTGCAGCGGGAAGAGTTGACGACCTTGCTTTCGCTGTGGGAGCAGGACAGGGTGTTGCGGCAACTAACCGACGACCTGGCCGCACTGCACACAACGCAACATCAGGTAGAACGGCTGACCGAAGAACGCAATCAGCTTTTTACCGGGAATGACGTCAAAACTGCATGTGATCAATTGACGAATCGCTTTACAACGGTTCGTTCTGGTCTGGCGACGCAGGAGGGATTGCGCCAGCAAGCTACTGTAGCGCTGAGTAACGCCGGGCAGCAGACTACCGAACTGCACAGTCAGCTTCAGCCTGTATTGCAGAGCCGGGGTTTATCGGATATACAGACGGCGCGTCAGCAACTGCTGGACATGGACACGCTCCGCCGGTTACAGGCCGAAAAGCAGCAGCTCGCGGATGAAGCAACGCAACTGACGGCCAACCGTACCGACGCCGATCAACGTCGGCAGGCCCTGGTGGAAGCCCGCCAAACCGACTTGCCTTCTGATCAGATTCGGCAGCTTATTAGTGAACGTGATAAGGAGTTACGGCAGCAGACAGAGCAATTGGGCAAGATCAAACAGGCGCTCGATGCCGATGCAACGGAACACAAGCGGCACAAAACCCTGCTTAGCGACTTGAAAAAGCTGGACGACGCGGCCATGCCTTGGCGTGAACTGAACCGGCTGATCGGTAGCGCCAGAGGAGACGAGTACAGTCGATTCGCGCAGGGGCTCACGCTATCACAGTTAATCGGCCTGGCCAACCAACGCCTGCGCGACCTGTCGGACCGGTATCTGATTCTGAAGCCACGAGACGGGCAGGACGAACTCTTTGTGCTGGATCAGTACCAGGGTGGGGCAGAGCGTACGGTGACAAGCCTGTCGGGTGGCGAAACGTTTACGCTCAGCTTGGGGCTGGCATTGGCCTTATCCGATCTGGCATCGCAAAATATTCAGATCGACAGTCTATTCATCGACGAGGGATTCGGGACATTGGACCCCGAAGCGCTGGATATGGCGGTGGCGATGCTCGAGAAACTTCAGCAGGATAGTCAGAAAACGATCGGTATCATTTCGCACCGTCACGAAATAAAGGAGCGTATCAGCGTTCAGATTCAAATCGAGAAAGGAAATGACGGCAACAGTCGGGTTTCGATCGTCGAATTATAACCGGTATTCATAAAAAGAGCGGTGCCGGAAACACATTGCTTCCGGCACCGCTCTTTACTTATCGACGCTGCACGTCAGCGACTCATTACATCTTCAGCATTTCCATCAGCTCTTCCGACACGCCGGTCATTGAGAAGCCGCCATCGTGGAAGAGGTTCTGCATCGTGACCATCCGGGTGTAATCTGAGAAGAGCGTCATTACGTATTCAGCGCACTGATCGGCCGTCGCGTTGCCCATCGGAGCCATTTTCTCAGCAAATTCGTAGAACCGGTCGAAACCGCCAATACCACCACCCGCCGTTGTGGGCGTAGGCGACTGCGATACGGTATTGACACGCACGTTGCGGAATTTACCGTAGTGATAGCCGAAGCTACGGGCAATCGACTCCAGCGTAGCCTTGGCATCGGCCATGTCGCCGTAGAACGAAAACGTCCGTTGTGCGGCCATGTACGTCAGCGCGACAATCGATCCCCACTCGTTGATCGCGTCGAGTTTGTAGGCCGTCTGCATCATCTTGTGGAACGACATTGCCGAAATATCGACGCTCTGCTTGTACCAGTCGTAGTTCAGATCGGTGTAGGACTTACCCTTGCGGATGTTGGGGCTCATGCCGATGGAGTGCAGCACAAAATCAACCTTACCGCCCAGTACTTCCTGCGATTTAACGAACAGGTTTTCTAAGTCTTCCGTCGAGGTGGCATCGGCGGGGATGATTTCCGCTTCGCATTTCTCGGCCAGTTCTTTGATTGCCCCCATCCGCATCGCGATAGGCGCATTGGTCAGCGTGAAGATAGCGCCCTCTTCCTTTGCTTTCAGGGCCACTTTCCACGCAATTGATTTCTCGTCGAGGGCACCCGAAATGATGCCGCGTTTTCCTTTCAGTAATCCGTAAGCCATAACCTGCTCTTGCACAATTTATCGGGCAAAGATGCCGCTTTTTGGGGAAAGTCACGCCATTGGCCTGACTACTGTGGGTTTACGACCGGCAGATGCAGTACTCGCTCCATAAAGTCAGCCGTTGTTTGGTATACGCTCTTCAAATCGTCGGACGTGAAATGAGACGCGATGACGTGATGGTTAGCGTTTGAAATAGCGACCTTCTCTTTCTGATCGGCGGGGGTACCCAGTTCATCGAACATCGTCAGCATGGCCGGGACGGACACGGTTTCGTCCTGATGAGCTTCATCGCGGTAGTAGTAGGCCATAAACAGGGGCTGCTTCACTTTTGCGAACTGCTCGGGTGTCATCCATTCTTCCAACATGGTTTGCAGCGTAATCAGCCCGTTGGTGTGGTAAGTTGTCAGCCAGTACTTCGCCCGGTCGGGTTTGTAGGTGTTGATAACGACGCGGTCGCCCCCGAACACCTGCTGCATAATCTGCGAACTCCACGGCTTCGTCACCAGCCGCAGGGCCAGGTTGCGGGTAGCGATGCATGGTGAATACAGAATCAGGCCAGTAATTTCAGGATGATGTGCCGCCAGATACAGTGTGAGCATCCCACCGGCCGAGGTACCCATCACGATCACGTTTTCGCCCAGTGCTTTGCCGACTGCCAGTGCCCGCTCCGCCGATTCGGCATAGCAGGCTGGGGTCAGGTTTTTCATCGCATCGGGCGAGTTCACCCCATGTTCGCAGGTGCGGGCCAGGTACAGGTTGCAGCCGAATCGCTTCGCCAGTTGCCGATGAACCGGATCGCCCTCGGCCCAGCTAGCCCCGAAGCCGGGAATGTAGACAATGCTGTAGGGAGTCTTTTGCTTGTGTGCGCTGTCGGCCCAGACGATACGAGCTTCGTTGTCGGGGCGCAGGTTGTCCTTTTGCTCCGACTCCGCCAGTTCGCGCTCCAGTTCGACCAGATCCGTTTTCATGGCAATACGCGTGTTTTTGATCGAATCGAAATGCGTAGTCGGGCCAGCCAGATAACCGACCAGTAGTACGGCCAGCACCAGTCCGACGATGAGCAATATCCGTTTCATATGTATTCACGAATGTCCATCCGAATACGCCAGTCTTTGGGCAGGTAGTTGTTTACCCGCTGCCCGACGCCTTTCATCCAGCCCAGATTCAGCCCGCCGAACCGTGCTAGTTGCCAACCTTTCACCGGCTGATCGAGCACCAAGTTTTCTTTCTTGAAATACCGCAAGGCATCTTCCAACCCCAGCTCAACGCCCGGCAGGTCAGCGCGGATAGCGGTGCTGAGGGCCAGTGTATGCGACGGTATGAAGTCAGCCCCCTTGAATTGACCGAGTTCGACACCGAACCCTTTGCTGTGAATGGCACTGTCGAGAAACAAAAACGTCTTCTCCAGCGACACCGGAAGCGCCATCACGTCGCCGTTTGGTTTTTCCCAGTACGAGAAGTCTTTTGGGTGTTGAAGCCAGGCCGATACCGTAGCCGTTTCGCGCGGACGTAGTGCCCGGATGCTCCGAAACGTCCGGGCGTTCGACTTAACAGCCGCGGTGAAGCCCGTTTTTTCAAATACGCTGATAAAAAACCCTTCGCCTTTCACCCGGTGCGGGTAACACTGATAGCCCACCGCCCCGTCGACCCGCTTTTCCACGATTTGCCAGTCGGCGGGTAGATCAAGTGGTCGGTTTTTGAACCCGTTGGCGGCCAGATAGCGGATATTGTCGTCGTTCTCCTCCGCATTATACGTACAGGTGCTGTAGATGAGCACACCACCCGTGTCGAGTAGCGGAGCCGCAGCCGCCAAGATCCGTTTCTGCCGGGCCGAACACAGATTGACGTTATCCTCCGACCATTCGTTGACCGCTTCGGGGTCTTTCCGAAACAAGCCTTCGCCGGAGCAGGGTGCATCAACCAAAATCAGATCAAAATAGCCCGACAAATTGGTCAGGTCTTCCGGGTCGTGGTTACTGACAACAACGTTCGGATAGCCCCATTTGTCGATGTTCTGCCGCAGCACCGACACCCGGCTGCGAATCACTTCGTTGCAGATGAGCAGACTATCGGGCGTCAGCATCGACGCCAGCAGGGTGCTTTTCCCGCCGGGTGCTCCGCACAGGTCCAGCACCCGCAGCGGCCGGTTCAGCCTGACCGTTTGTCGCACGGCTTCGGCCAGTAGCATCGACGACGCTTCCTGTACATAGTAAGCCCCCGCCTGAAACAGCGGATCGACGGTGAAGTTGGGGCGTTCGGGCAGGTAGAAGCCCTCGGCGCACCAAGGTACTGGCTCCAGAGTCGCCGTGTCGAGGGCGGGTTTGCGCGGATTGACGCGAATACTAACCGGCGTCGGGCTTGTCAGCGCATCGAGAAATTGAGGGAAGTCTGCACCCAGTTGCGCGTTCATCTGATCGGCAAACGCTGGGGGCAGTGTCAGTTTGTTCATTAAACAAATGTACTGAAACGGAATAGTCTTTCGGGTACGGTTCCACGCTGGCACTTTGTCCGTATCTTCCAGCTTCGTACTTACTTTTCGTTTATGCCCATTTCAACTGACCGTTTCGCCCAGATTAAAACGTTTATTTTTGACATTGATGGCGTCTGCACCGACGGACGCGTGTACCTGCCCGAATCGGGCGACACCTACCGGACGTTTAACATCAAAGACAGTTTTGCCATTGCCCACGCCGTCAAAGCCGGTTATCGGGTCGGTATCGTTTCGTCGGCCAACTCCGAAGGCGCCCGCAAGTGGCTGACGACACTGGGGGTAAAAGACATTTTCATGGGTGGCCCCGACGATCAGAAAATCAACGCGTACCTCGGCTACGTCAGCCGCGACAAACTCAACGAGACCGAGATTGTGTACATGGGCGACGACCTGCCCGATCTGCCGATTCTGAAGCGCGATTTACTCAGCACCTGTCCGTCCGATGCTTCTCCCGAACTGCTCGACATCTGCCACTACATTTCGCCCCGGCAGGGTGGCGACGGTGCCGTACGCGACGTTATCGAGCAGGTGATGCGGGCGCAGAACACCTGGACTTCCTAACAAACTATACCTGATGAAAACGATACTTTTCACGACATTGCTCAGCGGTGCAGCCCTTATGACGCAGGCACAGGACCACGGCCCGATTACGCTGGTGATTCACGGCGGGGCCGGCACGATCACCCGGCAGAACATGACGCCGGAGAAAGAGAAAGCGTACCGGGCGGTGCTGAATCAGGCCCTGCAAACGGGTTACGCTGTCCTGAAGAAAGGCGGCAGTAGCATGGACGCCGTCGAAGCCACGATTCACGTTATGGAAGACTCGCCTTTGTTCAATGCGGGCAAAGGAGCGGTGTTTACCCACGACGGAAAGAACGAAATGGACGCGGCCGTGATGGATGGTAAAACGCTGAAAGCCGGTTCGATAGCGGGGGTGACGACCATTCGCAACCCGATTAGCACGGCACGGCGGGTGATGGACAAGTCGGAACATGTGATGATGATTGGCCCCGGCGCGGAAGCATTCGCCAAAGCACAGGGCATGACGATTGTCGATCCGTCGTACTTCTACACCGAAGCCCGCTGGCAGGGGTTGCAGAAGGCGCTGAAAGAAGAAAAGGTCGAACTGGACCACTCCGAAAAACCGACTAAAGCCACCGCCAAGCCCGACACGACCCGCAAAACCGGTTCGCGGCTGGACGAGCAGATTTTCACCGAGGGCAAGAAGTTCGGTACCGTTGGCTGCGTCGCGCTCGATCAGGCGGGCAATCTGGCGGCTGGCACATCGACGGGGGGTATGACCAACAAACGCTACGGCCGGGTAGGGGATGCCCCGATCATCGGCGCGGGCACCTACGCCAACAACGCGACCTGCGCCGTATCGGCAACGGGCCACGGCGAATACTTTATCCGTTCGGTGGTCGGTTACGACATTTCGGCGTTAATGGAATACAAAGGCTTATCGGTGCAGCAGGCGGCCGACGAAGTGGTGATGAAGAAACTGGTCGAACGTGGGGGCGAAGGGGGCGTTATTGCCCTCGACCGGAAGGGAAATTTCGCGATGCCGTTCAACTCCGCCGGTATGTATCGCGGCTATATCAAAGCCGACGGTAGCAGCGAGGTGATGATTTATAAGGATTAGTGGTGATGATTTTCAGTTCATGAACGATCAGATTTTTGTCATCCCGACGTCAGGAGGGATCTTCGGTAGTTGGCGATCCAGTTAGCTATAACCGAAGATCCCTCCTGGCGTCGGGATGACAAAAAATTCGATCCACTTCTTCCGTCTACACGATCACCAATTCGAAATCAATTCATCAACCTGTTCAAGCAGGAACTTCGCTTTCGGCCCGACTTTACCATCGCCGATAGTCAAATCACCAACCTGCGTGATGGGTAGTACTTTCTTGGTCGAACTAGTCGTAAACGCTTCCTCTGCATCGTATAGATCAGACAGGAGCACCGGCCGTTCGATGACTTCGAAATCGCTCTGCGCCAGTTGCATCACCAGTCGCCGAGTGATCCCATGCAGGATATTCCGGCTCGGCGTAATTAGTTGACTGCCTTTTACCAGAAAGAAATTACTCCGGCTCAGTTCACTGATTTCGCCCCCTTTCTGATACAACACATCCGACGCACCCGCTGCCCGAATCGCCTGCGCCAGCAGAATCACTCGTTTGTAGTCGGTGCTCTTTACCTCGGCCATTTCCCGGACGTACTCATCCAGAATAACCTTGATACCCTGCTCATACTGACTAGCTGACGTCGCGTGGATCGGTTCGGTCAGGATTAGCAGGTTTGGCTTCTCGATGCTGATACTGTCGGCAGAATAGCCACCGGTCAGGATGAAGCGTACGCCAACGTCGCTACCTCCGCCCTGCTCGATTAGCTTCATCACAACGGCGTAGGTTTCGGCCTTGCCGAGCGGCAGCGGCAGGTGCATTCGCATGGCTGAGTTCTGAAAGCGTTCCCAGTACCAATCCCATTGAAACGGCCGACCGTTGTAGGTTAGAAAGTAATCGAACAGGCCGTAGCCGCGTAACAAGCTAAGATCGGTCACACCTACAGCTAATTGATCAGTTGGGGCAATGGTGCCGTTGAAATACCCGTAATGCATAACCAGATTTTGAACAGACAATTCAATCGATAAACCTGTCTGAAAGGTCGTTTGTAAATCATTTTGCCATTCCGAGCCTGCGAGGAATCTCCCTTTGGCGCGAATGTCCCCGTCATTTACGGAAGATTCCTCGCAGGCTCGGAATGACAAAGTCAGTGCGATGATAAAAGCCCTAAATAGCTTCAACAACAATACGTCAATTACCTGACTAGCTGTTAAACCAGCTTCTTGTACTTGATCCGGGTGGGGGTGGCATCGGTGCCGAGCCGTTTGCGCCGGTTTTCTTCGTATTCAGAGAAATTACCTTCAAACCAGTACACCTGCGAATCTCCCTCGAACGCCAGAATGTGGGTGGCGATACGGTCGAGGAACCAGCGGTCGTGGCTGATGACGACGGCGCAACCAGCGAAGTTCTCCAGTCCCTCTTCCAGCGCCCGCAGCGTGTTCACGTCCAGATCGTTGGTCGGCTCATCGAGCAGCAGCAGGTTGGCCCCTTCTTTCAACGTCATCGCAAGGTGAACCCGGTTGCGCTCACCGCCCGACAGCGTGCCGATTTTCTTTTCCTGATCGGCCCCGGCGAAGTTGAACCGGCTCACATACGCCCGCGCGTTCGACTGCTTGCCGCCCATCATGATCCATTCGTTGCCGCCCGAAATCGTCTCGTACACCGATTTGTTAGGGTCAAGCCCGTCGTGTTCCTGATCGACGTAAGCAACCTGAACGGTATCGCCCACGGCGAAGCTACCCGCATCAGGTTTATCGCGGCCGGTGATAAGCTTGAATAGTGTGGTTTTACCCGCACCGTTCGGCCCGATTACGCCCACGATACCGCCCTGCGGCAGCCGGAAACCGAGGTGCTCGAACAGCAGCCGGTCGCCATAGGCTTTCGCCACGTCGTCGGCTTCAATTACTTTAGCACCCAGTCGCGGACCGGCCGGAATAAAGATTTCTAACTTCTCGTCGCGCTGTTTGGCGTCTTCGCTCAGCAGTTTTTCGTAGGCTCCCAGGCGGGCTTTCGACTTAGCCTGACGCGCTTTCGGGGCCATGCGTACCCACTCCAGTTCGCGTTGCAGGGTCTTCTGCCGCTTCGATTCAGTCTTTTCCTCTTTCGCCAGCCGCTGCTGTTTCTGGTCGAGCCACGACGAATAGTTACCCTTCCAGGGGATACCTTCGCCCCGGTCGAGTTCGAGAATCCAGCCCGCCACGTTATCGAGGAAGTAGCGGTCGTGGGTTACGGCGATAACGGTACCGGTGTACTGCCGCAGGTGTTCTTCCAGCCATAGCACCGACTCCGCGTCGAGGTGGTTGGTCGGCTCGTCGAGCAGCAGGACATCGGGTTGTTGCAGGAGTAAGCGACACAGGGCCACCCGGCGTTTTTCACCTCCCGACAGGTTATCGATCAGCGCGTCGGCGGGGGGGCAGCGCAGCGCGTCCATTGCCCGTTCGAGTTTCTGATCCAGTTCCCAGGCGTTATGGTGGTCCAGTTTTTCCTGCACTTCACCCTGCCGGGCCAGCAGTTTGTCGAAATCAGCGTCGGGATCACCGAAGGCTTCGTTGATTTCGTCGAACTCTTTCAGCAGAGCCACCACTTCCTGCACGCCTTCTTCCACAACTTCACGCACGGTTTTCCCGGCCGTAAACTGTGGTTCCTGCTCAAGCATACCAACTGAGTAACCGGGCGAGAAAACCACCTCCCCCGTATAGCTCTTATCGATACCAGCGATAATACGAAGCAGCGTCGATTTACCCGATCCGTTGAGACCCAGTACACCGATTTTTGCGCCGTAGAAAAAGGACAAATAGATGTTTTTTAGGATTTGTCGGTTTGGCGGAATAGTTTTACTCACGCCTGCCATAGAGAAAATTATGGTTTCCTGACTCATTAATTTCTAATAGATTTGTGTTGGCAACTACCCCAAAATTAACCTTCAGCGCAGCCTTAACCAAGATACAAGAATGGAAAACGCTTCACTGGTAGATGAATACGGTTACGTCTTAGACGGAAAGGTATTTTTGAAAGGCTACCTGGAATACGAAGATCGGCAGATCGGCGAAGTTAAACGAACAGAGCAGGAAGCGCTCGATTATTTCAAAAACCGCTTTATCATCGCCGAAAGTAAAGTCAGCCAGCTTGAAAAGGACATTGAAGAAGCCCAAAACAAAGGCTCGTACCTGACCAAGCTGATGCAGCTCCGCAAAAAACTGATTCAGTTTGATGCGCTCGGTGACTTCCCACCGCTCCTGAATCGGCTTGACGCACAGGAGGCCATCCTGGCAGATTTGATTACGGTCAATCAGCTCAAGAATCTGGAGATCAAACGGGCACTGATTGCAGAAGCGGCTACGATGGTCGACAGCACGGAGTGGCGCGAAACGGCCGATGCATTGCAGGAGGTCAAGACGAAATGGATAAAGACCGGGCCTGTCGATAAGTCGGTCGAAGCCGACGTGGTCAATGAATTTCAGGCGTTGCTCGACGGTTTTTTCACGCGTCGGCGCGAGTTCTTCAACGAGCAGAACAAGGTTATTCAGGAGCGGCTTGACAAGTACGACGAGCTGATCCGACTGGCCTTCCGCGCCAACCGACTCGGCGACCTCGACGCAGCCTTCCAGGAGGTTCGGAAGCTCAACAACGCCTGGAAACAGGTGGGCGAAGTTCCTATCAAAAAAAGCGGCAAGCTGTACAAGCAGTTCAAGAAAGCAACGACGACTTTTTACGCCAAGTACAACGACGCGAAGGGTATCGTAATCGAGAAAAAGATCGACCCACGCATCGAGGCTCAGATGAAGATGGCCGACGAAGCCGAATCACTCGCCAAACAGGATGATATCTTCGCGGCTGCTGAGCGGGCTAAAGTACTGCTCAACAGCTGGAAAGAGGTGAAGGTACCGTTCAAGATGCAGGATAAGTCGCTCAACGACCGGTTCCGGGCTGCCTGCGACAAGATCTTTGAGCTGAGCTATCTCGGCCGGGTTCTGACACGCAAATACCCGGCGTTCGGTTTGAAGAGTCAGGCCGAACAGATTCGGACGAAGATTCGCGAAATGGAATACCTGGTCAAGCGGGAGAAAAACGACCTTCAGTTTGCCTTGCAGGATGCCGACGGTCTCGACCCGAACAATGACGAAGACAAGCAGGCACTGAACAAGATCAACACGCAGAAGCGGAAGATCGCAATGAAAGAAACCATCCTGCGTGAGTTCCAGAAGCAATTGGAAATCGCCAGCTAATACTGGATACCCCAATAAACAGCAAACGCGCCCCGGCAACTACCGGGGCGCGTTTGCTGTTTATAAGATATGGAAACGAACCAAGTTGATACTACCGCGCTGGAAACAGCCTTTCGCGACGCCATCGTCCCCGGCAAATTCGTCCGCATCGAATACCTAACCGACCTCAGCGAATTCATCAAAACTGACGCACTACTGAAACGGCACTTCGAGCAGGACGGCGCTGAATACCTTGAACTGGGCCATGGCGAACTCGTTCCGCTCAACCGGGTTATCAGCATCAGCGGTAAGCTGTCGCCTAACTTTCCCGGCTACACGAATTACTCCTGCGACTGTTAGTCGATTCGATCGAAGCCGCAGTACGGTACCAGTACGTCGGGGATACGAATACCCTCGGCGGTCTGGTTATTTTCCAGAATCGACGCCAGAATACGGGGCAGGGCCAGCGCCGAGCCGTTGAGCGTATGCAGTAATTGCATCTTTCCGCTGCCGTCTTTCGTACGCAGCTTAAGCCGGTTGGCCTGATACGTTTCGAAGTTCGACACGGAGCTAACTTCCAGCCACCGCTGCTGCGCAGCCGACCATACTTCCATGTCGTAGGTGAGTGCCGATGTAAAGCCCATGTCGCCACCGCAGAGCCGCAGAACGCGGTAGGGGAGTTCAAGCTTTTGCAGCAACGATTGTACGTGCAGGCTCATCTCTTCCAGCGCAGCGTACGAATTCTCAGGCTTTTCGATGCGCACAAGTTCTACCTTGTCGAACTGATGCAGGCGGTTCAGCCCCCGCACGTGAGCACCCCACGAACCGGCTTCACGCCGGAAACAGGGGGTGTAGCCAGTGTTCTTGATAGGCAGTTGCCCTTCCGGCACGATCACGTCGCGATACAGGTTAGTAATGGGCACCTCCGCCGTCGGGATCATGTACAGCTTCTCTTCGTTGATGAAGTACATCTGCCCTTCCTTGTCGGGCAGTTGCCCCGTACCGAAGCCAGAATCTTCATTAACAACGATGGGCGGCTGCACTTCCACGTAGCCAGCTTTCAGGGCTTCGTCGAGGAAGAAGTTAATCATCGCCCGCTGAATCCGGGCGGCTTTGCCTTTGTAGACGGGAAAGCCCGCACCGGTGATCTTAACGCCCAGCTCAAAGTCGATGAGGGGACCACCGTCGGGACCGTACTTCTTAATCAGCTCCCAGTGGGGTTGTGCGCCGTCGTACAGCGTCGGCTTCTCGCCATGCTCCAGCACAATCTCGTTGTCGTCGGCGGTCCGGCCTTCCGGTACGCTGCTATGCGGCACGTTCGGAATCGTCACCAGCACGTTCTGCAACTGCTGCTCGACGGATTTCAAGCTTTCTTCCAGCTCCTTCGAGCGGCTTTTCAGCTCGGCCGTTTCGGCTTTGGCGGCATTGGCTTCGGCCTGCTGACCAGCTTTCATCAGCGCACCAATTTCTTTCGCTTTTACATTCGACTGCGCCAGCGTATCGTCGAGGTCGCGCTGTGTGTCGCGCCGTTGCTGATCGAGCGATAGTACCTGATCGACAGTCGGTTCAGCGTTGGCAAAATGGCGTTTGGTAAGTCCGGCCAGCACGGCGTCGCGGTTCTCGCGGATGTAAGCAAGTTGAAGCATTAGTCAGTATCGATTAGCTGTTTGATGACAGCAATAAATTCTTCGGTTTGGGCAAGCAAGGGTACTACGTCGTCAGCCGTAAAGACAGCAAAATCCTCGTAGTCGCTATCCTGACGGAACCTGAATAGCCGAGCGTAAAACTTTGCCCACTGCTCATCAATGCGTCCCGCCTTGCTGTACTGCTCGCCAAGCATCAGTTTTACGCCCACGTGCGATTTTACCCGGATGTTATCGTTGAGCATAGCGGCAGTCACTGCGTGGAAAGCTGCGTAGTACAAGCGATTGACAGCTCCGTCCCAGTGATGATTATCGACCATCGATTTAGCGGCATCCAGATCATTTGTCGACTTTTGCAGCCGCCAGGCGACAACTTCTTCCTTGGTCCTTTTCATAGCTGCCGGCCATCATCCTTAATGTTTTGGTATAGGTCGGTAACCTCCAGATCTTCCCATTCACCTTTCTGATGCACAAGCGTGCTGATAAGCTGTCGGCTCGCCAATTCGACATCGTATAGCTGGTCTCGGATTGTATGCGTCAACGTCCGATTAGCCGGTTCGTCGGTCAGCACCAGAAAATCCCAGTCGGAGTCGTCGCGAAAGTCGCCCCGCGCGCGGGAACCGAACAGCCAGATTTCGGCCTGCGGGTCAATCGCTAGTACCGTGCGTTTTACTTCGCTCAAAAACTGTTCGTCGGTCATGGTCGGGCGCGGGGCTTGCGTTTTTAGCGGGCAAACAGGCCGTCGTTCAGGGCGTTCAGGGCATCGGCTTTGTACTTACCGTGTATCAGAAGCGACAGGTTACTTTCGGTGCCGCCGTATGAGATCATCCGAATCGGGATGTTCTGCATGGCGTTGAACACTTTCAGCGCAACGCCTTCATTGTCGGCACTGAAATTACCAACAATGCAGATAATCGTCTGGTCATGATCGGGTTCTTCCAGTGTGCAGAACGTGCTCAATTCGTCGGAAATTTCCTGAATTCGGTCCGTATTGTCAATCGTAACTGACACTGATACCTCCGACGTCGCCAGCATATCGACCGGCGTTTTGTACTTCTCGAAAATCTCGAAAATACGACGCAGGAAACCGTAAGCGTTCAGCATACGAGTCGAGTGGATGTACAGAGCTGTGATGCCATCTTTCGCAGCAATGGCTTTGAACACCTCGCTCGAAGTCCGGTCGGCGATGAGTGTGCCGGGAGCGGCAGGTTCCATCGTGTTTTTCAGCCGAACGGGTACGCCAAACATCCGGGCAGGCGTGATAGTCGACGGGTGCAGTATTTTCGCGCCGAAATAAGCCAGCTCAGCCGCTTCGTCGAACGTCAGCTCGCGCACCGGGAAGGTGTTCTTAACGATCCGCGGGTCGTTGTTGTGCATCCCATCGATGTCGGTCCAGATCTGGATTTCGTCGGCCCGGATGGCCCCGCCGATCAGCGACGCCGTGTAGTCGGAGCCGCCCCGCTTCAGATTGTCGACCTCACCCCGTGGGTTGCGGCAGATGAAGCCCTGGGTCACGATGATCTGCTTGTCGTCGTGGGCGGGCAGCATCTCGGCCAGCGTTTCCTCCGTGAATTTGATTTCGGGTTCGTTGTCGGCGTCGATCCGCATGAATTCCAGCGCGGGCAGCAGAGCCGACGGTACGCCTTCCTCCGCCAGATACGCCTGAAACAGCTGCGTGCTGAGTAACTCGCCCTCAGCTACCAGTTCTTTTTCCTGCTTCAGCGTGAACGGCTTGATACCGACCAGCGACCGGATAAACGAAAACTCGCTGTCGATCACCTGCTGACCAGCCGCCTTGCCCGCTTCGGTCGCGTACAGATCGGCCACGAAGGTATCGTAGTGCGCTTTCAGTGCGTCGATTTTCGCATTGGCGTCGTCGTCGTTGCTGGCTTTCAGCGACTCGCCGATGGCCAGTAGCGCGTTTGTTGAGCCGGACAGAGCCGACAGCACAACGACTTTACGCGTATTATCTTCAGTAATCAGGTTACGGATGGAGCGCATACGCTCGGGTTTCCCGACAGACGTGCCTCCGAATTTCCAGACGTGCATTGTAAAAAGCGAAAGAGTGAATGAGTGAAAGAGCGATTTTCGAGCCGGTCAGCAGAGTTAGCAGGTGAACCGCGGATATGGGCGATTGTAATCGCTCTTTCGCTCTTTCACCCTTTCGCTCTTTACAACCGGCTATATACCTGCTTTTGTAGGCCGAGCATTTTAATGGCGGTGATGGCGGCTTCGTCGCCTTTGTTGCCGTGTTTGCCGCCTGCCCGGTCGAGGGCCTGCTGCTGATCGTTGGGCGTCAGGACGCCGAAAATAACGGGCTTGCTGGTCTTCAAACTAACGTTGGTCAGGCCCTGCGCCACCGCATTGTTGATGTAGTCGTTGTGCTTTGTTTCACCCTGAATGACACAGCCGAGCGCAATCACCGCGTCGATGTCGTCGCGCTGGGCGAACCATAGCGACGCCAGACTAAGCTCATAGCTACCCGGTACGTTGCCCCGAACAATGTGGTCAGGACTGACGCCATACTGTACCAACGTGTCGTAAGCACCCTGGAACAGGGCCTCCGTTACATCGGTGTTCCACTCGGAAACGAGGATAGCAAACCGGCGGTGGCTGACGTCGGGTAATTCAGACGTACTAAATACGCTTAGATTTTTTAGTTCAGAGGCCATAAGAGATCGTCGATTCAGACGGGCAAAACTAAGAGGTTATGAAAAAGGGACAAAACCGGTCGGCTCTGTCCCCTGCTGTCTGCTGTACTGACTACTCAGATCCGTCTACGACTGACCACCCGTAGACTCCAGCAACGCCTTGTATTTTCGGGCGTTTACGGCTTCTGACGATTGCGCGTATTTCTCGATGATCTGATTGTATGTGTCGATGGCCTTGTCGTTCTGTTTGGCCTGCTCGTAGGCAATAGCCAGCTTGTTCAGATAACCGGGCGTAAAGAACTTGTTTGGCTTATAGTCGGCAGCTTTCTGGTAGTAGCTGATCGCGTCGTCGTAGCTTTTCTTCTGCATGTACGCATCGCCGATGAGCGCATAAGCACGAGCCTGCACCAGCAGGTCGGATGCGCTGAAACTCTTCAGATGCTCAATCGCGTCGTCGTATTTGCCGTCTTTCAGCAAACCAACACCGGCGTAAAACTCCGCCAGATTACCAGCGGGCGTAGCACCGTAGTTATCAGCAACGG
The DNA here is from genome assembly GCF_012849055.1 of Spirosoma rhododendri. Lineage (NCBI taxonomy): Bacteria > Pseudomonadati > Bacteroidota > Cytophagia > Cytophagales > Cytophagaceae > Spirosoma > Spirosoma rhododendri. Next base: position 1,480,704 of record NZ_CP051677.1, on the reverse strand, counting down.
CCAGCAGACCGGGCGTCTTGCCATCGCCGTTGAGGGCTCTTTTCAGCGAGTCGGATTCGATCTGGTATACCGACGGGAACAGATCAGCCTGCGCCGTCTCGTCCTGGCTGCTTACGTAAAACTTGTAGCCAATAAAGCCGACGGCAGCCAGTATAATGGCACCCAGCACACCCAGAATAATTTTCTGATTCTGCTGAAAAAAGTCGCCTACTTCTTCGAACCGTCCTTCCAGTGCATCGGGATCTTCCAGAAAATCCAGCCCGCTATTCTTCTTGCTCATCTGTTTGCAATTTGGACTGCAAAAGTAGACATATTTGTCTGAGTGGAAAAGCGTAACAGTCAAAACTTTACGGGGCCGATGTTACTGCGCTTCGGATTGCGACAACGCCGTTAGATCACGGGCTGCCAGCACCTCAGACGACCGTACGGACCGCACCTGATGCGGCAGTAACGTTTCAACGGCTACGGCTTCACCCGTCAGCGTAACAAACTCAACCTCAAACGCTTTTCCTTCGTTGTATACGGTCAGAATCGTGCCAACATCACCCACTTTTAACCGATCGTTATCTATGTCTTCGGTCAGCACGACCAAATCAAATTCACCCATATCACACGTAATTTGTTTACCAGACAACGACCAACCCCGGGTCTTGTTATGTTAATTTTAGTTTAACTTTACGCCGATCTTACACAGGGGTGCCTTACTATAACAGGCTGAGATTATACCCATTGAACCTGATCCGGGTAATGCCGGCGAAGGGAACCGGATTAAAAACCACATACATTTTTCGTTTTTACTAAAGGTAGGTTTGGCCCCTTTGCCTATCGTCCTGCTTTCTTATGAAAGGACAGACGTTTCTACCTCTACTGACGGTCGGTCTTGGGCTGTCGGTTGTGTCGGTTCAGGCACAGTCTTCCATTACGGGTATTGTGCGCGACGCCGATGGCTTATTACCGGGCGCAGCCGTAACCATCGATGGCACGTTTAAAGGTACACTGACCGACCCATCCGGCGCGTTCAGAATTACCGATGTCAAGCCCGGCCCTGTAACGTTGCGGGTATCGCTGCTGGGCTACCAACCAATCACGCAGACCGTCGATCCGGCATCGACGGCACCTATCGTTATTCAACTGGCAAAGTCAGCCATTGCGGTTGATGAGGTGGTGGTGAGCGCGACGCGGGCCAACCAGAAATCGGCGATTGCGTACACAGACATTAGCCGTCAGTATCTCGACAAGCTAAACCTGGGTCAGGATATCCCTCAACTGCTCAATTTCACACCCTCGATTGTGACCACGTCCGACGCGGGGGCGGGCGTGGGCTATACGGGCATCCGCATCCGTGGGTCCGACGCCACGCGGGTCAACGTGACGCTCAACGGTATTCCGTATAACGACGCCGAATCGCAGGGGACGTATTTCGTCGATATGCCCGATTTTGCGTCGTCAGTCAGCACGATACAGATTCAGCGGGGTGTTGGCTCATCAACCAACGGGGCCGGTGCGTTTGGCGCGTCGATCAATATTCAGACGAATCAGTTACAGGAGAAACCGTATGCCGAAACGAACATTTCCGGCGGATCATTTGGTACGTATAAACTGAACGTACTGGCTGGAACGGGCCTTATCAAGTCGGGCGCGACCCCGGGCCATTTCGTACTAGATGCGCGGCTGTCGAAAGTTCACTCCAACGGCTATATCGACCGGGCGTTTTCCGATCTGAAATCCTTCTACCTGTCGGGTGGGTACTACACGAAAAAAAGCTTTTTCCGGCTCAACATCTTTTCGGGTGTCGAGCAGACGTATCAGTCGTGGGGCGGGGTGCCGGAGAATCTGCTGAAAACGAACCGGACATACAACCCGTACACGTACGAAAACGAAACCGACAACTACCAGCAGGATAATTACCAGTTGATTACGTCGCACGAACTGAGCCGTAACTGGCGACTGAATGTGTCGGGTTTTTATACAAAAGGGCGGGGTTATTACGAGCAGTATCGCCCTAACGACCGGTATAGCAACTACGGCCTGCCCAACGTGGTTATTGGCGACTCTACTATTACCCGGACCGACATTATCCGCCGTCGCTGGCTCGACAATGATTTCTACGGCAGTGTCTTTTCGCTGGACTACAATAGCTACGGTAAACTGACGGCCTACATTGGTGGGGGCCTGAACGAGTACAAAGGCGGGCACTACGGCGAAATTATCTGGGCGCGTATCGCGGGCAACACCAACATCCGGCAGCGGTACTACAACGACAATGCGACCAAACGCGACGCGAACCTATACGCCAAGGCTTACTACCAGTTTACGTCGAAGCTGAATGCCTTCGCCGACCTGCAAATCCGCCGGGTCGATTACTCGTTTCTGGGTTTCAACAGTCAGTTGCAGAATGTGCAGCAGGACGCCAACCTGACGTTTTTCAACCCCAAAGCAGGAGCCACCTACACGATTGATGATGAGAACACGGTCTATGCATCGGTAAGTGTGGCCCATCGCGAACCCAACCGCGACGATTACACACAGTCGACACCCGAAAGTCGGCCACGCGCGGAACGGCTGATCGACTATGAAGCGGGTTACAAACTACAGCGCCGGCGGGTGTCGTTTACGGCCAATGCATATTTTATGAATTACCGCGATCAGCTGGTATTGTCGGGTCAGCTGAACGACGTAGGTGCCTACAACCGGGTCAACGTGGCGCGCAGCTACCGGGCGGGTATCGAGCTGGAGTCGGCGCTGCAACTGGCGAAGAAACTCCGCTGGAACGTTAACGCGACGTTCAGCCGCAACCGGATTCAGAACTTCACGGAGTATCTCGACAATTTCGACAACGAATCGCAGGAATCGCGGCAGTACAGCGAAACGGACATTTCGTTCTCGCCGAACGTCATCGGTGGTTCGCAGCTACTCTTTACGGCGGCAAAAGGGCTTGAGCTGGGTCTGTTATCGAAGTACGTCGGTAAGCAATACCTCGACAATACGTCGAACGAAAGCCGGAAGCTGAGCCCGTATTTCACCAACGACATCCGGGTGATTTATTCGCTGAAGCCCCGCTTCGCGCAGGAACTGACGTTTACGCTACTGTTCAATAACGTATTCAACGAACTGTATGAATCGAACGGCTACACCTACGCCTACATTTCGGAAGGGCGCGTACAAGCCGATAACGGATACTACCCACAGGCCGGGCGTAACTTCCTGGCGGGTGTCCGGCTGCGGTTTTAATCGCTGAATTTTTGACATGTTGAACAGGCCATTCGGAAACGGATGGCCTGTTTTTTTGTAATGACCGGTCTCTATGGAAAAAGAAAATGGCCGGGATAGAACCCCGGCCTTTTCATGCGACACCAATATAAAAAGTGATTCTTAAGAATAGATTCGGTCGGCAGCAGATCGACTGATCGTACGCTCCCTTACCGGTCTTGACGTGACGATGCAAAACTAGACGCGCACCGTTACGTCAATACTACCGTAGTGTTACGCTTGCGTTACCACTTGCGCCACCCACTAGTTGTAGTTTGTATTCTGCGGGTCGAAGTTCGTCCAGCCGCTCATCCAGTTGTCCGTTCCGTTGAACGCACCACGGTATGGAGCTGAGGTGAAGAACGAATCGCTAACCTTGCCCCCCGTGATAGCATTGCCTGATACGAGCAGGGCCGAACTCGACTGCGGAGCAAAGTTTGGCGTTGACGTCAGGGCAAACGATGCGCTGTTCAGCAGCAGACCGGGCAGGTCCGACGAAGCAACGATCGTGTTCTTACGGGCCGCCAGGTTGAAGTAGCTCGTTGCCTGATCGTTGGTGATGTTACCCGCGCCACGAACAGCTGTCAGCGAGTTGGCCACTGTTACGCCCTGTACTTCCAGCGTGCCGTTTGAGGCATTGGCCAGCGTACCGGTCGTGGTACCATCAAGGCGGAGCCCTTCGGGGTAACCAACAAATACCGAGTTGATGATGCTGATGGCCGTATTCCGACGCAGGTGCATGGCCGACTGATACGGACCGCTACCGCCCGTGCTCGACGTCGACGCGTTGCTCGGCGTACCGCTGGTCAGGAAGGCGCTGATGTTGGCAAACGTCGGTTGCGTAAGGGGCAGACCATTGTTGGTCGTCAGCGGCACACCGGCTGCGTTTTCGCCCGAGTTGAAGTTATCTGATTCAAAGCAGTTCGAACCCGATTGGTCGGCAACCTGCGGATCACGCAGCGACACGCCAAACTGCACTTTACCAACATAACCCCAGTCGGTGTCGAAATCATCGTCGAAGCCACGGTAAGCGACCAGATATTTAGCGTTTACCGTTCCGCCGAACCACTCATACGAGTCGTCACCGCTGTACGATACCTGTACGTGATCAATCGTCGTACCCGAACCAACACCGTAAAGCGTCAGACCGTTGATTTCGCTGTTTGCAGCACTTGTCAGCGCAACACCGGCAAATTCGATACGCACATAGCGCAGCGTACCCGAGTTATCGGTAGATTCAGTAAACGTACCCAGCTGACCGCCAATACCGCCCTCAGGCTGCGTGTTGCCCGGCCGGTTGGTCGGTGCGCGCCCGATTAGTACAACTCCGCCCCAGTTACCATAGCCCCGCTGACCAGCGGCCCGGTTCGACGTGAACACGATAGGCTGCTGCGCCGTACCGGCAGCTTCAAGCTTAGCGCCCTGCAACACGATCAGCGTACCGGCCTGCTTCTGACCCGCCGGATCGTCGTCAACACCACCGCCTTTGATGATCGTACCAGGCTGAATGGTGAGCGTTACACCACTGGCAACGTTGACGAATCCACGCAGAAAATACACGTTACCGCTCGTCCAGGTCGTATTGGACGTGATCGTACCAGATACCGGAACCACCGGTTTAGCGCTTACCGTAAACGACGGGCCGGTTGCCGTAGCACCGTTGGCGGCCACCGTTACCGGCGAACCAGCGTTGGCAGGCACCGTAACAACGAGTTGTGTTGAGTTGGCCGTGAGTACGGTCGCGGGCACACTACCGAACGTAACGGTGTTGCTGGCTGGCGTTGTGGCGAAGTTGGTACCCGAAATAGTTACCGTTGTGCCGACGGGTGCCGACGTTGGGCTGATACTGGTAACGCTGAGTATAGGTGCCGGAGAATCGTTGTTTTTACAGGCTGCAATAAAGCCGATGAAACCAACGACGAGCAGTATAAGACCACTCCAGCGGATGAATTGATTCATGAATCGATTTGGTTTATGTAAACAGACACTGGTACTTTTTTATGGAACTACGACACGCCGACCGAACGTGTACACGCCCGTCAGGGTGATGTACTCCCCCGCTTGTATCGGCGGAATACCTGGTCAGCACCAACCGTCTGCGATGTTACATCGCTGCCGATCTTGCCGTCGCCGTTAAAATCCTGCGCGTACCGAACCGCCTGGTTCAGCAGGTCCTGAATACCCAGCCGCACTTCCATCTTCTGCGCAAACGTCTTGCTAATGTTCAGGTCGATGGCGTGGCGGGGCAATTCGTAGATCGTTGGGTTGTTGCGCGTACCGACGGCGAAAATGCGGGGGCCGTAAATGTTGTACAGCACGTTCCACTGCCAGCTGTTGTCGGGAGCCTGATAGTACAGACCGCCGTTGATCAGGTAGGGCGACTGGTTGGCCAGCGGGCGCTCGCTATCGGCCAGATCTTTCAGCGATATGTCAACGACCGAACCCGACGCATCCGGAGCACGGACGAAGTCGCCCAGTTTGACCCGGCTGTTAATCAGCGAACCGTTGGCAACAACCTGCAAATTCTGGAGGAAACGGCTACCCGATTGCTGGAAGCCCTTGCGGATTTCTACTTCGACACCGTAGTTCCGGGCCGAAGGCGCGTTGATAAACGTGTAGTTGAAGCCGTTACCCGTTGGCAGCAGGAAGCTTTCGATGGGGTTGCGGAACTGCTTGAAAAAGCCCGTTACTGATACCACTTCATTCGGCGAAGGATAAAACTCCCACTTGGCATCGACGTTCTGAATCGTGGCGGTGGTCAGCTCGGTGTTACCCGTTACGACGGCCAGCAGGTTGAAATCAAAGTATTGGAACGGAGCCAGCTCCCGCAGCTCAGGCCGGTTAACGGTCGCTGAGTAAGCCAGACGCAGGTTGTGTTTGTCGTTCAGTTTGTACGTCAGGTTGATCGATGGCAGCGGACTGAAGATTGCCCGGTTGACCAGTTGCTGATTGACGCCCTGCCGCTGAATCCGTAGGCCCTGCACGTTGTACTCGCCCCGCAGACCCAGCGTAACAGTCGTGCGGCTACCCAGATTTACATCACCATTGACGTAGGCAGCGCCGTACGTGTTGCTACCCCGATACGAGTCCAGATCCGACGTACCGTCGAGTAGCGACAGACCGCCGGGTTGCCCGCTGACGTTGGCTGGCGAGAAAACTGTACCGATTGGCTGCTGCTGCACGATACCTCCGTCGGCATTGGTACCGGCGATACTGTTGTACCCGTAAAAACGGGCGGCATAATCACGAACGCGCTGCTCGGCATACACACCGGCCCGGATGTGGTTCGGCTCGCGGTCGGTCGGGTTGCCGAATGTGTGATCGTAGTTACCGATGAGCGAAGCGGTCTGCTCATTCAGCTTCGAGTAGAACCGGCCAACGTCGATCGGGTTGGGCGCAACGGGCGTTACCAGTGTGTATGTACCGTTTTCACCGCTGTTGAGCGGGGCCTGATAGCGAGCGCGCTTCCAGTCGGGCTCCCAGCGACCCGAATAACCATAGCCAGCAATCCAGTTTACTTTCGTTAGCTCGCTCAGGCTGTGTTCGCCCGACACCTGCGAGGTCAGGATAGTCCGGTTTTCGAAACGCTCGGAATAGCTGCGGATGTCGGCGTTCGAGTCAAAGTTCTGGCCTGTCCGTACCACCGTTTCCTGGTTACCCAGCTGATTTACGAGCGTTTTCCACTCCAGCGTGAAGTTCGGCGAAAACCGCAGCGACCAGTTGTGCAACAGCCCGAGCCGAGCCTGCCGTGAATAGCTGATGTCCTGATACTGCTGATTGACCTGGTTAGCAACAGCACCGTTGTCGTAGACCCGGAAATCAATGTCGGTAAACTGGTTAGTCAGGCTGTAGTTGACGCTCGTCAGGTTACTTACCTGTACACTTCCAACGTCGAACCGGCGACCTGTATTCAGCGCAAACCGAATGTCGGGCATAGCCGTCATGTTTGTCAGCCCCCACGAGTTAGGCAATAGCCGGGCGTAGGCAGCGCGCTGCGGAGCACCCAATGCGTTGAAATCAGCCGAACGAGCGGGAAAACTGGTTGGAATCGTCTGGCTGGGCGACCACAGACCCAGCGCGCTTAGTCCGCCCCGGTCATGCGACTGCACCGCGCGGCCAGTCGTGTTGGCGCGGTAGCCCAGTGTCAGACCTGCATCGATAAAGTTGCTGCTGGGCCGACGTTTCGTATAAATATTGACTACGCCACCCGCAAAGTCGCCGGGTAGGGAAGCCGAACCGGATTTATAGACGATCATCCGGTCGAGGATGTTGCTGGGGATAATATCGAACGAGAACGAGCGGGTTTCTACTTCGGTCGACGGCGCGATGACGTCGTTGATAAGTACCGAATTATAGCGTGAACCCAGCCCCCGAATCAGCACGAAGCGGTTGTCGAGAATACTTACTCCCGGTACCCGGCGGATGGCCGCTGCTGCGTCGCGGTCCTGCGACTTCTGGATTTGCAGGGCCGAAATACCAACCGCGATCGGCTTCAGCTGCTTGATTTCGGTGATGACCGCGATTTCGGTGTTGGTTGCCCGGCTGCCCCGTACCACAACCTCCTGCAACGCGGTACCTTCTTCGGCCAGCTCCGTGTCGATCACGGTCGTGTTGCCCGACTCAACCCGAACGCCGGGAATTTCTTTAGTCTTGTAGGAGACGTAAGAGATAACGATTTTCTGCGTACCGGCAGGAACGTTGGCCAGCGTAAACTGTCCGTCGATGTCGGTCGTAACACCGAGCTGCGTGCCGTCGACACGGACGGTACAGCCGATGAGGGCTTCCTTTGTTTTGGTGTCTTTTACTGTTCCCCGGACGGTTCCGGTTTGCGCGTAGAGCGTTAGACTGCTCAGAAAAAACGAGATAAGTACTAGATACTGAGTCATGTTTATAGTTTGGCGTCGCATTTCGCGTCGCAAAACTATTAGCCTAGTATTACGCCAACATTACCTCACTGTTACGGGTTAATTATGAATTAATGTGCCTTTAATGTACTAACAATCAATAATTTAACACGGCTATATCGATTCAGTAGTTAATTCGGTTTTAATCTGTTTTTACTGTCTTTTATTCCGGAACACCGATTTTAAGAACTTTTTTATTCGGTCACTGCACTGCGTTCCCAGCCCGCTCCGGCGGCATCGGCATACCAGAATCCGTTGACGAACCAGTAGCGAATACGGTCGCCGTCTTTGAGCAGAAAGGTGGGTATCTGCCCCAGTTGCAGCGGGCGCGCGGGTATTTTTCCATCGCGTAGCAGATGCACCGGCTGTCCGGCTAATACCGCTCGCCCGGCAGCCGATGTTCGGATGAGCAGGACGCCTGCTTCCCGCAGCGAATCCAGATTCAACTGCTGTAGTTCATCTGCCGATGCGGTCATGTAGTTCTGTACACCGGCGGCTGTCAGTGTCAAACCCGTCGCGTCGATCTCTTCCAGCCCGCTGAATGTCGACAGGTCGCCCAAATCTTCGACGGTGCTTTTGTACTTGTAGGAACGGGCGCTATCCGTGTTGACTTCGTACCGATTGATACCCACGTCGACGCGCACCGGTTTGCCATTGCGGATCGTTGTGGCATTGCGAATCAAAACGTCGAACAGGTTGCGGCCGTTTTCGGGAATAGCTGCGTAGTCGTCGGTGTTTTCCTGCGCGTATGTTTCCTCAGCAATCGACTGGAGAGCCGTCAGTATAGCGACGAAGTTCAACTGCCGGATCATCATCTTCTCCGAATCGCCTTTGTACCCGCCCGACTCGATCAGTACCAGCGTAGTTCCCCACTTCTGAATGTTATCGCCGAAGGCGCGGGGCTCAAATTCGTCGTCGTAGCGGGCGATCTGACCCGGTATAAACTGCTGCAAAGCCCGATTCATACCCGCAATCAACTGCATAGACCGTCGGCGCACATCATTGACCGACCGGGCCGGGTTGTAAGCCGTCGCCAGGAATGACATCACCGCCTGTTGTCCGCTGTGCCCTACGCTGTACCGGGGATTCTGATCGTGGAGGTTGAAGCCAACCAGCGGTTTGAGCGACTGCTGCAAGCTTTTCAGCAGTCGCCCTTCCGGGGTTTGCAGCCGCAGCGCGTCGCGGTTCATATCGATGTCGCTGGCCGTTCGGCGCTGAAAACGCTCAGCTCCGTCGGGGTTGAGCATCGGCACAGCGTAGAGCGTGAGTTTGGTCAGGATGGTCTGCCGCAGACTGTCGAACTCATCGCCTGATGCGGTCAGGAAATTGAACAGATCGAACAGGGCCATCGTCGCGGTAGCTTCGTCGCCGTGCATCTGCGACCACAGTAGCACGTTGACCGGTCCCGTTCCGGCTTTAACCTGATATATAGCCCGTTTCTCCAGCGACTCCCCCACCTGACTGATGGCCAGCGGCCCCGGCCCGCGCAGCGAATCCAGCAGCGGTACCATGTCGCGGTGTTTAAACCGCCGGTGCGTCAGTGCCTGTTGTTTGTAGGTTTCGTGGGCATCGTAAAGCCGACGCGCCATATCCTGAGCCGAAGCCGATCGTGTTGTTGCCATTAGCAGGAAAAGAACCAGCCACCAACCCACCGGGCGTAGTTGTATGAGGTGCGGCTGGTGTAGTAGCATAGATTAAAGTTTAGCGCCGAGGGCCAGCCCGCCGACCGATGCCAGCAGACACAGCACGACGTTCAGGCCGATGTTGAGCAGGGCTGTACCGACGCGCCCGTTTTGCAGCAGCACAGCGGTGTCGTAGCTGAAGCTGGAAAATGTACTAAGCCCTCCGCAGAAGCCGACGCCAACAAGCAGCCTGACCTCTTCGCCCACGGCCCGGCTGGTAGCCAAGCCCGCAACCGCGCCCAACACGGCACTGGCAAACACGTTGACCAGCAAAATACCGACGGGAAACGGCGTTCCGACCACCACCGGTGGCACGATCCGCCCGGTCAGGTACCGCAGCAAACTTCCTGCGCTGCCCCCGCCATAACCAGTAGATACGGATGCGTCAACAAAGCTCTCACATAAGCAAACTTACGAAAAACCCCTGCCCCGACGACGCTATGGCTTAACCGAGCCCGTTTTTCGTTATCATTGTGATTCACCCACCCCGCTTTTCGTCGTACGGTATGGCCCAGAATCAGCTCAAAAAGTTACTTGGTGTCGGTTTTGGCGTGGCCGTTACAATTGGCGGTACCATTGGTACGGGTATTCTGCGTAAGCCCGGCCCGATTGCGCAGGACATCGGCGACCCAACGCTGATTATCGGTGTGTGGCTGCTGGTGGGCGTGTATGCGCTGGTCGGGTCGCTATCGGTGATGGAGCTGGGCACGATGCTCCCCAGTGCGGGGGCGTGGTACGTGTATGCACGCCGGGCGTTTGGTAACTATGCTGGCTTTCTGATCGGCGTTAGTAGTTGGCTGGGCAGCGTCGCGGCTATGGCGTTTGGTGCGTCGGTGATGAGCGAATACCTGAGCGTGCTGGCTCCGGCTCTACTGGGTCACGAAAAACTGGTAGCCATCGGCATTCTGGCTGCGTTTGTCGCGTTTCACTGGCTGGGCGTGAAGTCGGCGAGTCGGGCGCAGGAGATAATGAGCGTACTGAAAGCTGCGGGGCTGCTTGCGTTCGTAGTCGTTTGTTTTGCGGTAACGCCGAGTCATCCGGCACCTGCCGTCGAGCTAACCCGGCCCATCGCTCAGACGGGTTTGTGGGTGGGCATCCTGGCGGCTCTGCAATCCGTTTTTTACACCTACGATGGCTGGCATACAGCGGCTTATTTCGCCGAGGAAGACGTTGACCCCAGCCGAAATCTGCCCCGGTCGATGGTCAGCGGGGTGCTGCTGATTATCGGTATTTACGTGCTGGTCAATCTGGCGCTGCTGTATGTGTTGCCGGTTCAGCAACTGGCTGGGTCGAAACTGGCCGCTGCCGATGCGGTACAGACTTTATTCGGGCCGGGCAGTGCCAAAGTGGTGACGCTGCTGCTGATGGTATCGATCATGGGGATTATCAACGCCCAGATCATGTTCAACCCCCGCGTGATCTACGCCATGGGGCGCGACGGGCTGTTTTTTCGTTTCGTCACGTACGTCAACGAAGGCGGAACCCCCGCTTATGCTGTAGTGCTCACGGCCGCTACGTCGGTTGTGCTGATTCTGACCAACACCTACAGCAAACTATCGGACATTGCCACGTTTTTCTTCGTGCTTTGCTACGCGTCGGGGTTTGCGTCGCTGATTCGCCTGCGCCGGGCCGAACCCGATCTGGCGCGCCCAGTCCGGGCCTGGGGCTATCCGTTTTCAACCTGGGCGCTGCTCATTGCGTCGCTGGCGTTTCTGCTGGGCGTCGTTATCGGCGACTTTTCCAGTAGCCTCTACGCACTGGGCTTCGTGCTGGTCAGCTACCCGATTTATCGGGTGGTGATACGGTAGCGAAACAGGTGTGTCAAGCGTGTTGTCCTCGACAGCTTCTAGCTGTCGGGGACAATGCAAGTAGCCAGCCCAAATGAGGCACGCTACAGTTGCTCATGAATCTGCCGGAGCAACTCGGCCGTTCGCTTGCGCATTTCGCTGACCGACTGACTGAAATTGTTATTCATCACGCTGAAATACAGCAACCGCCCGCGCCGGGTCTGAATATAGCCGCTCAGGTTATATACCCCCGTCATCGACCCCGACTTGGCCCAGATGTATGGCTGTTTTACGGTACTGCCCACACTCCGCAGGGTGCCCGATTGCCCGGCGGCCGGTAGCAGCGCAAACAGGCGCGGCTGCGGCACCTTCGACCGGATTCTCCCCAGCAAGTCAATGAATGTGTTCGGAGTAAACAGGTTATAGCGCGACAGTCCCGACCCATCAATCCAGCGGGCTGCCGTGGGCGGGTAGTGCAACACACTATCGATCAGTAACCGGCGAACGGCGGCCGGGTCAAGCTGCGAATTGCCCCGCTCGGCAGAGATCATAAACAGCACCTGCTCGGCAAACTGGTTGTCGCTGACGTGCATCATCCGTTTGTACAACGAATCGGCGGGTTGTCCGCGAAGCAGTCGAGTGTCGGTGGGCATTGGGTGCGGGGATACCGTAACTGTCCGATGGAGCGTGTCACTCAGCAGATCCGAAGCCAGCTCGGGTGACCACCGAAACGGTACATCCTGTTGTCGGTTGCTCGCTGTCGGGGGCACAAAAAACCGATTCGCAAATTCATCCCGACGAATGGTGGTTCGCTTCGATGGGTCGGCGTAGATGCTGTCGGTGAACCGTGACGGAGTAACCCGGAAGGGCAGGAGCGGGGTTGGTTTATGGAAACGAGCCACATTCCCGTAAATCGGTAACGGCGCCAGTTCGGGCGAATAGTCATCAGCGTAATCGTCCCAGGCCCAGCCCGCGCCGAAGCGGGGGCCGGTGTAATTGGTGGGCGAGAACGCCAGCGGTTCCGTACGGCCCCGCAAAAAAGCCAGTGTGCTGGTATCTGGCAAATCGGGGTGCAGCAGCAGCGGATTGCCCGTACCCCAGATAACCAGCGAGTCGTTTTGCACGGCGTAGCGCAGCGCAGGCAGCGAGTCGGGCAGGAAGAGCAGGCCCGCGTAAAAACTCAGTAGCTTGGTGTTCGACGCGGGCGTAAACAGCTGGTCGGCGTTATGCTGAATCAATGATTTCTTACGGATCGGATCGTACACAGCCACGCCCGTCAGATGATCGGTGTACGCGGTTTCGGTTCGTAGCGTGCGGGCAATCCGGTGGGCTGGCGAGCAACCCGTCACGATACACAGTACGATCAGCAGAAGTCGGTACATAGGCGCAAAAAAGCAATCTACGAAAAGGGGCCTTTATCACCGCTGTGCGACAGTGATAAAGGCCCCTCGTTTGCTGGCAGTGTGGTTATTTCGCGATAATCACCTTCTGCGTCAATGTAGTTTCACCGGCTTGTAGTTTCAGGAAATAGAGCCCGGTGGGTAATGCCGTCAGGTCGAGCGGCTCGCTGATTTTCATACCGCCCACTTTCAGCGTCTGCTGCCGTACGGCCCGGCCCGTTGCACTCGATACGGTGATGGCGGCTTCGGCAACGGCTTTTGGCAGCACCGCTTCTACCCGCACCTGCCCGGTACTTACAGGGTTGGGGTAGACGTTGAACGAACCTTCGCTACCCACCTCGTTTGCCAGTACCGGCGGGGGTGGCGGCACCTGAATTTGCAGGTTATCGACGGCCCAGCCCCAGCCGTGTGCCAACTGATCGGAGAATAGCCGGAAGCGGATCATGATCTGATCGCCCCCCCGGAAATAGCCGGTAGTCGGAATGAAAAACTCGCGGGACTTAAACAGGGCCGACGTGCCAACGGTCGTTGAGTTGGTTTCACCGGTCGTCTGATTCGTACTCGTGGTACGGTTGTAAGCGGCCAGCCAGTCTTCCTGATCGCGGGAGTCGTACCCGTCAAGTAGCGGTAGCCAGGTACGGCCATAGTTGACCGACCCTTCCACAATGACGTAATCGTAAAAATTGGCGTCGCCGAATCGGCTACCGGGGTCGCCCGGCTCAACCAGCACGATCTCGTTGAACCGAATGCTGGCACTATCGGGGTTGCTCTTGACCCGGATGGGCGATAGCAGAATGTACTCGGCGTTACTCTGGTAGCTGTAGTCGGACCCGTTCTGGTAAGGATGTTCGGAGTGAAGGGCCGGGTCAGAAAAGCCGCTGGGCGTTGCAATTCCGAAGCGGTACCCGGCAAAATCGCCGGCCACCGTCGTGCTGGCAAACGTCGTTGTATACCGATCGACGGTCGTCTGCGGAGCTACCACGCTCAGACTGTAAAAACCCGTTGCCGGACTAACAGCCTGATTGCGGGCTCGTGATGAATCGCGGGCGACGATCCGATACGTAATCACGTCGCCTGCTTTCAGCTGATTGGCTGGAAAAACGACCCGTCCGAAGTAGATGCTATCGTACTGCTGCCGGTTGACGACCGGCTGCGTAAACCGCAGGGTCACGGTTGGCTGCGCGGTTCCGTTGATCTGGTATTCCAGCCGGGCGTTGCCAACGCCAATCGAACGGTCGTCGGTGACATACGCCCGAACGACCAGCGAGTCGGTCAGGGCGGGGTTGATGATGAAGTTCTTACCGGGATTGTAGCGCACCGTTGGCGGCACCTGATCGGGACCGAACTGCACCCGGAACGGTACCTGTGAGCCATCGGGTCGCTTGCCGGGGTTGGTAAACGTGCGGCTTGACGCATCCTGCGCCCGGAAATAATAGTAAATGTCGCCCTGAGCAACGGAAGCGGGCATCGTATAGGCGTAGGTGTCTGTCGTGCCAGACACCAGCGTCGGTGTGACGGCAGTATAGGTTGTATCCGTACCGGTCGGAGCCCCTTTGCGGTAAAACAGCCGAACCGATCCGGCCGTCAGCGTCGTATCGCTGACGATACGCGCCTGAAACACGACGTCCCGGACATCCTCATTATCGTCCAGTGGCGTGTGCAGGATCGACGTCGTTTTCCATTCGATATCGGAGAAAAAATTCAGCACTAGCGGACCGGGCGAATGAATAGCTTCAGCCGCGCCAATCTGCGGGGTCATCAGCGAATTGGTATCTCTGGCCGGGTAGGTGCCTTCGTCGAGGTGGTAGATGCTCGATCCCCGGTCGAAGGTAGACGGAGCGTACAATTTAGCCCGCTGCCGAACGGTTCGCTGCATCACCGGGCCATTCAGGAAGATGTTGTTACCGGTCAGCTGCCGGTACAGCGCGTTGGAGCCCAGCGGATACGTTTCGCCATTGGCCACCAGCTTCCGCCCCTGACTATCTTCGATGAAATGGTCGTACACGGCCGGGTAGGGCGTCTGGTATGAAGCCGTCGTACCAACCGTACCGTAATAGCCGATGAAGCCCAGCCCGTGGCCGATCTCGTGCAAAACAACCGATACCAGGTCATACTGCCCGGCGGGTGTCTTCGCATCGAGCCCGTAATACCAGTTGACATTGCTGCTGAAGCTCGCATCGATATCCGACGAGTCAGGACTGTTCAGCGGCCGACGGGCGATTTTCTCCGCCAGTGCAATGGGGTAGATACCAAACGCTTTCTGCGTACCATCGCTGCCAACCCGCACATCCGACGGCCCGGCCGACCCCAGCACACCGGGGTCAAGTCTCGACCACACGGCTTTAATGCGTATCGGCACCGGCGACACGATCAGCGTCGACCATATATCGACGGCCCGCTGAAAAGCCCGCTGCGCATCGGCCGTGAAGCCGGTATAGGTCACGATAAACTGCGACGTAACGGCGGCCTGCCTCGCTCCGGGGTTGTTGAGCCGCTTCCGGAACGCTTCGGGGGCCAGCACCTGCGTAAACTCATTTTTGGCGCTGGCGTAGCAGATCGTTTTGGGCGCTTTGTAGGTGCGGGCCGAGCGTACGAACTGGGCGTAGTCGGTGGCGGGAGGGGAGCTTCCTTTCGGCTGAGCCAGGGCCACCCCTGCCAGCAGCAGGGCCATAGCCATAAACCCACCCGCCCGGAAAAACCGGGCTGATACTTGACAGAAATAGGTCTGCATGTAAACGTAGTTGTCGATAACAGGTTGAGTTTGTTTGTAATCGGTTTGGCCCGGTGACTGCCCAGAAACCAATTATTTTCGCAATGGCCTAACAGAACTACCCAAAGTAGGCACGGAAGTTAATAAAAGGAGCATAGTCGACTGCTTTAACGCCCGGTCAACCCATTTCTATATCTACTGGCTCTCGCAACTGCGGATGGCCCGGTCGTGCCAGCATAAACGAATCTGCGATCACTCCGGTTTGTCTGTGTCAGTGCGTACCTTCGTGGTGCAATTGCAGCCCAGCGGAAATGGCCCGTTGCGGCACCCGTTTCGCATGACAAACCGGCAAATTTTACAGCAATTCTGGGGTTATTCCGCCTTCCGGCCTATGCAGGAAGATGTAGTCAACACGGTGCTGGCCGGGCAGGATGCGCTGGTACTCATGCCGACGGGGGGTGGTAAGTCGATCTGTTTTCAGGTACCGGCGCTGGCGATGCCCGGCGTTTGTATCGTCGTAACGCCCCTGATCGCGCTGATGAAAGATCAGGTCGATCAGCTGCGTCGGCGGGGTATTCCGGCAGCCACGATTTACGCCGGTATGCACTACCGCGAGATCGACACGACGCTCGATAACTGCATTTACGGCAATACCAAATTTCTGTACCTGTCGCCCGAACGACTGCGTACCGAACTGGTGATCGAGCGGGTCAAGCAGATGAACGTTTGTCTGCTGGCCATCGACGAAGCGCACTGCGTATCAGCCTGGGGTTACGATTTCCGGCCGCCTTACCTGCAAATCGCCGAATTCCGCGAACTGATTCCCGACACGCCACTCATCGCGCTAACCGCTTCGGCCACGCCCGATGTTCAAACCGACATCATCGACAAGCTGGCGATCCGGTCGCACAACGGTCAGCCACCGACCGTATTTCGGCAGACCTTCGCCCGGCCCAACCTGTCGTATTCGGTGCTGGAGACGGAGCAGAAGGAAGACCGGCTGCTGCGGATTCTGAACCGGGTGCCGGGCTGCGGCATCGTGTACGTCCGCAGCCGGCGGCAGACACAGCGCGTAGCCGACTGGCTGTCGCGGCAAGGTATCTCCGCCGATTTCTACCACGCGGGCCTGACGACGCAGCAGCGCACCGACAAGCAGGATGCGTGGCTACAAAACCAGACCCGCATTGTGGTGTCGACCAACGCCTTCGGTATGGGCATCGACAAGCCCGACGTGCGGGTAGTGGTTCACCTTGACGTCCCCGACTCGCTGGAAGCCTACTATCAGGAAGCAGGCCGGGCCGGGCGCGACGGGCAGAAAGCCTACGCCGTGATGCTATACACGCCCGCCGACCTCGAGCAGTTGCGGCAGCGCACCGAGCAAATCTATCAGCCCGTCGAGATGCTGCGCCGGGTCTATCAGGCACTGGCGAATTACACAGCCGTGCCGGTGGGCGGGGGTCAGTTCGCCAGTTACGACTTCGACGCTGCCGCCTTTACGCACACCTACGACCTGCCGCCGACCGAAACGCACTACGCCTTAAAACAGCTGCAACTGGAAGGGCTGATCCAGCTCAACGAAAACTATTTCCACCCCTCACGGCTGGCGATGGCGCTCGACAACCGGCAGCTGTACGAATTTCAGGTGCTGAACCCCAAACTCGACCCGTTTCTGAAGCTGCTGCTACGCTACTACGGGGGCGAACTGTTTACCGATTTCATTACCATTTCCGAGTCGACGATGGCGCGGACGTTTTTGATTAACCAGCCCGAAATTGTGGCCATGCTGGAGCAGCTGCATCAGCGCAACGTGGTGATCTACGAAAAGCAAAAAGACAAGCCCCAGCTAACGTTCCTGACGCCCCGCTACGATGCGCCCTCGCTGCCCATCGACGTTGCCGAACTGAAGCGCCGTCGCGAGCAGGCCCTGCGTAAAGTCAACGCGGCCATTCTGTATACCGAGCACCCGACGCAGTGCCGCACCCGCCTGCTGCAAGCGTATTTTGGCGAACGCACCAACGACCGCTGCGGTATCTGCGACAATTGCCTGAAACGTAAAAAGCAAGCCGAACAGGCCGACGCGGCTGTGCGCGGGGAGGTCCGGGCGTACGTCGCGCTGGCCAACGGCCCCGGCGTGTCGCCCAAACAACTGGTCCACCATTTTGCCCAGACCGACGAAGAGCTACTTACCCAGACGATCAATCAGATGCTGGCCGAAGATGAAATTCGGTACAACAAAGTCGGCAACATCACGCTGAACAACGGGTAGGTCAGCGTGATATTCGTCCCAACAGCAGGCCAAACAGCTTCTGGCAGTGCGGTTTATCCCAAATCGGTGCCGTTTGTCCCTCCCGGTTGCGCAGCCTTCATCGAATCGGCTATGTTTGTCAGGCCGGGCAACGACGCCCGGTCTACCGCATAACCACCCTATTTCCGATGAAAGCTATCCTGTCTACGTTCGTCCTGTTCGTTGCCCTTCTCTCGCACTCATTCGCGTTCACGACCACCCTCCCCGCTGATTCCGCCACGCACAAGCTAACGGTTACGATCAGTGGGCTTACGCAGCGCACCGGCAAGCTGTACGTGGGGCTGGCGACCGACGACAAATCGCTCATGGGAAAATCGGCCATTACGCAGACTATCGATGTCCCCGCTACCGGCGACGCAACGCTCACCTTCGCTGACCTGAAGCCGGGGAAGTACGCCGTACGGCTTTACCAAGACCTGAACGACAACAAACAGATGGACTTTTCGGGACAAATGCCTACCGAGCCGTTTGGCTTCTCGAACGTTACAATGCTGATGGGGCCGCCCAGTTTCGATCAGTGTGCGTTCGTGCTCGACGGCGACAAAGCCGTTTCAGTTAGCGTAATTGAGATGTAAGAATAATCACGGGTCGTTCTCACGGACGGGCTGCTTTGCTTCTGGCTGAGCAGCCCATTTTTTATGGGAAACCAGTTCGTTTGATCGAAGTACTTAACAAAGCGTCGCAACGTCCGGTTTATCCCTCGTTTGTAACCCAGACGCTTTCTATAATTACTATCAACGATTTATGAACGACCAACCTTTTCGCCCAACCTCAGCAGAAATTTCTGGCCAGAAACAGGCATACCCGGCGAAGCAGTCGGAAATGGACCCGGCTCCGGCTACCGAACTAAATTTCTACAAACCGGCCGGTAAGCTGGCGGGTCGGGTCGCGATCATCACCGGCGCTGACTCCGGTATCGGCCGGGCCGTCGCTACCGCGTTCGCGATGGAAGGGGCAAAAGTCGCCATCGTGTACAACGAAAACGCCGACGATGCCGCCGAAACGAAGCGGCTTGTTGAATCGAAAGGGGGACAATGTCTGGTAATTCAGGCCGACGTTCGCAGCAAGGAAAATTGTAAGAATGCCGTGAAGCAAACCGTCGATCATTACGGTTCGCTGAATATTCTGGTCAACAACGCGGCCTTCCAGATGGCGCAGGAGAAGCTGGAAGACATCTCGGAAGAGCAGCTTCGCCGGGCATTCGACACCAACATCATCGCCTATTTCTTCATGGCGCAGGCCGCATTGCCGCATTTCAAAAAAGGCGACTGCATCGTAAATACGGGTAGCATCGTCGGTATCGTCGGCAACCCGATTCTGGTTGATTACACCGCGACAAAAGGAGCTATTCACGCCTTCACCAAATCGCTGGCTATTCAATTGGGCGAAAAAGGCATTCGTGTCAACTGCGTAGCCCCCGGCCCCGTCTGGACACCCAATATTCCCGGTACAATGCCCGTCGACGAGGTTGAAAACTTCGGACACGAAGTCGCACTCGCCCGGCCCGGTCAACCCGAAGAACTGGCACCTGCTTACGTCCTGCTGGCATCGGAAGACGGTAGCTTCATGACCGGCAGCATCGTTGAAGTAACGGGCGGCAAGCTGGGCTGATCGCCCGTTTGAAGTTTATCGTTCAAGGTTTAATGTTGGTGGAACCGAAACATTCTGCTTGAACGATAGACTTTAAACCTTGAACTACAAACCTTGAATTGAAACTTACACACCGATGGACTACCACTATCCCGCCGGAACGGTACGCGATCTGCTCGCAACAGACGCCGTCACCGACGCAACCCGGCAGGCGCTGACCGAGCGGCTGGAGCAACAACCCCGGCAACCCACTTTTTTCAGCGCCGACGAGTTCAAGCTACTTACCTGCATCACGAATCGGTTACTCCCACAGGATGACTCGGTAGGCCGTATCGACATCGCGGGTGCAATCGACGAACGACTGACGAACAACAAATCCGACGGCTGGCGATACGATAGTATGCCCAACGATCGGGAAGCGTACCAGCTGGGTCTGAAAGCTACCGACGAAAGTGCTGTTGCGCTGTATGGCGCACCGTTCTGCGACTTGCCCGTCGAGCAGCAGGATGAAGTTCTGAACGCTGTTCAGGCCGGAACGCCCCCCGGCGTCACCTGGCAGCAGGTGCCGGCAGGTCGGTTTTTTGAAGAGACGTTCGCTGAGGTAGTAAATGCGTACTACAGCCACCCGCTGGGGCAGGAAGAAATTGGCTACGTCGGCATGGCCGATGTACCGACCTGGCAGCAACTTAAGCTCAACGAACTGGAAACCCGCGAACCGCGCCCAATCGACTAACCTCCTTGTTTATTTACCTGTATTCGTGTCGCTACAAGAATGCGACGCAATAACGTATGAGCAATCAATTCAGCCTTAACGATAGTGTCGATGCAGTGGTAATCGGTACCGGTGCGGGGGGTGCGCCCCTGATGGCCCGGTTGGCCGCTGCCGGTCTGAAGGTCGTGGCACTCGAAGCCGGGAAGTACTGGGACCCAAAGAAAGACTTCCCAACCGACGAGCGAGCGCAGGACAAGCTATTCTGGAACGACGAGCGACTCAGCGCGGGCAAAGACCCGGTAGCGTTTGGCAGCAACAATTCCGGTACGGGCGTTGGCGGCTCGACGCTGCACTACACGGCTTACACCCCCCGCGTTCAACCAGACGACCTTCAGCTGAAGACCGACTTCGGCGTGGGTGTCGACTGGCCAATCAGCTTCGACGAAATCGCGACATACTACGATGAAATCGAACACTTCATCGGCGTTTCAGGCCCGGCGGAATACCCGTGGGGGCCAGCGCGCAAGCGGTCGTATCCAACACCCCCGTTACCCATAAACGGGGCCGGGCAGCTAATGGAGCGCGGTTGTGAGGCAGTGGGCATTAAAACATCGCTGGCGGCCAACGCAGCCTTGTCGGCCGGTCGTTATCAGGAAGGGGTTGGTCATCGCCCCGCCTGTGCCAACCGGGGCTTTTGTCAGGCCGGTTGCAACATTGGCGCGAAATCCAGCATGGACGTCACGTACATCCCGCTGGCGCTGAGCAAAGGCGCGGAACTGCGGACAGAGTGTTACGTAACCCAACTCGTCAAAGACAGCAGTGGCCGTATCAGCGAGGTTGTTTACATACAGGATGACCAGGAGAAGCGGCAGAAATGCAAGTATGTGTTCCTCTGCGCCGGAGCCATCGAAACACCCCGACTGCTGCTGCTGAACCAATTAGCTAACAGCAATGGGCAGGTGGGCCGGAATTTCATGGCGCACACGGGCTTGCAGATCTGGGGTGAGTTCGACGAAGACATACGGCCGTACAAGGGTATTCCCGGCGCGGTTATTTCGGAGGATACGCACCGTCCCAAAGATGCCGATTTTGCCGGTGGCTACCTGCTTCAGTCGATCGGGGTAATGCCCGTTACCTACCTGCAACAGATGGCCCGGCAGCGCGGCCTGTGGGGCGAGTCGTTTAAGAAGGCCGCCCGCGCTTACAACCACGTCGCCGGTATCAATATCCTCGGCGACTGCCTGCCCTACGACTTCAACTACCTGGAACTGTCGGACGAAAAAGACAGTCGTGGTCTGCCGAAGCCACGTGTTCATTTCACCAACGGTGAAAATGAGATTCGGATGACGGCCCACGCCGACAAGATCATGCGCGAAATCTGGGACGCGGCCGGGGCGAAAAACGTATGGGACTATCAGCGTAACGCCCACATCATCGGCACTTGCCGGATGGGCCACGACCGGGAAACAAACGTTATCAACGCCGATGGGCAATCGTTCGACGTTCCGAACCTGTTTATCAGCGATAACTCGACATTCCCCAGCGCACTCGCCGTTAACCCGGCCCTGACGATCATGGCACTTTCGCTACGCACGGCCGATCAGTTTCTGAAAAATAGAAACCGGCTGGACGTTTAATCGCACATTACACTTCCTCAACCTGGCCAAATTCAGTAATCATTCTGATCCATCAATCAGGAGTAGATTCTCCACCAAAACAACATGGCAGCTAAAAAGAAGGGCTTTCTGGACATCATCAAAAAAGAGATAGGGGAGGCCGGTTACGACGGCGATCAGTTCGGCGGTGCCGGGGGCCACGACGGCCGGGGGTTACCTACCGAAATGCCCAGCAATTTCATGTTCGCTACCGGTATCGAGTGTTCCTACCCAACAATCAAGAAGGGCAAGATTCGCCGGGATCAGCTGCGGGAATGCGGCCACTACGACCGTTACAAGGAAGACCTGGGCCTGGTTAAAGAACTAGGGTTAAAAGTACTACGGTACGGTTTACCCTACTACGACATTCATAAAGGACCGGGTAAGTTCGACTGGGAATTTGCCGACGCAGCAATGGGTGAAATCAAGCGGTTGGGCATTACCCCCATCCTTGACCTGATGCACTTTGGGGTTCCTGACTGGGTCGAAAACTTTCAGAACCCTGAGCTACCCATGCATTTCGCGGAATACGCCGAAGAAGTAGCTAAGCGATACCCGTGGGTGCGCTACTACACGCCCGTCAACGAGATTTACGTCACGGCGAAAGCCAGCGGCAAAGATGGTATCTGGAACGAACAGCTAAAGTCAGATAAAGGCTTCGTTACGGCGATGAAGCACGCAACGGCCGCCAGTATCATTGGTACGCAGCAGATTGCCAAACACCGCAACGACTGCATCATCGTACAAAGCGAAAGTGCCGAGTATACCCACGAATTGTACGCCACTCCGTCGCCCGAAGTATCGCTGGAAAACGAGCTTCGCTTTCTATCCCTCGATCTGCTTTACGCAAACCCACCTTCGGCAACGGTCGGTATGTATCTGCTCGACAACGGCATGACCCGGCAGGAATACGACTGGTTTATGGCAGGTCAGCCGCCGGGTTATCAGATTATGGGCAACGACTATTACGGCCGCAACGAGCGCATCCGCCTACCCGACGGGTCGATTCAGATCTCGATGGATGTGCTAGGCTGGTATGAGATCACGAAGGATTACTACGTCCGGTACAAAAAGCCGGTGATGCACACGGAAACCAACGTGTTCGAGTCCGAACTGGCCTCCGACTGGCTCAATAAACAGTGGATCAGCATCTTGCGAATGCGTCGCGATGGGGTACCGGTGCTCGGTTTCACCTGGTACAGCCTGACTGACCAGATCGACTGGGACACGCAGTTAGCTGAACAAAACAACAAAGTCAACGAATGCGGTCTATACGATCTGGATCGGAAGCCCCGCCCGGTTGCAGCCGCTTATAAGCGAATCCTTGACGAGTTTGGTCAGATTACGGTCGTTCCCCACGCGGAGATGCTCGAAATCTCGGACCGCCCCGCCCGGCTGAAGGTTGAGATATAGCAGTACCATTACTTTTCAGCGTAGCAACTACGGGTTGCTACGCTGAAAAGCCCAGTTTATCCCCAGTTGGAAGCCGTGCAACCCGCCATAAGGACGACTTGACAGTTGGACCATGTCACGCTGATAGCGGACATCTACCGAGAAGCGATCAGACAACTGATAGTCGGCCCCGACGATTACGCCAACGACAGAGTGCGGTACAACCGCTACCGGCTTTCCGTCTGACTCAGCCCGACCATTCAACAAGGTAGCGAAGTAAGGCCCGATGTACAGATGCCATTTATACGCGACTTCGTTACGGAAAAGCAACGGAATTTCCAGATAGTTTCGGTTGTTGCTGCCCGGCAAAAACCGCACACGCCCGGTCCGTACCTCGTCTGTCTGTGCGCTGCGTTGTGCGTAGTTGAGCTCCGCCCGGAATTGCCATGTCAGCGAAAGCGGCACTTCGGCCCAAAGCCCCCCAATTCCCCGAAGCCTGTAGAAATCGGCAACCGTTCTCCCGTTCGACGCCGAAACGTTGCCAGCCAATCGGATACCTGTTCGTATCGCACCTTTGTCGATCGACGCCAGGCCCAGCGAATCAGCACTGACGTTGAATCGGTAAGCAGTTCGCAGCCCAAACGTCGATGCGGTCTGCCGGTCGGGCGCGTTCAAATACGCTGTCGCGTAAGCCCCCACCGACCAGCGATTCGACAGCCGATAGTCGTATCCAACGCCAAGTAAAGGCGATAACCGGTCAGTCGTGCGCTGGTGGAGAACCGTTTCATAGTTCGAACGATCGCGTGGATCGTAGTAAATCAGACTATCAACCTGCGTCGTACTACTACGATACGCTGATATTCCTACCCGGATAGACACCTGATGATACCGGGTCAGCACAGGCAACACCACCGCCGACAGATCAAGCATCCGATCTGAACGGACGTAAAATTCGTTGAGTCGTGCCGGATTAGGCAGGCCATACTGGTCTGGCAAGTAGGAAAGGGGAGCAATATTGCTCGCACCAGCCCAGTTTATCCCGACAGAAACTCCCAGCCTTGGTTTGATGTACGTAGTTAGTTGCTGTTTGGCCGACCAGCCATTGTAGTCCACGTTGGGCAACCGTATTAGCCCACCACCGGCTTCCAGCTCAAAGCGGTACGATGATGATACCTGCGCAACGGCGGCTCCGCCAGTCATTAGCAGACCAATTACAATAGCCAATCGATTCATAAATACATTTATCATAATCGGTGTAGCAGTAAGAATTAGAAACGGTACCCAGCCTGAATACCTGCATAGGCGTAGTCTGACGAGAGCCGCAGCCACGGTCCGACGAGCAGTCGGTCAGAAATGGCAAACTGGTAATCGACAGTGCCCTGTATACCAGCCGAGAATGTTCTGGCTCCTGAATCGTTTCGCAGATTGACCGTTGTTGGGCCATTGGCTCCAGAGCGGCCGGAGAATATTCTGTACCCGGACTCATAGCGAAGCAAAGGACCGGTAGATAGCCCAATGATATGTCGACGGCTATAGAGCGGCAGGAACCGGACAGCGGGCAATAACTGAACCTCCGTTGTCTGTCCGGGCAGATACCCCTTGGACAGCCGCATAATGTTGGCACCCACTGACAGACCAACTCGCCGGGTCAGGTAACGTGTGTACCGGTTTTCGTACAGAAAGGCACTGCCAATGTCTTCACCCAGCAGCCCACCCGCTATATGAACTTCGTTGCGGTAGAAGGGTATATCTTTTTTGATGCGCTCGTACGCCCGGTTCGACCGGCGTGGGGCCAGTAAATGCGCCTTCACCGGAAACAGTCGATAGCCCAGTTGCAGCGACCAGTTACTGTATTTCTGCCGCAGGTCGTAAACCTGACCCTGATGCGTAATTCCATCGACAACCGGCGTCAGTGAACTGCTATTCATAATATCAATCGTAAGCCCACCCACATCGACGCCAACACCAGCCAGCACATCTACTGATACTTTTTTGAAGCTGCTGTTGACTGACTGGGCCACCTCGTACGTTCGTACGGAGGCCAAGTACTCATCTTTGTAAGCCGGATACATATCGGCCAGTCTATAATAACTGGCAATACTGGGAGCATACTGGTCTTCCTGGTTTCGCCGGTATTGGTTTGCAGCCACCCCTACGGTAAAGCGGAGCCACGGCAGCGGTTTGTAGCCGCCCAATACCCGTCCGGCGAAGCGAGACACGCGGGCATACTCCGAGAATCCGCTCCTTGGCCCGCTGATATAGTAATTGGCTACGTTGGCCCGCTGCGTGAGCAACTCGGCCTGTCCGTACCAGCGCGACCGATCGTAGCGGGCAAACCCACCGATCCCAGCGCCCAACGCATCACCGGCATTGGAGCCACTTTCTACTGATACGTCGCCGATCGTTACTTCACCCGCTGAAGTAGACCGGGCCGATAAGCCCAATTCCAATTTCGGGCCGAAGGTCCATTGCTGCGCTCGGGCGGCTGTAGCAATCAGGCACGCCAGCCCGACGATGCCAATGCGTTTGCCTGTTTTCATAAAACTGTTGGTCATGGATTTATCGATCTACGAGTGATTTGTCGGCCTGTATGGTCACGTTACTGTAGCTGTTCTGAATTTGAATCAGCGATTTGCGTCCGGGTGGCTGATAGGTGAAGGTTTGCTTGCTCCCCAGCTTCCCTAGCTCGCTCTGCTGCGCTTCGGGTACGCGGATGTCGGAAAACGTGGTGATGATGTCGTACTGAAAATCGGTGATGCGACGGGCGGCCACAAGAATTTCTGTGCGCGATGCTTCGATCATCAAACCGGTCATTGAGGGGGTTGGCACGACCGTCAGCTTACCGTATCGACTCTTTATAGTGGCGCGTCCGGCCATATCGCGCAGCATAACATCGGCTTTTTCGGCGTTAAGCGTTAGCGTAGCATCGACCCCGCGCCCATCGATGTCGCCGTAACTAGACCGAACAGCCAGTTTTCCGCCAATGTCGTCCAGCGAAAGTTTACCGAACTCAAACGTCAGGTTTACATCGCCGGTCAGGTCGGTGAGCCGCACATCGCCAAACGAATTTTTCAACTGTAGCAACGCACCAACTGGTACGCTGATATCGTAAATTGCTTTCAACTGACTCTGTACCTTTCCCGCCCCGCGCGGCACAGCATACCGGTTCGACAGGTCGATATCAGCACCCATTTGTTGTATCGTGTATTGCTGATACGCCACCTCCCGTTCGGCAACAGTTCGATCAGTGTGCTTAGCCGTCAGCCGTATCCGAACCGACACCACCGGCCGGTTCCAGCCATGTATGCTTACGTCGGCTTTTTCTGCCGTCAGCCGCACTCGTTGGCCCGCCGAGTAGGGTAGCTCTTTCTCCACCACCTTCATTACGACCTGAAGCGACGGTTGCGCCCGCACGACCACACCCGGCAGGCATAGCCCAAACCACACGAGCAGCCACCAGACTGTCAATTGGTTGTTCATGAGCGGAGCAGGGTTATGAGTTCTTTCGTTACTTCAGCCCGCTGATTTTCGACTTTTACCTGCGCCCGAATCAGCATCGGATCATCGCCGAACGTTTGCCGCTCCTGATTCAGCCGTTGCTCTTCCGTGGCTAGTTCAGCTAGTTGATTGCGGAGTTCATGCACTTCAGGTTGCTGACAGGCGATCGTCTGGGCAGCGCACTGCTGTGCAATGAATGCTTCCGCCCGTCGGTCAGCATCGCTATCAGCCGGGACCGGGCTGGCGGCACCAGCAGCGCCCGTCTCAACCGCGTATTCCATCCGTTCGCTGGCGTCTGGTTGCCGGTTTGTCCAGAAGCCAATCAGGACGATGGCCGCTACCGCAGCCGCAGCCGTCAGCGTGACCCACAAGGGCCGGATCAACTGACCAGCCTGGCTCTTCGGTTGCTGAACGGCGGGGTGAGGTAATACCTGTCCGTCCAGTTCGGCTTCGATCGTTTCCCACAGATCTGCTTTCGGGTCAGTCTGCGGCAGGTTGCTAATCACTTTATCGAATTGATCTGCGGCCGTCAGATCGGCATCGATCCGATTCCAGAGGTCGGGATGCGGGTCGTATTCAGGCAGATCGGGGAATAATTTATTGGTAGTCATTGCTCAGTCGCTGTCTTAAAAGTCGGCGTGCGTAATTCAGTTGTGATTTCGACGTGCCTTCGGTGATGTTTAGCATGTCGGCGATCTCCCTGTGCGCATAGCCTTCGACTTCCGCAAGGAGAAAAACCGTTCGCGCGCCGTCGGGCAAAGTTCGGATTACCGTGTCCAGCTCGGCACCCGTCAACCCCTCCGGCAATCGTATTGGCTGGTCATGCGTGGCTTCGTCAATCCCAATAAACCGGCTTTCCAGTTGCTGCTTGCGAACCGCGTTCCGCACGACAATTGTCTTGATCCAAGCCCCCAGTGTCGAGTCAAACGTGAATTGATGCAGGCTTCGGAACACTGCTACAAACGCGTCCTGTAGGGCATCATTGGCATTGTCGTAATCATTCGTGATCCGATAGGCCGTGGAAAACATGGCCCGCTTATACCGCTCATACAACTGCCGCTGTGCCAGCCGCCGGGTTGCCTGATCGGTAATCGACAGACATCGCTCGACGAGGTCGCGTTCGGGTATGTCGGACGATGTTGCCAAGCGAAACATGGTTTTTGGGTGCTGTGTACTAAAGTGCAATCAGGCCGTAGTAAGGTTGGAAAAGCGTCGAAAATTTTTTCTGCACTAAAACCCATATCCGAACAACCAGTTATACCCGCACAAAATAGTCACATGGAAGCGACGGTTGAGTTACATACTATAGCAAGCGGACAAGGCCCGCTGACATTGGTTTTTCTACATTACTTCGGTGGTTCAGCAGCAGAATGGCAGGCAGTAGCAGCGCAATTGGAAATAAAGCACCGCTGTGTCGCTGTCGATCTGCGGGGCCACGGCGACAGCCCGGCACCCAAAGCAGGGTACAGCGTCGATGACATGACCGATGACGTAGTCGGCACGCTGGAACAACTAGCTGTCGATCAGTACATACTGATTGGCCATTCGATGAGTGGGAAGGTGGTACTCAATCTGGCTTCACGTCAGCCAGTGGGGTTACAGCAGGTGTTACTGGTGTCGCCTTCGCCACCGCACCCGGAGCCGATTCCCGAAAAAGACCGAAAGGAGATGCTGGAAACGCATGGTACCGAGCAGGCCGCTGTTAAAACTTTTGAGAACATTACGGCGAAGCCCGTTTCAAGGGCTGATCGTCAGCAAATTATTACCGATAACCTCCGCACCAGCGAGGTAGCCTGGGACGCGTGGCTGACGGCAGGAAGTAAGGAAGACATTGCCGACAGGATGAGCCGCGTCGTCGTTCCGGTATCAATCATAGCTGGTAATAAAGACAACGCTCTTTCCCCCGATGTGCAGCCTGAACTAACGTTACCGACCCTACCCAACGCGACGTTCGAGGTACTCGACGGGGCCGGTCACTTGATTCCCTACGAGATGCCGGATGCCCTTGTGCATTTCATCACAAAAAAAATCTCGCCCGGTTTGCCGGGTAATTCATAAAGGCCATACCTTTGTGTCCCACTCGGGGTGTAGCGCAGCCTGGTAGCGCGCTACGTTCGGGACGTAGAGGTCGTGGGTTCGAATCCCGCCACCCCGACAAGTAAGTCTTAAAAATTTATTTACACTAGGTTTTCAGAAGACATGAATAACTCGGTAAACATGATTTGGTGGTGGCACTCTTCCTATCCGGGATGAGGGTTGCCCCTATGACTGTTTATCAACAGATATCAAGGCTCACCGTCATCCCGGTGAGCCTTATTTTTTGTCCATCACACGCTACTTACACACAAAACCATGCCCGATTCAAACCCCACCTTCCGCGTCGTCAGCCGTCACAAACGAATGCTGGCCGACATCATCACACCGGTCAGCATCTACCTCCGCATCCGCGACCGGTTTCTGAACAGTATCCTGCTCGAAAGCTCCGACTACCACGGCAACGACAACAGTTTCTCGTATATCGCTTTCGACCCCGTCGCCAAATTCTCGTATCAGGGCACGCAGCTAACCGAACAGCTACCGGGGCAGGAACCAACGGTGCGTGAGATCGACCGGCCCGGTATGCCAACCGCGCTACAGCAGTTCAAAGACCGGTTTCAGCACGAGAAAGCCCCGTTTTCGTTCATCACCAACGGGCTGTTTGGCTACTTCGGCTATCCGTCGGTGCAGAGTTTCGAGGATATTCAGCTGAATGCCCCTGTGCCGACCGAAAATGAGATGCCAGCGGCTCTATTTATGGTGTACCGCTACGTACTGGCAATCAACCATTTCAAAGACGAGCTACACCTGTTTGAACACAGCTATTTACAGGACGGCGAAGCACAACCCGACAGCACCCTCGACGATATCAGCGACCTGATTACGGGCCGTAACTACCCGACGTATTCGTTCAGCCCCGACGGCCACGAAGAATCAAACTTTACGGATGATGAGTTCCGGGCGGTGATTCAAAAAGGAAAAGACCACTGTCAGCGGGGCGACGTGTTTCAGATTGTGTTATCGCGCCGGTTTTCTACCCCGTTCGTGGGCGACGAATTCAACGTCTACCGGGCACTGCGGTCGCTGAACCCCTCGCCGTACCTGTTCTACTTCGACTACGGCAATTTCAAACTGTTCGGCTCGTCGCCCGAATCGCAGATTGTGGTGAAAGACCGGCAGGCCACGATTTACCCCATCGCGGGCACGTTCCGACGTACGGGCGACGACGCGAAAGACGCCGAACTCGCCCAGAAACTCTACGACGACCCCAAGGAATCAGCGGAGCACGTGATGCTGGTCGATCTGGCGCGCAACGACCTGAGCCGCAACTGCGACGTGGTCAAAGTCGAGACGTTCAAGGAGATTCAATACTATTCCCACGTCATTCACCTCGTTTCGAAAGTCGTCGGCACGCTCACGCCCGAGGCTGATCCGCTGCAAATCGTCGCCGAGACGTTTCCGGCAGGTACGCTCTCCGGGGCACCCAAGCATATGGCGATGCGGCTGATCGACCGGTACGAAAGCCTGAGCCGCAGCTTCTATTCGGGCAGTATCGGCTACATGGGTTTCGACGGCGAATTCAACCACGCGATTATGATTCGCACGTTTATGAGCAAAAACAACACGCTCTATTATCAGGCCGG
Source organism: Spirosoma rhododendri (assembly GCF_012849055.1). Taxonomy (NCBI): domain Bacteria; kingdom Pseudomonadati; phylum Bacteroidota; class Cytophagia; order Cytophagales; family Cytophagaceae; genus Spirosoma; species Spirosoma rhododendri. The sequence goes on along the minus strand of NZ_CP051677.1, from coordinate 1,450,140 downwards.
GGCCGGGGTGGTGGCCAAGTCGGTCGTGGAGAGCGAATTACAGGAAGTACACAATAAACTGGCGGCCCTCCGCACCGCCATCGAACAAGCCCAGCAGCTATAGCACGACTGGTTTGTGCCAAACCGCAGATCACAAATTACGAACTAATGAAACTTCTCGTTCTCGATAACTACGACTCGTTCACCTACAATCTGGTGTATATCCTGCGCGAACTCGGTGCGCGTCCCGACGTGATCCGCAACGACAAAATCGCGCTGGAGGACGTCGCTCAGTACGACAAAATCCTGCTGTCGCCCGGCCCCGGCATCCCGTCGGAAGCGGGGATTATGCAGGCGCTAGTGGGCGAATACGGCCCGCAGAAAAGCATCCTGGGTATTTGTCTGGGGCATCAGGGCATCGGTGAGGTCTACGGTGCCCGACTCGAAAACCTCGGCGATGTGTTGCACGGCGTCGCCCACCGCGCTACCGTCACCGAGGAGTCTGACCCGCTCTTCACTGGCATCCCCAGCGAACTATCCGTTGGTCGCTACCACTCGTGGACGGTCGTACCGGAATCCATGCCTGACGAACTGCGCGTTACGGCCGTTGATGAGCAGGGCCGCGTGATGGGTCTGGCCCACGTCCGGCACGACGTCCGGGGCCTCCAATTCCACCCCGAATCCGTCCTGACACAGAACGGCGTTAAAATGATCGAAAACTGGCTTAAAAAATAAAGAGCGAAAGAGTGAAAGAGCGAAAGAGTGACCATCCGGCACCATCGCTCTTTCGCTCTTTCGCTCTTTCACTCTTTGAAAAATGAAATCAATTCTCAATCACCTGTTTGAATACAAATCGCTGACGAAAGAGCAGGCGGGGCAGGTGCTGCTGGGCATCGGGCGGGGGGCGTACAACTCCGCGCAGATCGCATCGTTCCTGACAGTGTACATGATGCGTAGTCTGCGGGTCGAAGAACTCGAAGGCTTCCGCGATGCCATGCTCGAACTGTGCCTCCCCGTCGACCTGAGTGCTTACGACCCAATGGACCTGTGCGGAACCGGGGGCGATGGTAAAGACACGTTCAACATCTCAACGTTGGCGTCGTTTGTCGTGGCGGGGGCGGGGCAGCGCGTTGCCAAGCACGGCAATCACGGCGTTTCGTCGCTGGTGGGTTCGTCGACGATGATGGAATACCTAGGCTACCGGTTTACCAACGACGTCGGCGAGTTGCAGCGCAAGATGGAAACGGCGGGCATCTGTTTTCTGCACGCGCCCCTGTTTCACCCAGCGATGAAGAACGTCGCGCCGATTCGGAAGGAACTAGGCGTAAAAACGTTTTTCAACGTACTCGGTCCGATGATTAACCCGGCCCGGCCCCGCAAACAGCTTGTCGGGGTATTCAGCCTTGAATTGGCACGTTTATATGCGTACCTTTATCAGCAATCCGACAAGCAGTTCGCGATTTTGCATGCGCTGGATGGGTACGACGAAATATCGCTGACGGGGCCGTTCAAGATCATCAGCAACGGTTCTGAACAGATTATGACGCCGGAGCAACTGGGCTTGCAGACACAGTCGGCCGACAAGCTGGCTGGGGGCGAAACGCTGGACGCATCGGCGAAGATTTTCCTCGGTGTGCTCAACGACGAAGCCACACCGGCGCAGAAACAGGCGGTCGTCGCTAATGCAGCCGTTGGGTTGCTGACCGCCGGGAAAGCCGATTCGCTGACCGACGCTGTGGCAATGGCCCGCGAGTCGCTGGAGAGCAAACGGGCACTGGCCTGTTTTAAGCAGTTGATAGCATGACGATTTTAGACGAGATAATTGCTCAGAAGCGCGTAGAAGTGGCCGCCCGGATGGCCGAAACACCGGCGGCTGCGCTGGAAGAAATGCCCGACTTCAAACGGGTCTGCCTGTCGGCCCGCGACGCTGTGCAGGGGTTGTATTCCACCGGAATCATTGCCGAGTTTAAGCGTCGGTCGCCCTCGAAAGGCGTCATCAACGACCGAGCCGACGTTACGTTGACAACGCAGGGCTACGTAACGGCCGGTGCATCGGTACTTTCTGTACTAACTGATGAGCCCTTCTTCGGCGGCACTCCCGACGATCTGAAAGCGGCCCGGCTGGCCAATCCCGAAATGCCCATTCTTCGCAAAGACTTCGTAATCGACGGCTATCAGTTGCTGGAGGCCAAAGCGTGGGGAGCCGATCTGGTTCTGCTAATTGCCTCCTGTCTGTCGCCGGAGCAGGTGCGCGACCTGAGTCAACAGGCGCAGGAATTGGGTATGCAGGTACTGCTCGAAGTACACGACGAAATCGAACTGGAGCAGAGCCTGACCACGTCGATTGATTTAGTCGGTGTCAATAACCGCAACCTTAAAACCTTTGTTACCTCGCTGGACACCTCGCTGCGGCTGGTTAACCTGATCCCCGATACCTACGCCAAAATCGCCGAGAGTGGGCTGCACAATCCCGCCGATCTGCTGATGCTGCGCGACGCGGGTTTCGACGGCTTTCTGATCGGTGAAGCATTCATGAAAACGACTGATCCGGCGGCTGCGCTGGACAATTTTGTCAAGACATATTCCAGTGCCTATCCATCTAAATCGTACTGACATGAAGCTCAAAGTGTGCGGCATGCGTGACGCCGACAACCTGAAAGAAATCGCGGCACTGAATCCCGACTTTATCGGGTTTATCTTCTACGATCAGTCACCCCGTTTTGTGGGTGACGAACTCGACGAAACGATGGTCCGGTCGCTGCCAAAGTCGATTCGCAAGGTGGGCGTCTTTGTCAACGCGTCGCCCGATTACATCCTGCGGATGGTGAAGAAATACGATTTTCAGTACGTGCAGTTGCACGGCACCGAAACGCCGGAGTTCTGCCGGAGTATGCGAAACCGGGGGGTAAACATTATCAAAGCGTTCCGCATCGACGATTCGTTTAACTTCTCGATGCTCAACAACTTCAAAGCGCAGTGCGACTTCTTCCTATTCGACGCTAAAGGCGATCAACCCGGCGGCAATGGCGTTACCTTCGACTGGAACATTCTGAGCCGCTATGATAACGAGAAGCCATTTTTCATCAGTGGCGGTATCGGGCTGGACAACGTCGATCAGGTGAATCTGCTCAAAGGGTTCAAACTGTACGGCGTCGATGTTAACAGTCAGGTCGAAACCGCACCGGGCGTGAAAGACGTGGCGAAGGTGAAGGAAATCCTGTCGTACCTGCGCCCAATCGAGCAAGAAGCCGTTTAGGAGTTAGCGGAAACGACTAAGCCGCCATCGGTGTTAAAGTTTGATTACCACTATGGACACAACGAAGCAAACCAAGGACATAATACCGGCTATGAAACGGGGGCAAATCAACTCATATCGCCCTGAAGACATCCGCCGGTGGGGCGTAGAGCGATTTTTGCAAACTACTACCGTTAACGAGCCTTTCTTCGGGGTATTTCCAGACTTTACGGAAGCGGAAAACGAGGTGATGGACGCCTTGCTGGCGGAAGGTGATAAAGGTGGTGTATGATTTACGACACAAACCTGATTATCAATCATATAAGACAGCGAACGTTACCACCTGCCCAAACGGTGTTGTCGATAGTCACGATAGGCGAAATTGAAGCATTCGCATTAAAATCTGATTGGGGACTTCAACGTTGGGAGTTCGTTCAAAACTTATTCAGCCGATACCCAAGTGTCGATATAACGCAGGGTCTGATCGGCTACTACGCCCAGATTGACGCATTTAGTCAGAACAAATTAAGAAGTTATCCGCTTGGTACGTCGGCCCGGAACATGGGAAAGAATGACCTCTGGATTGCGGCTACGGCGCTCTATCTGGATATGGAACTTCACACCACCGACAACGATTTCGATCATTTACCCGCACTGGGTCTACGTCTGATAAAGCATTGACAATCATGCAGGACACTATTGACACACAAGCGTCATTTGACGTAAGCAATACGGGTTTTTACGGCCGGTTTGGTGGCGCATTCATCCCAGAAATGCTGTACCCAAACGTCGAAGAACTCCGGCAGAACTACCTGTCGATCATCGGCGATTCATCGTTTCAGGCTGAATTCTGGCAATTGCTGGAAGATTACGTCGGTCGACCGACGCCCCTGTTTCTGGCTAAGCGACTGTCGGCGCAGAAGGGCGCGACGATCTATCTGAAGCGTGAAGACCTGTGCCACACGGGTGCACACAAGATCAACAACACCATCGGGCAAATTCTGGTAGCGCAGCGGCTGGGTAAGAAGCGGATTGTAGCCGAAACGGGTGCTGGTCAGCACGGCGTTGCGACAGCGACGGTCTGCGCGCTGATGGGGCTGGAATGCATCGTGTACATGGGATCCATCGACATGGAGCGGCAGAAACCCAACGTCGACCGGATGCGGATGCTGGGCGCGACGGTAGTACCGGCAAAGTCGGGTAGCCAAACGCTCAAAGACGCGACCAACGAAGCAATGCGGCACTGGATCAACAATCCGGTCGACACGCACTACATTATCGGTTCGGTAGTCGGGCCGCACCCGTATCCTGACATGGTAGCCCGGTTTCAGTCGGTTATTTCGCAGGAAATCCGGCAACAGTTGTTGACCAAAACCGGCCGCGAAAACCCCGATTACGTGGTAGCCTGCGTGGGAGGGGGCAGCAATGCAGCTGGCGCGTTCTACCATTTCCTACACGAACCATCGGTGCGGCTTGTTGCGGCCGAAGCGGCTGGAATGGGGGTTACGTCAGGCCATTCGGCAGCCACCACCGCGCTGGGTAAGCCGGGCGTGCTGCACGGTAGCCGGACGATTTTGATGCAGACAGAAGACGGGCAGGTAACGGAACCGTATTCGATTTCGGCGGGTCTGGACTATCCCGGCATCGGCCCGCTGCACGCACACCTATTCGACTCCGGCCGGGGCGATTTCTACGCCATTACAGACGAAGAAGCACTGGCGGCTGGCTTTAACCTCAGCAAGCAGGAGGGCATTATTCCCGCGCTGGAAACGTCGCACGCACTGGCCTCGCTTGACAAAATGAGCCTGAACGCAGACGATGTCGTCGTCATTTGCCTATCAGGCCGGGGCGATAAAGATTTGAGCACTTATTCAAAGCATTTGTAGACTGTAGCCTGGACGTCCACGTCCGGGTGGCCGTCAGGCCAACTGCTCTAAGTGGCAGCTTTATTGGTCGCTGTCGCGCCCTCCAGACGTGGACGTCTGGGCTACATACATCATGGATACACTCACTACCAACCGTATTTCGGCCCTGTTTGAACAGCGCAGCGAGCGGCTTCTGAACGTTTATTTTACCGCCGGTTTTCCCCATCTCGACGATACCCGTACCGTACTACGCGGTTTGCAGGAAGCCGGTGTCGATCTGGTCGAGATTGGTATGCCCTACTCCGACCCGGTTGCCGACGGCGAAACGATTCAGCAAAGCAACGGCGTCGCGCTGGACAACGGCATGTCGATCAAAACGCTGTTTGCCCAGCTAGCGGGCTGCCGCGAAGACATTACCGTGCCGATTCTGCTGATGGGGTACATCAACCCGGTGCTGCAATACGGCGTGGAAAATTTCTGCCGGATGTGCCGTCAGGTGGGCGTCGATGGCGTAATTCTGCCCGATCTGCCGCTGGATCTGTTTCTGGCTGAGTACGCGCCCACGTTCCGCGAATACGGCATCCTGAACGTACACCTTATCACCCCGCAGACCACCGACGAACGTATCCGGTTTATCGATCAGGAGTCCGACGGGTTTATCTACATGGTATCGTCGGCCAGTATTACAGGGTCATCGAAGGGCATAAGCGATGGAATGCGGGCGTACTTCGAACGCATTGACGCAATGAACTTGCGTAACCCGCGACTGATAGGCTTCGGCATCAGCGATCAGGAAACGTTCGATACGGCTTCGCAATACGCCAACGGGGCCATCGTCGGTAGTGCGTTTATCCGGCATTTGCAGGACCACGGCACGTCGGCGGAGAGCATTCGGTCGTTTGTGCAGACGATTCGCCCCTGAGCACCTACCTTTACGGCATGAATTCCGAGATTGCGTTTGATAAATCGCCCGAAGGGCTGGTGCCCGCCGTTGTGCAGGATGCCGAAACCGGCAAAGTGCTGATGCTGGGCTACATGAACCAGGAAGCCTACGACAAAACGCAGGCCGAACGAGTCGTTACGTTCTTTAGCCGCAGCAAACAACGGCTCTGGACAAAGGGCGAAACGTCCAACAATTTCCTGCACGTCGACTCAATCCTTGTCGACTGCGATAACGATACGCTGCTCATCAAGGCCAGCCCGCCGGCCCGACCTGCCACACAGGGGCTGATACCTGTTTCAACGAAGTAAACAAGGGTAAAGGGCAGTTTCTGAACTACCTGCAAGCTATCATCCACGACCGGCGCATCAACCCAACCGACAAATCGTATACGACTTCGCTGTTCGGTAAGGGAGTTAACAAGATCGCGCAGAAAGTAGGGGAGGAGGCCGTCGAACTAGTGATCGAAGCAAAAGACGACAACGACGACTTGTTCAAGGGCGAAGCCGCCGATCTGCTGTTTCACTTCCTGGTGTTGCTGGAACAGAAAAATATGAGCCTGGACGATATAATTGCCGTGTTGCAGAGCCGACACGCGAAGTAAGCAGCTAAACATTGGTAGCTGGTTTGGTGTTCGTGATGCTAATATCTATTCAGTTCACTCCCAATTTCACTACCAATGGGCTTACTTATTCGCATTGTTATCAGCATGGTGGCGGTTTACGTCGCAGCGGCAATCATCCCCGGCATCACCGTCACAGGCGGGGTCGGCACGTATCTGATTATTGCCATCGTTCTTGGCTTGCTCAACGCTTTCGTTAAGCCAATCCTGACAATCCTGACGATTCCCATCACCGTACTGACGCTGGGGCTGTTCCTCATCGTCATCAATATTCTGATGGTTTATCTGGCGGCTTCGCTGGTTTCCGGCTTTGTAGTGAGCGGCATTCTGGCAGCTCTCCTGTTTAGTCTTGTCGTCTCGGTTGTTACGGCCCTGCTCGACGCGATTATCTAAACGCAAAGGCGTCAAACAAAACCGGCACCTGATACGTGATGTATCAGGTGCCGGTTTTGCGTTGTAGGGCGGTTACAGTTTGAGCAGATACGCCGTTATGTCAGCGATTTGTTGCTGATTGAGCTTCATTGTCTGCGCGCTGGGCATCAGACTATTAGAAAACTTACGGCGGTTCGACACAGTACTGATCGGGAGTGTGTGCTTTTGTCCCGTTACGCCTTTCACCACAAGCGATTGGGCAGTTTCGCTGGTGATAAATCCGTAGTACGACTGCCCGGTTGTGGTCGTCACCAGCCACGGTTCGTAGCCGGAGGTGATTGACGCGTTTGGATAGACGATTGATTCGATCAGCCCATTTTTATCCAGCTGCTGTTGCACATTCGTCAGCTCCGGCCCAACGTCGATCCCTTTCTGATTGTAGATGTGGCATCGGCTGCAACTGGTTTTGAAAATGAGCTGGCCAGCCGAAGCACTGCCCGTCAGCGCGGCAATATCGGCCACCTCGGGCTTTGTCGAGCTGCTCGTCGAGGTAGCCGCTGGTGCATTTGTCGTTCGGTTACTATCGGGGTCGGCAACACCGGTTTGCGAACAGATACGGCTGTCGATTCAGGCACGGCAATGGGTCTTACCGGCGCTGTTACTGGCTTTTCAACAGGTGGTGCCACTTTAACCGAATCAGCGGCAGCTACGGCCGGCGCGGGTTTGGGCTCGAAATAAGGCGCGGCCTGCTGGCGAATGGCGGCATTAGGGTGCTTCAGGAGGGCCGGGCCCGCAACGCGTAGCATCGCATTAGACAGACGATTTTCAGCGATCAAGTCAATCAGCTGCCGGGCACCTTCCGGGGTTTGGGCCAGATCCTGTACGGCTTTACTTCGTTCGGCGTAGGTACCATACTTGCTAGCCAGCAAATCGCGCGGTGACATGGTCGCCGGGTTCAGTTTTTCACTTGCTGGTACTGGCGTTGTAGCAGTCGTGGCCGGACTGACGGAAGCACTCGCCTGTGGCTTTGCTCTGCGAACATCCGTCAGCTCCTTCGCCGATGCCGCCAGTAGTTTGTCGCTTCCCCGCGTCAGGTCGGCCATAACAGTTCGCGCGGTCACCGTTTGCATTGCGGCAATAGCGGCTACTGCCTGTTGCCGGACTTCGGCAGGAAGTTGCTCGGCTTCAGCCCGTTTTCTAAGTAATGATAAAGCTGATGACGGATGCAGTGCCCACATCAGGTTTGCCGTGCGCGTATCCCACTCAACCGGGTCAGCCGCAAACGACGACCGCAGATCAGCGAACAACTCATCTTCTTTACCATCAGCAGCTTCGCTCAGCGCATTCAGATAGTAGCTATCCTGGCCATCGTACCCCTGCACCAGATTTGCCAGCATCCGCCGACAGTCGGCATAAGGCATGTCACGCAGGGCGACGCATACCTCCCGCCGGACGGCCACACTCTGATCGACGGACAGATTACCCAGCAACGGGAGCAACACCTGCTGCGACGGTGTCAGGGCGGGGTTAGCTTTCGAGTTTTCGGGGGTGATGCTGCGTAGCGCGCGCAAGGCAACGATACGGGTCTGCGCTTCGGGTGCCTTCAATAACCGTTCGACCTCAAACTGTCCTTCGGGTCCCAGCTGCGCCAGCAGAAAGATAGCGCGCGACCGGTGATACGCATTCAGCGAGCTGACCATCGGCATCAGCGCGTCAGCCACGTCGTCGCCCTGCTGCTTGAGCGCGTTGAAACCCAGCATCCGGACCTGCGGAGCCGGATTTGTCAGCGCAGCCAACTGTCCAGCCGTGTTGCGAAGATCGATCTGTGGATTTTTGAGCGAACGACCGGTGGGCGCAATCCGATAGATTCGCCCGGTGGAGTTCGCACCGGCTTCGTGCCAGCTTGCCACATACACAGCTCCGTCCGGCCCGATGGCCATAGCAACCGGCTCGAAGGTGGTGTTACGCTCACCGGCAGGCCCTGTACCGCTGACAAAATCAGTCCCGGTCAGGCGGTAACCTGCCCCGCGAATTTCGGGTTTGTACGCCACGATACGATGCTGACGCGGATCGGCGCAAAGCAACGTACCCCGGTATGGTAGCCCCAGCTTTTCGTCCTCATACATCAGCAAGGCCGTCGGCGAACTGTTCTGGACGATGTCACCAACGGGCATCGTACCCGGCAGGGTTGTGGCGCCCGCGCGACTTTTACTGGGGCTAAAGCCCGCTTTGCCACCCTCCAGTACCCAGTCGATATGGGCCATGTGCGTGTTTTCGTCGGTATCGGCCTGCCATAGATTTCCGTATGAATCAGTGGCGATAGCCTGACTGTTATAAAAATTGTCGGCCATCACCTTCAGTCCTGACCCATTGGGCCTGACTCGCAGCGATACTCCGTTAACCCAGCTACGACCATCGCTGCTAAGTTGCTTGTCGGCATTTGTACCAACCTGTAATGCCCAGCCATCACGATCAGTAACGGTGTACGGCACGGCATCCCCAACGCTGACGTAGTAATTTCCCGCCGGTCCGGCCACCAGCCGATGCACTCCGTTTTTCTGGTTTTTACCGCCAAATCCGGTTAGTACCGTTTCAGTGCGCTCCGGCTGATCGTCGCCGTTTTCATCAGCATACAGCAGTAGGTCAGGTGAGTTAGACACGTATACATTTCGGTCCAGCACGCTGACGCCCAGCGGATGCACCAGCCGGGCATCCTGCACGAATAGGGTTTGATTGTCGGCCCGGCCGTCGCCGTTGGTATCGGTCAGGATCGTAACCCGGCCGTCGGTAGTTCCATCGCTGCCGGGTCGGGGGCCAGCCGCTTCCGCCACCCATATTCGCCCCTTTGCATCGACGTCGATACTGGTAGGCCGGTAAAGCATCGGCGACTCGGCCCAGACAGTTGCTTCCAGATCGGCGGGTAAGACAAGCGCCGTCGAGTCCGCAAATTGACAGACGTTCAGCGGCCGATTAGTTGGTACCAGCCCCGGCGACCCGGCTGGCTGTGTCAACGAAAATAGCCCGGTAGCTGTGAGCACGAGGGGCGATAAAGCAATAGTCCGAAAAACGGTACGCATACACTTGAAGAAGGACGGGTGTCAGATTACCCGACGGTACAGTTAACTAAGTTGGTAAATTTCCACTAGAAAGCGCGTCTTTTTCTAGGCTCCGGCTTACTGAAAAGCCGTTGGTCGACAGTCGGCTGTCTTTTTGAGCAAAAAAATTGTTTCCATTACAACCGTTTGTCCGATAAGCGACTCTATCCATATGCCAACGTTTGTATGCAGGATGAATACGAATTAGTCGAAGGGTGCCGTCGGCAGAACCGAACCGTGCAGCGACAGCTCTATGAGCGGTTTGCCGGGAAGCTCTTTGTCGTATGCAAGCGGTATATCCGCAGCCCCGACGAGGCCGAAGATGTGTTGCAGGATGCCTTCGTCAAGATATACCGGCATATCGATTCGTTCCGGTTTGAATGTCCGCTGGAAGCCTGGCTGAAACGCATAGTCATCAACACGGCCCTGAAACATATTCGTAAACAGAAGCCGTGGGAACAAACCAGCGACGTGCAGGAGCTGGCTCCGATACTGCCACAATCCGACGAGAGCCTGCCTGCATTGAACTATCAGTATCTGTTGCAACTGATTCAGGAATTACCACCGGGTTGCCGGACTGTGTTTAACCTGTACGCTATCGAAGGGTACAATCACATAGAGATTGCTGATCTGCTCGATATCGCCGAAGGGACATCAAAATCGCAATACGCCCGTGCCCGGGGCCTGCTAATGCAAAAACTTCGGGCCGACGAAAGAACACTAACGGATATCCCTCCCCGAACGACAACGACATAATGAACGAATTGGAAAACATACCGGACGACTTTTGGCGGAAGGCGTTTGACGGGGCCGATGAACGACCTCCGCAGGGGGTATGGGAGGCTATCGAACGGCAGCTTGACGACGATAGTAAAGCCCGCGTTCTGCCGCTGTGGGGGCCAGCATCGATGCCTGTTCAGCGCGCGCTGCTTTGGGGCACCGGCGTGGCAGCATCCGCTGCGCTGTTGCTGGCAGGCTGGTGGTATACACAGTCAACCGATCTGCCGCGATCAGCTGCGTCAGTAGCAACGCACACACAGACTGGCACCGGCCCGGCAACGGCATCGGTTGATGCGTCACCCCAGTCACGGGTTACCAGTCAGCAGCAACACCCGGCTTCGCTGGCAGGGCTTGACCATTTACCCCCCGTCGGTACGCCTGCCTACCGCAGACAGCCTTCTTTCCCGGAACAAGCTGACGTTGCCATGATGACATCGGCACAGTCGGCCATTTCAGCGGCTCTTGCCCGGCACTACGCCAATGCTTCTATCGAGACAGCGCCGTCCGATCAACCGGCAGCGGGGTTAGAGTCGGCTCAGCAGCCTCCGCAGGTGTTCAGGCAGTCGATTAGTTTGTCGATCGTAGCCGTTACGACAACACCGGAGCAACAGGTACCGGCTCAATCAGATCCCGTTCCGGCGGAAGAGTCGGCCACGATCACGCTTGCCGCTCAACCAGCCAAAAACCAGTCTGCACTGGCTAAAGCAACACCGGCTGAGGCAACAGCGGACGTCGCAACAAAACCAATCCGGCGCGAAAAGTGGGCGTCGCTCAGTGTTATGCCGGGCGCATTCAATCCGGCTGTGGCGCTGGCTTCTGCGCCCGTTGCTATCGCCAGTAACAGCGTTCAGGCGGCCAATGGGCATCCAAACACAGCTAACCCCAGCGTCGACAGTCGCAGCAGCCGATCCGTTGCCTACCAGCTAAGTGCCGGGGTTCAACTAACCGATCGCTGGTCGGTGGAAACCGGCGTAGGGTACCTGTCGGCGCAGTCGACGGTCGAAAGCCCCGCACAGGTCAATCTGGCAAGCGTATCGATGCTCACCACCAATGATGCACCTGCTTCCAACAACCTGTTTATCGACGCCATTCGTAGCCGCACAGCCGGTCCGGCAAACGCGTATGTATCGGCGGATCGGAGCGGAGTCCAGCCGTATACCACCGGTCGCTACAGCTCGTCGGAACGGCAGTCTGTTTCGAACGATTACCAGTTTGTGCAGGTACCGGTACAGGTCGGTTATCAGCTGCGCCCCCGCAAGCGGCTCGGACTGGCCCTGATCGGAGGCTTTCTGACCAACATTTTTGTCAGGAATACCGTCGCCAGCCAGGTCGTCGTGACGGCCAACGACGACATTTACCGGTCGTTATCGTGGGCCGCTTCGCTCGGTGCCCGCTTCCGGTATCGCCCATCTCAGCACTGGTCAGCCTCATTGGCGGGCCTGTATCAGCCGACGATCGGGACCAGTACCGTATCGGATTCACCCATTCGGTCGCATCCGACCAGTGCCGGTATGAGTTTCGGAGTTGATTACCACTTTTAAACTAACCCGCTATGAAAACCTTAGCTATCGCCCTGATCACGGCTATGCTTTCAGCCGCCGGATGTAACAAAGGGTCAGTATCGCCAACCACACCAACCGATTCAACGGCCAGTTCGCTACGCGTATCGGCCCCGTTCGCCGATCAGACCACCCAGTTCGCCTTTGACGTGGCAGGCCGGGTAAACCAGCAGGGGGAGCCGGTAAAAACATGTTTTTGTCGCCCCTGAGTCTTCACATCGTATTAGGTATGCTGCTCAACGGTGCCGACGGTCAGACGGCGCAAGCCATGCAGAAGACGCTTAAACTGGATACACAAACGCTGGCGGAAGCCAATCAGACGTACCAGAATTTGCTACAGAACCTGCCCAAAGCTGACCCGAAGGTGACGCTTACGCTGGCCAATTCGATTTGGTACCGCAACACTTTTTCAGTGACACAGTCGTTTCAGGACCTGCTCAAACAAACGTTTGGTGCCACGGTTTCGGCCGAGAACTTCAACGATGCGGCCACAGCTGGCAAGATCAACGCCTGGGCCAGCGAGAAAACGAATGGCCGTATTCCCAAGGTTATCGACCAGATTCAGCCGGACAATATACTATTTGCGTTGAATGCGCTGTATTTCAAAGGCAACTGGCAAACGCAGTTCAACGCCGGGCAAACCTACGACGCTCCCTTTACGCTTGCGTCGGGCCAGGAAACGACCGTACGGATGATGCGGCAGAAGAGCCCGATGCGCCGTGCGTTTCGCGAAGGTTACGCAGCCTTCGAGTTACCCTACGGCAATGATCAGTTTGCCATGACCGTGCTGCTGCCGAACGGGACCCGCTCGGCCGATTCGTTACTACAAGCCTACACAGCAACAGAATGGACTACGCTGCAACAGAGCATGATAAAAGCCAGTGTGGATATTGGCCTGCCGAAGTTTACCATGAGCTACGAAACCCGGCTTAATTCCGTGTTGAGCGCTATGGGTATGGCAGACGCCTTCACAAATCAGGCGAACTTCAGCAAGATGAACCCATCTGAACGGTTAACGCTGAGCTTCGTAAAGCAAAATACCTTTGTTGCCGTTGATGAGCAGGGCACCGAAGCAGCTGCTGTCACTACGGGTGGTGTATCCACAACATCAGTTCAATTGCCAACTTTGTGCGACAAACCATTCGTGTTTATCATTCACGAACGGACAACCAAAACGATTTTGTTTGTAGGCAAGATCGCTAACCCGACACAATTGAATTGATGAAGTCGCTTCTTTTCGCCCTTAGCTGCGTGTTACTTGTCAGCCAATGCAAGCCATCAGCTCCCAAGCTTGATCCCAAAATTGCCCGGCTGGTTGGTACGTGGGTATTGGAAAAGCCTGATTCGGCAGCGGGCAGTACCGTTACGTTTGCGCTGGACATGGCCAACCCGCCCCACGATATAACTTCCTTTGATTTACAGGGGCAGAGCGTACAGACGAGTTATGTGGGCCGTATGTATGCCACCATCGACGGAACCATGCAGTTTCAGCAAATTTCACAAACGGCGAAGTCCGGTTCCGACCAAACAGACCCGTCTGTTAGCCAGTCGTATCTGGTTAAACTTGGGAGCGTGGCCCGTTATGAACAATTAACCGATAGCACACTTCGCCTTTATTTTGGGCGTCCTAGAAGCGGAGTATTATCCTACAAAATACGTAGATAATACATACTTCATTTCAAGAAATTTCTTTGTTTATCTTTTGTGTAAGACCAATATTACCCGGCCGTAGTTAAGACAGCCGGGTAATTTTTTATTCGTTTACTCATAATCTTTATTTTTTTATTCTGAGTTATCGACACGGAAATCAATTAAACATATACTACTGACTATCAAATACTTATCATATTTTTTTAGCTTTACAATTAGTTATAGCTTTGGCTTTTACACAAGACCATTCACTAAATAGATTTAACAATTATCAAACCCTTGCTGTTATTGCATTGATTTTGTAACGTCAGTTTATCGAGTACGATTTTATGGTTAGCTGACGACCACTTTTACAATAGTATGAGAAATTTATTTACACTTTTCGCAGGCTTTTTACTTTTCACCTGCGTGTACTTTCTTGTCAAGCGTCAGAATACGTATCTGTCGGGGCAACCCACACTCGACTCAAAATCAGTAATGCAGGCATCACCGGTTAATGTATTGGCGACTAACGTAAAATCACAGCTTGCCGTTGGCGTAGTTGCTAATCAGTAACCCGATTATATTTTTTCACACAAAAAGGCCGGTTGGAGTTAATCTCCAACCGGCCTTTTTATATTCTCAGAGAATCTGAATTGGTTATGCCATCACAAATTTGCTGGCGTTCCGCTTCCGTTCGTTCTCGTCCAGATAGATTTTCCGGATACGCATCGATTTCGGCGTCACTTCGAGGTACTCATCCTTCTGAATGTACTCCATCGACTCTTCCAGTGAGAACGATACCTTCGGTGCAATTTTCACGTTGCTGTCCGAACCGGATGCCCGCATGTTGGTCAATTGCTTGGCCGTCATAACGTTTACCACGATATCGTTCTGCCGGTTGTGCTCGCCAATAACCATACCCGTATACAGCTCTTCACCAGGCTCAACGAAGAAGATACCCCGATCCTGAAGCTTGTCGATTGAGTAGGCCGTAGCAACACCACTCGTCATCGAGATCAGCGAACCGTTGATCCGCTCAGGAATAGTACCTCTGTACGGCTGGTACTCCTTGAACCGGTGCGACATCACAGCTTCACCAAAGGTGGCCGTCAGGACGTTCGAACGCAGCCCGATCAGACCCCGCGATGGAATCTCGAATTCAAGGTGTTGCAGGTCGCCTTTCGGCTCCATAATCAGCAGTTCACCCTTCCGCTGTGTAGCCAGTTCGATTACTTTACCGGCTGTTTCCTCTGGTACGTCGACAACGAGTGTTTCAACCGGCTCCAGCCGCTGACCGTTCTCGTCTTCTTTGTACAATACCTGTGGCTGGCCAACCTGCAATTCGTAGCCTTCGCGACGCATCGTCTCGATCAGTACGGAAAGGTGCAGGATACCCCGGCCATAAACCAGGAAGCGGTCTTCACTGTCGGTAGTTTCAACGCGCAGCGCCAGGTTCTTCTCGATTTCCTTGTAAAGCCGGTCACGCAAGTGTCGCGACGTTACGAACTTACCTTCCTTACCAAAGAATGGCGAGTTGTTGATCGTGAACAGCATGTTCATCGTCGGCTCGTCGACGGCGATACGAGTCAGTGCTTCGGGCTTTTCGGCGTCGGTCAGCGTATCGCCAATCTCGAACTCTTCCAGACCCGTTACGGCGCAGATGTCGCCACACTGAACTTCGGCTACTTTGTTTTTACCCAGTCCTTCAAATGTCTGAAGTTCTTTGATCTTCACTTTCTTGATCGAGCCGTCCGCCTTTACCAGTGCCATGTTAGCACCTTCTTTAAGCGTTCCCCGGTGTACACGACCGATGGCGATACGACCTACGAACGCCGAATAATCGAGCGACGTGATCTGCATCTGCGGCAGACCTTCGTTGACCGGCGCGGCCGGGATCGTGCTGACAATCGTGTCGAGCAGGTAGGTGATGTTGTCGGTTGGGGTCTTCCAGTCGGGGCCCATCCAGCCCTGTTTCGACGAACCGTAGACAGTCGGGAAATCAAGCTGATCTTCCGTTGCCCCAAGGTTGAACATCAGGTCGAACACTTCTTCGTGTACTTCCTCCGGCCGGCAGTTTTCCTTGTCGACTTTGTTGACAATCACGATTGGCTTAAGACCCAGCGCGAGTGCTTTTCCCAGTACAAAACGCGTTTGCGGCATGGCGCCCTCAAATGCATCTACCAGCAGGCAAACGCCGTCGGCCATTTTAAGCACGCGCTCTACCTCACCGCCGAAGTCACTGTGGCCCGGTGTATCGATGATGTTGATTTTAACGTCCTTGTATCGAACCGATACGTTCTTAGAAACGATGGTGATACCCCGCTCACGTTCCAGATCATTGTTGTCAAGGATCAGATCACCGAACTCCTGATTCTCCCGAAACAGCTTCGATGCATGGATAATCTTATCGACCAGTGTTGTTTTGCCGTGGTCGACGTGGGCAATAATGGCTATGTTGCGAATCGATTGCATACAGTATGTGAACTGTGTATTTTACGGAATGAAAGTCGGCAATGACCGTTCCAGCGATCAATTCCGACGGATAATGTCTGCGATGAATTTGAAAACGCAAAGGTACGAAACTTTACGCTGAAACACAGAATTTTACAACACTTATATACAAAAATGGGCCCTTCTAAGGCCCGTCTCTGTTATAAATACAATTTGTTAACAATCCGTTAATGATTTGGACAACCGCAAGGATTTTTCTTCTTAAACAGACCGGTGTTAAACAGCCCACCACGACGTGGTTTGTACCCCTTACGCTTGCGCCCGATGGAAGAAGCCGAGACGGTAGACTCCTTCGTCGTGACCTTGGCCTCAACGGGAACAGCGGTCGCCAGCATGGTGGAGGCAAGCAGAAGTATCAGGCTGGTGCGTTTCATAACTAGCTGTGTTTTTAGACTATAACGTGTATTTCCGACGATTCGTCACTGGCTAACCGTATTTCTTCCCGATGGGATCACGACCAACTCATTTATTTGTATATGGCACTCTTCGGGTCACATTTACCAATCCAGCCGCTGTACAGCTACGACAGGTTTGTCAATACGTGGGGGAGGGGCTGATGCCGGGCAGGCTATACGATCTTGGCGATTACCCCGGGGCTATCCATCTGCCCACAGCCCATGCGCTGGTCCACGGCTCCGTGTATGCGTTGCTAACGGCACCAGATGCGTTGTTGGCAACGCTCGATAGCTACGAAGGCGTTAACACACCGCCCGACCCCGCCGACGAGTACAGACGTGAATCAGTGCTGATTTCGCTGCCTAATCAGCGCATTGATTGCTGGGTCTATCTGTACAATCAGGCCATAACAGACCAGCACTGCATCGAAGCCGGTGACTATGTGCAGTATCTGGAAGCATAAAAAAAATACCGGCTCATGCGAACCGGTATTTTCTCTTTCAGGGCAACCAAACTTTATCTTGGACCACGCGACCGACCACCACCGTTGAAGCCGCCACCGCCACCGAAACCACCTCCCGAACGACCGTTGGGAACGTAATTACGGGGGCATTGTATCGGGGGGCCGGTGTTACATACGTGCGTCGCTGTACGATTACCGGTGGGCGGTAGTAGCCGTAGGGCCTGTTGTAGTATCCGTAGCCATAGTTGTTGTAATACGGTCGACCGTAGTAGCCGTAAGCGGGCCGGGTATTTACACCAACATAGGACGGACCGCAGCTTGCCAGCAGAACAACCATCATTGTGGCCATCAGCAGGGGCATTATTTTTAGCGATTTCATAAGCGAGTCTGTTATAGGTCAACCTTTGTCAGTATGACAATCGTCCCGGCAAAAGGTTTAACGCCACTATAAAAACGAATCCCGTAGCGCTATGGTGCCACGGGATTCGTTAAAACTCGTTAAGACAGACTAGCTTACGCCTTCAGTTTCGACTTCAGGTAAGTCAGCGACCGCTTGTATGCGTCTTCCGTAGCAGCCTTGTCGAAGTTAGGGTTACTGGGGTTAGCAAACGCGTGATCAGCATCGTACATCTTCACCATCAGCTTCTCGTCGGCCTTCTTCATGTTCTCTTCGAACTCCTTCACCGACTCCTGCTTGATGAAGCCATCTTTCGTACCGAAGAACGCCAGTACGTCGGTGTCGAGCATTTTCAGCTTGCTGACGTCCTGGATCGGGAAGCCGTAATACATCACGCAACCAACGGCCTGCTTACCACTCAGAATCGCCGATTGCAGCGACAGCATACCACCGAAGCACCAGCCTACGCTGGCAACTTTCGCTTTCGGACCAGCGTACATCAGGGCACCTTTCGTAATGGCCTGCAACCGGTTCTGATCGGCACCCTGCATGTATTTAGCCGCATCTTCCTGCTTGGTAGCTACTTTGCCGTCATACATATCCAGCGCCAGCACGTTCACGTCGCTCAGGTCGTTGTAGTACGTTTCAGCCTGCATTTTGATGTAATCGTTCAGACCCCACCACTCCTGATATACGAGTAGCCACTTATCAGATGGTTTTTTGGCTTTCAGCAGAAATCCGTCGGCCATCTTACCATCGGGCGTTTTGAACTTAACCATTTCGCCCGCCTTGCTCTCGTAATGAAACGGTAGCGGCTCAGCGTGTGCTTTGGCGAAGTTAGGATCGGCTGCGAGCAGCGACATACCATTGGCCGGGCCGTGGCAAAGGGGAATCTTGGTGTCTTCCTGCTTCTTTTCGGGTGCAAAAAAAGACAGAACCAGCGCGGTTAGCGTAAAGAAAGTAATCTTCATGGGTATTGTTGGTTATTTACGTTTACGTGTAGATACACGTGACATAAACGCAACCGCTTCACATTTGGTTTTCTCATGCTTTGACCAACTCGAAAATTGTAATCTCCGGCAGGATGCCAACCCGGCCCGGATAACCAATATAACCATATCCCCGATTGACATAAAGCCGCTGATCGCCATCCTGGTACAGCCCGGCCCACTGCTTGTAGAAATACTGCGCCGGACTCCAGCGTACGTCGCCCAGTTCGACGCCAAATTGGGCTCCATGCGTGTGACCACTAAACGTTACGTCGATATCGGAAAAGCGGGGGCGAACCTCGGCGTCCCAGTGCGTAGGGTCGTGGGAAAGCAACAGTTTGACCGGGTAATCCTGCGTTCCCTGATACGCTTTAGCCAGATTACCCATGCGTAGCGCAGCAGGTCCAAAGCCCAGATTCTGCACACCAATCAGCGCAATTTTATCGCCGTTCTGCTCCAGAATCTTGTTTTCGTCGAGCATGATGTTCCAGCCCATCTGCTTGTGCGCGGCAATGACATTGAGTACGTTTTGCCGCTCAGCCTGTACGCTCGGCCACTGCACATACCGGCCGTAGTCGTGGTTGCCTAGCGTCGAATACACACCCATCGGTGCTTTCACCTTGTCGAATACGTCGATGTACGAGTTTACCTCGTCGGCCGTACTGTTCACGAGATCACCAGTGAAAAAAACCATATCCGGTTTCTGGCCCATCAGCATCTCGACACCGCCTTTTACCGCTGTTTTGTTGAAGAAACTGCCTGAGTGAATGTCGGAGATCTGCGCGATGGTCATACCGTTGAAGCCGGACGGCAGGTTTTTCAGCGGCAGCTTGATGCGCCGGATGCGGTAGTCGTGCGCCCCCGACAGAATACCCCACGAGAAGCCAACCAGCGGTATCGATCCGGCAATCAGGGCCGTTTTCATCAGAAACTCAGAGCGCGGAATAGTGTCCGTTGCTGGTATGGTCGCGTTGTTCGAGTCGACAACGGCTTCGCGCACTTCGGGTTTGTAGAACAACGATACGATCCAGCGGAAAAACCGACCGATGTCGTCGATCAGCATGAAGATCACGACGAAGACTTTGGAGAAGTAGGGGATGGCGATACCGGCCCAGATAAACGTCCGCGCCTGTCGGCTAAGCGAATCGGCGGGAATCAGCTGCATTCCTACGTAAGCCACGAGCGACAGGATCGTAAAGCCCCAGTAAATAAACGCGATGGTACGTTGAGTACTGTCGCTGGCCGAGCGACTCAGATACCGAATGGCCTGATAAACGTAGGTGTCAATGAGGAGGAAGATTGCCGGGGCAATAAACACCAGGGCGGCACGATTCATAAGGTAAACCAGAGAAAGGCCTGCGACAGTGCAAACCTGCCTACCCTAACGCAGTCGCTTGTCGTTTGGTTACAGCCCGCACCTTGTTGATCCACATACATTTATCAGAACGCAGGATAGTTACGATCGCTGTCATCCAGCGTGAGCACCCAGTCCTGCCCGTAGCCCGATGTCGGTGGTACGAATCTGTGCTGCCCCTGATTTGATACGCTGTCGCTTTTCGTCCACTCGCCCGTCCTTGGATTAAACCAGCCAACTGTCAGATTCTTGCCCGAAATACGCCCCAACTGCATCGTAAACGGCCGACCGGCGGTAGTGTAGATAAAGGCGTAATCATTGCCCCGGCTGGCCTGAACGCGGGACGCCGGCTCGTCGCTCTGCTCGATTAGCATTGTCTGGTCAGGTTTGCGGTCGAGCATGGAGCGGGCGGTGAACAGTCGGCGTACGTGCTTCATCTGGCGGGCACCGGGCAAATCAAGGGCTTCGCTCCACGTGAAATGTGGACTATTGACCGGCTCGCGGCCAGGCGCGGCCATCTGCCAGACGGCGTGACAGCCGTAGGTGTGGCCGAACGCACCTGCGAGCAGAGCGAGGTAAGCTGACCGACGAACGTCGTGCGCGTTCGATGTGCCCAGATCCTTCACGTTGAAGCATACCGGGTGGTCTTCGTAGATCGGCTCCGCATCCATCGTCGGCTTGGTTGGCTGTTTGGCGTAGCTGACCGCAATATTGTCGTACACGGCGGCATCGCGGCAATGCCCGGTCTGGTGCATGGAAAAGTCGAACCAGCTGTCGTTCTGAAACCACTTCCCAGAACCGCCAGCGGACGCGGGCAGCGGCTGGGCATGGTAACTCATCAGGGCTTTATCGGCACCGCCAACGCCCTGCTCGATACCGGCCGCCATCGCCCGCCAGACGGCCAGATCGTTGCTGCCGTCGCGGGGTTGTCGGTCGCCCCCCAGAATCCAGATGATGTTATGCCGATTACGGTACCGGTTGCCGATCCATTGCCCGTACGTCTGGGCGTTGGTCGGGTTGAAAATTTCCGGACCGGTACCCCAGCTATTTTTGAACAGCTTATCGCCCCAGGTTGGCAGCAGTCCGATCACCAGACCCAGCTCAGCCGCCCGGTCGATGACAAAGTCTACGTGCCGGAAGTACGCGTCGTTCGGCATGGTCGGATCATTGTTTATCAGGGGTTTATCGCCGTTCGCATTGGGCGTATTCAGTCCGTCGAGTTCCGCCAGCGCTACGGTCTGAATAACGGTGAAGCCCTGCTCGGCCCGTTTTTGCAGATACCGCTCCGTCTCCGCCCGATTCAGCCGGTGAAGTAACTCCCAAGCCGTATCACCCAGATAAAAAAACGGTTGCTCAGTGGCCTGCACAATGTTTCGATGATCATCCGACACGCGCAACGGACCCGAAAAATCAACCGGTTGCGCCAGTTTTGGCTGCGCCAGACTGATCGTAGACAATAGAAGTAGGGAGACAAACAGGCGGAACGAGAGCGGCATAAGCAGATCGATAGTCATCCGCAGAAAGAGACTGCCCCGGTGTTCTTACTTTCGCCGGTATGTATCGACAGAGTAGGAGAGGGTACCCTACTGGCCAACTTCAAAAAAACGAACGTCGGTCTGTACGGTTGCCAGCAGGTCGCGCGTGCGTTCAGGCCGGGCGTCGGTGATGAACACCTGCCCAAAGGCGCCCTCGTCGATGCGACGAATCAACTTACCGATACGCCTGTCGTCGAGTTTGTCGAAAATATCGTCGAGGAGTAGAATCGGGCGAATGCCTTTCTCCGTCTGAATCTGATTGAACTGAGCCAACTTCAGGGCAATGACAAACGTTTTCTGCTGCCCCTGCGACCCGAACTTCTTCAACGGAACCCCGCCGATTAGAAAACCGTAGTCATCTTTGTGAATACCCATCGTCGTGCGTTGCAACACCGTATCGCGCCGACGGAAATGCCGGAATTCAGTAGCAAAGTCGGGTTTGCTGACCTCCGATTCGTAGACAATGTCGACGGCTTCGCGCTCATCGCTCAAGTAGGCGTAGTGGTTTCGAAAACCCGGTAGAAAGTCGCGCACGAACTGCTGCCGGGCGTCATGAATACGCTGCCCCAGCATCAGTAGGGGTTCATCGTACGTATCGAGGAGATCATTATCGACCTGGTTTCGCTCGGCGAATAGCTTGAGTAGACTGTTGCGCTGTTTCAGCACCTGCTGATACGTTAGGTAGTCGCGCAGGTAGTCGGGGTCGAGCTGGGAGAGGACGCCGTCGAAGAAGTGCCGCCGGTCTTCGCTATGTTCGCGGACGAGGTCGGTATCGTTGGGAGCCACCAATACAACCGGAAACCGACCAATGTGCTCGCTGATACGCTCGTACGGCTTTTTATCAGCCATCAGCACCTTACGCTGCCCCCGTTGCAGGCTGATTGTGATCTGTACCAACCGGTGACTGATCGAATGCTGATCGGGATTGTCGCCGGTATCTTCCTGAAAAACACCGTCGAGAATAAAGTAATCGGCGTCGTGCAATATGCTGAGCGCGTCCTGACTATGGAAGGCACTTTTGCTGAGCGACAGGAAGTAGACCGCATCAAGCAGGTTGGTTTTTCCACTGCCGTTTGGCCCCACGATTACATTAACCTGCCGACCGAACAGATACCGTCCATCCTCGTAATTTTTAAAATTGGTCAGGCTCAGTTTTTCGAGATGCATACGTATGGCTCGTAACGCGAGAATGCGTAATTTCGCGGCTGTCAGTTACCTGAATCAACGTTGATTAGTCAGTCTGATCTGGTATTGGCAACAAAGATACGGCTGGTTTGTTCGGTTCGTGGGTAGTGCCGGGAGCACACCGATTTCCACCTATCAACCGCAACCGCGACCGATTTAGCGAACTCATTCATATGGCAAGCGTCAAAGAAAAAGCACCGGCCTCCTCGTCGGAGACTACCAAGCAAAACGGCAAAGACCCCAAACCTGTGAAGACTGAATTCACGAAGGAGCAGTACATGTACTGGTACGAGTCGATGCAGTTGCAGCGGAAATTTGAAGAAAAAGCCGGTCAACTGTACGGTCAGCAGAAAATTCGCGGCTTCTGTCACCTTTACATCGGTCAGGAAGCGGGTTCGTCGGGTTCGTACACGGCGCTAACCAAAGACGATAAGTGGATCACGGCGTACCGCGACCACGGTATCCCACTCGCCCTCGGCTCAGATCCGAAAGCGGTTATGGCCGAACTGTACGCAAAGCAAACGGGCTCATCGAAGGGTAAAGGCGGTTCGATGCACATCTTCGATAAGTCGGTCAACTTCGTTGGTGGCCACGGAATCGTTGGCGCACAGATCCCGATGGGTGCCGGTATCGCCTTCGCCGAGAAATACAACAAGACCAAAAACCTTTGCATCTGTTTCTTTGGCGACGGTGCCGTGCGGCAGGGTGCGTTGCACGAAGCCTTCAACATGGCGATGCTCTGGAAACTGCCGGTCATCTTCGTCGTTGAAAACAACGGCTACGCAATGGGTACGTCGGTAGCACGGACGTCGAACGTAACTGAACTATACACGATTGGCGAGTCGTACGACATGCCGTCGGAGCCGGTTGACGCGATGGATGTTGAAGCCGTTCACGAAGCTGTTGGCCGGGCCGCCGAGCGCGCACGGTCGGGTGAAGGACCAACGTTCCTTGAGTTCCGTACCTACCGCTACCGGGGTCACTCGATGTCGGATCCGCAGAAGTACCGGACCAAAGACGAGGTTGAACAATACAAGCAGCGCGACCCGATTGAAATGGTACGGACCCGGATTCTGGAGAAAGGCCTTGCTACCGAAGCCGACCTGGAAGCGATCGATAAGAAGATTAAAGGAATCGTTGATGAGTCGGTGAAATTCGCCGAGGAGTCGCCGTACCCATCACCCGAAGAAGCGTATAAGGACGTGTACGTTCAGTCGGACTATCCGTTCCTGAAAGAATAAAATGGCTGATTATCATCTAGTAGAAGCCCGGTCATTTGATCGGGCTTTTTTTATTGAACAAATTTTATCAATTAATTGTATGTACATTAATTGCAATTGTTTTTATTTGCTCATCAGTTTGACTTCAACCAATTGAGTACATCATGGAAACGCTCATTAATGGATTGCATCACGTAACGGCTCTGGCTGGCAACACGCAGCGTAACGTCGATTATTATACGGGAATACTGGGCTTGAGACTCGTCAAAAAGACGGTCAATTTTGACGCGCCCGACGTGTATCACCTTTACTACGGCGACGAAACCGGTTCGCCCGGCACGATCATAACCTTCTTCCCGTACGAGGGCATTCCACGGGGCCGAAAGGGGGTGGGTCAGCTGACGTACACGGCGTTTTCGGTACCCGTTGCGAGTATGCAGTATTGGATCGACCGGCTGCATCAGTTCAACATCGCATACTCAGGTCCCAGCAAGCGCTTCAACGAATCGTATGTGCGGTTCGAGGATTTCGATGGTATGGGCGTTGAGCTGGTGTTCACGGATGAGGATACTCGCACCGGCTGGCACAACGGCTCAATTCCGGCCGAACACGCTGTCCGTGGCTTTCACACCGTCACGCTGAACGAACAAAACCCCGACCGTACTATCCAACTGCTAACGGACCTGATGCAGCATACGCTGGTAGCCGAAGAAAACGGCCTGTACCGTTTTCAGGCGGGTAAGGGCGGTTCCGGCAATTTTGTTGATGTATTGCGCGCACCGGAGGCTGTTCGGGCCTTGCAGGGGGGCGGTTCGGTACACCACGTCGCTTTTTCAACCGATTCCGACGAAACGCAGTTAACCATTCAGGAGCAGTTGCAGTCGGCCGGTTATCAGGTGACACCAGTGCAGGATCGTAACTATTTCAACAGCATTTACTTCCGCGAACCGGGTGGAGTGTTGTTTGAAATAGCTACGAACCCACCGGGCTTCTCCGTCGACGAATCTGTAGCGGAGTTGGGCACAGCCCTGAAACTACCCGCGCAGTACGAGTCGCGCCGGGCGAAAGTAGAGGCTGAATTGCCGCCGATTGAGGTAAAACAGTATTAATATGATTCACGATCCGAATGCTTTCATAACGGCAGGCAAACCGCTGGAGCAGGCTGGCAAAGTCATGATTATGGTGCATGGTCGGGGCAGCTCGGCCCGCGATATTCTGTCGTTGTCGCAGTACATCGAAGACGACGACTTTGCGTTTGTCGCGCCCAGCGCAAGCGGAGGAACCTGGTACCCCTACTCGTTTTTGCGGCCGATGGACGAAAACGAGCCGTATCTATCGTCGGCATTGGCGGTGCTTTCAGGTCTGCGGGCACGTCTGCAATCTGATCACAACGTCAACCCGTCGCAGCTGTACTGGCTTGGCTTTTCGCAGGGGGCCTGCCTGCTGTCGGAATACGTTGCCCGCAATGCGATGCGTTACGGCGGGGTGTTCAGCCTCAGCGGTGGCTTGGTCGGGCCGGACGGCACGGATCGCACCTACGGCGGGGACTTTGATGGGACGCCGGTATTCCTCGGTTGCAGCGACCGCGACAGCCACGTGCCGAAAGAGCGGGTGCTGGAAACGGAGCGGGTTTTGGGCGGTATGAACGCGGCTGTTACGACCCGGTTGTACCCAAATTTCCCACATACCATCAACGAAGATGAGCTAAAGATCGTTAATTTGCTGATAGCCGGTAGTCAGGTGCAGTAACCCATTCGACCGGCTCGACACAAAACAACGAATCACATGAGCCAGTACATGGTCGAGTTTGACCTTCCCACCATAATGGACGATGAATTTGCCAGTCAGATTCCCGCCCAGCGGGTGAAAGTCGATGAATTGATGGAACGGGGGCAATTGCTTTCCTACTCATTATCGGTAGATCGGCAAAAGCTATGGTGCATTTTCAAAGCCGATTCTGAACTGGAGGTGATGGAGTCGATCTCGGAGTTTCCGCTGATTAAATACATGACGCCGTTCGTAACGGAACTGATGTTTCATAACATGGTTGCGGCCAGAATCCCACTGTTCTCGCTCAACTAACCGAAAGCCCGCCATTGCTGGCGGGCTTTTTTTGTGCGTAGAAATTGTCTCAGACAGCATCCTGCTGTCGTGCAGTAAAGTACAGAGTGACCAGTACATAATTAACCGCTGATGCGGTTCGACAGCAGGATGCTATTCGAGACGTTCCCACCAGTAAGTTTGCACTATGAAACCGTACTTGATTCCCACATTCTACCGATTCACTCTATTCCTGTGTCTGCTCTTTTCCACCGTTGCCTGCCGCGGAAACGAACAGCAACAAACGCAGCAGACAGCTACTAACGTTCAGCAGCAACCGACACAGCGTGAACACCGACACCACCGCCATTCGGAGCGCACAGCCGACAATCAAACCAACCCGCCGACGAATAACACGGCCGCAGTTCCCGACTATGTACAGACGGTGCTGACTTACGTGCGCCAGAACAGACGGGCACCACAAGGTTACGTGGGTGGTCGAACGTTTGGCAATTTTGAAAAGTTATTACCCATTCAGAACAGTGCCGGGCTGCGGCTACGGTATCAGGAATGGGACGTAAAGCCGAAAGTTCAGGGGCAAAACCGGGGAGCCGAACGGCTTATCACCAGCTCCGACGACCACGCTTATTACACCCGCGACCATTACCGCTCTTTCACCGAAATCAAATGACACCGAACATATTCACCTGCCAGTCGGAACGCGAACTCGAAGCCCACTTCGCCGACTGGTTTATCGCGCACATCGACGGTAAGAAAGCGAACACACTCCGGGCTTTCTACGAAGAAATGGCCGACGTGCTCGAATTTCCCGATTCGTTTGGCTACAACCTTGACGCCCTCAACGACGCGCTAAACGACCTGCAATGGCTGGAAGACGAGCGTATCGTACTGTACTTCACCAACACCACCGATCTGATTAGCAAAGAGCGCGACCCGGCCAAAGTAGCCAGCGTGTTCAATATTCTGGACGCGACAGCCGAAGACTGGAAGTGGCTCGACGACGACGAAATGCTGGACAAAAAGGAGATTGTCGTCGTTTTCGAGAACAGCCCGCGCATCCAGACAACGTTGGAAAAGGAGCAGATCGATTTTCAGCTGATGGCCAGTTTATAGCCCTGTCTGGCTGCAACAAATTCTGTTTATACGCTGTTAGAAAATTATGCCGCCGGACTATGCGTCCAGCGGCTTTTCCAGTTTGTACTTACAATCTGATTGCGCTTGAAACCAGCCGAATTAGTTGGCCTGTACGCCAACGATAGTTTTATACAAATCCTGTCGGAGCCGTTTGGGCGCAAGCCTACCGGGGATCCGCAGCGGTTGCAAATTAAAGGCTTAGCGGGTAGTCTGGATGCGGTGTTTGCGTCGGCTATTGTTAAGTCGGTCGGGGGCAATCACCTGTTCGTGATGACCGACCGCGATGAAGCGGCTTACTTCTTCAACGACTTGCAGCACCTGCTCGAACGCGAGGTGTTGCTGTTCCCCATGTCGTACAAAAAGCCGTATCTGTACGAGGAGGTCGAGAACGCCAACGTACTGATGCGGGCGGAAGTGCTTAACAAGCTAAACCCGGCCCCGAAAGATGGGCTGCTGATGGTTACATATCCCGAAGCCCTATCGGAGAAGGTAATCAACAAACGGTCGTTGCAGGCTAACACGCTGACCATCCGGGTAGGGGAGAAGATCGATACGAACTTCGTCGCCGATCTGCTGCTGACCTACGAGTTCGAGAAGACGGATTTCGTCTATGAAGCGGGTCAGTTCTCGGTACGCGGGGGTATTATCGACGTTTTTTCGTTCGCCAGCGAATACCCGTTCCGTATCGACTTGTTTGGCGATGAGGTGGAAAGCATCCGCAAATTCAACCCGGAAACGCAGCTATCTACCGACCCGGTTGACTTCATCAACGTTATTCCGAACATCCAGACAAAGCTGATTGAGGAAACGCGGGACCCGTTTTTCAGCTTCCTGCCTGATTCGACCACGATCTGGGCGAAGGACGTTGAGTTTACGCTGGAGATCATTGAGAAATGCTACGAAAAGGCCGAGCAAAGCTTCGAGACGATTTTGGCCAGTAGCGGGGGGATTCAGGTTATATCCGACCCCGGCGATCTGTTCGAAACCCGACGCACGTTCCTGAATCAGGTCAAGGAGTTTCGCACGGTCGAGTTTGGGCGGAAATTCTACTTCAAAACCGACACCCGGCAGCAGTATCAATCGAAGCCGCAGCCGTCGTTTAACAAGGATTTCAAACGGCTGGTCGATACCCTGGGTGACAATCAGGCGAAGGGCTACACCAACGTCATCGCGGCCGAGTCGTTCAAGCAGCTAGACAGGCTTCGTAGCATTTTCGAAGAACTCGACCCCCACCTGACGTTTCAGCCGCTCAACATCGGTCTGCGCGAGGGGTATATCGACGATTCGCTGAAGATTGTCTGCTTCACTGACCATCAGCTTTTCGACCGGTACTACCGATTCAAAGTTCAGGATAAGTTTACCAAGTCGAAAGCCCTGACGTTGCGGGAGCTTAAAACGCTGCAACCGGGCGACTACGTAACCCACATCGATCACGGCATTGGCCGGTTTGCGGGGCTGGAAAAGGTCGACAACGCGGGGAATCAGCAGGAAGCGATTCGGCTAATTTACCGCGACAACGACATTCTGCTGGTCAGCATCCACAGCCTGCATAAGATTGCGAAGTACACCGGCCGGGAGGGGAGCCCCCCGCCGATGAGTAAGCTGGGTTCGCAGGAATGGGAACAGAAGAAATCACGCATTCGTAAGCAGGTCAAAGACATTGCCCGCGAACTGATTGCCCTCTACGCCAAACGCCGGAATGCGCCAGGCTACGCCTACAGCCGCGATACATTCCTGCAAACCGAGCTTGAATCGTCGTTCCTCTACGAAGACACACCCGATCAGGCGAAGGCCACCAAGGACGTTAAAGACGACATGGAGCGGCCAAACCCCATGGACCGGCTCGTGTGTGGTGACGTTGGTTTTGGCAAGACAGAAATTGCGATCCGGGCCGCGTTCAAAGCCGTCAGCGACAACAAGCAGGTCGCTGTGCTTGTCCCGACGACGATTCTGGCGATGCAGCATTTTAAGACGTTCTCGGAGCGCATGGCCGATTTCCCGGTCAAAATCGCGTACATCAACCGTTTCCGTACAGCCGCGCAGATCAAAGAGATTCTGAAAGGTGTCGCATCCGGCGAGATTAATATTCTGATTGGTACGCACCGGATTGTTAACAAAGACATCAAATTTAAAGACCTCGGCCTGCTGATTATCGATGAGGAGCAGAAGTTCGGGGTGAAGACGAAAGACCGGCTTAAGGAACTGCGTGTCGAAGTCGACGTGCTGACGCTGACGGCTACGCCCATTCCCCGGACGCTACATTTCTCGCTGATGGGTGCCCGCGACCTGTCGGTTATCGCTACTCCGCCACCCAACCGGCAACCCGTCACGACGGAGGTTCATGCGTTTAACGAGACTGTCATTCGCGACGCGATTAGCACGGAGGTTCGTCGGGGTGGTCAGGCATTCTTCGTGCATAATCGGATCAATGATATTGAGTCGATTGGTAATATGATTATGCGGCTAGTACCTGAAGCGCGGATTGGCGTGGCCCACGGGCAAATGGAAGGGGAGAAGCTGGAACGGATGATGACCCGTTTTATTGAAGGCGACTACGACGTGCTGATCTCGACGAACATCATCGAATCAGGACTGGATATCCCGAACGCCAACACGATTCTGATTAACAATGCGCACTACTTCGGTCTGTCGGATTTGCACCAGATGCGGGGTAGGGTGGGACGATCGAACCGGAAAGCGTTCTGCTACCTGTTGACCCCCCCACCGTCGGTACTGACGGCCGACGCCCGCAAGCGCCTGCAAACGCTGGAAGACTTTTCCGACCTTGGCGAAGGGTTTAAAATTGCCATGCGCGACCTCGACATCCGGGGGGCGGGTAACCTGTTGGGGGCCGAACAAAGCGGATTCGTTAATGACCTGGGTTTCGAGATGTACCACAAAGTGCTCGACGAAGCCGTGCAGGAACTGCGCGAAAACGAGTTCAAAGATCTGTTCGAGACAAAACCCGGCGAGTTGAATCTGCGGCTGCCCGATACAGTTATCGAAACCGATTTGCAGGTCGTCATTCCCGAACGCTACGTACAGAACATTTCGGAGCGATTGGCTCTGTACACCCGTCTCGACAGCATCGAAAATACGACCGAACTGGAAGCGTTCCGGCAGGAAATTCTGGACCGTTTCGGCCCAATTCCGGAAGAGGTCATTAACCTGATCGACATGGTAAACGTGCGGTGGAAAGCCGAGCGCTTATACCTTGAAAAACTGACGCTTAAGAATACTATTCTGAAAGGCTACTTCGTTTCTAACGGGAATGACGCGTTCTTCACGTCCGACCAGTTTGGCAAAGTAATTGAGTACATCAAGCGAAATCCCGCGAAGTGCTCATTAAAAGAGTCGAAAGGAAGGCCGATTTTTACGCATTCAGGCATTGAGTCGGTCGAGCAGTTAAACGCCGTTCTGGCCGAAATGACGAGTTAATCCTTACTTTAGCACCAGCGTATCTTACACAAAATACAGCAATGATTCAAAAGTATCACCTGCAACAAGCCGCTTATGTGCTGCTGGCAACGGCGGCTCTGTCAGCCTGTAAGCCGAAGCACCCGACGAGCGTACAGCCGGGTAAGAAGAGTACGGCGACTGGCATTGCCTACAATGAAAAAGACGGTTTTCAGGTAAAGAAGTTTGCAGGTCAGAAAGCAGGGCCCAACCTTGTTTTTGTTGAAGGCGGTCGTTTTACGATGGGCGCGCTGGAAGAAGACGTCATGAACAGCCGCGACAACCGCGAGCGTACCGTGTCGATTCAGTCGTTCTACATGGACGAAACCGAGATGGCGAACGTACACTACCTCGAATATCTGAACGCCATCACACGCGATTCGTCTGAAGAGGTTGTAAAAGCGGCTTTGCCTGACACAACTGTTTGGGCTAACCCGCTGTCGTTCAACGACTCATACGTAACACAATACCTTCGCTACCCGGCTTTCCGGTACTACCCGGTTGTTGGTGTATCGTGGGTACAGGCCAGCGATTATGCCCGTTGGCGGTCGGATGCTGTGAACAACGAACTGGCAAAAGGTGGAGCACCTAAGAAAAAAGGTGGTGGCTTCTCGCTGAAGCGCAAGTCGAAGCAGGCCGAAGATCCGGCACTGGCCGAAGCATCAGCGGCACCAGCAGCTAAGCCAAGTCTGGAAAGTGGTCAGATTCTGCCCGACTACCGGCTACCAACTGAGGCAGAATGGGAATATGCCGCCAAAGCACTTATCGGTACGCAGTACATGGACGAAAACCAGATCAACCAGCGGATTTATCCATGGGATGGTTCGTCGGTGCGTAACCCGAAGAAGGGTAAGAAGCAGGGTCAGATGCTGGCCAACTTCAAACGCGGTCGTGGTGACTATGCCGGTATCGCCGGTCGCTCAAACGACGGTGCAATCATCACCGCTGAAATTTACGCGTACCCCGCTAACGACTTCGGTCTGTACAACATGGCTGGTAACGTGAATGAGTGGGTGTATGACGTATACCGCCCCCTGTCGTATCAAGACGTCAGCGACCTGAACCCGATTCGTCGGAATGGCTACATGGATGAAGCCAAGAATTACGATGCGAAAAACAACCAGTCGCTCATCAACGATAAGTTACGGGTTTATAAAGGTGGTTCCTGGAACGACGTAGCGTATTGGCTGTCGCCGGGTACACGTCGCTTCCTCGATCAGGATTCGGCTACGGCAATGATCGGTTTCCGCTGCGCGATGATCGGTGTAGGTCGTAACAAGTAACAGTTGATTTTCATTACTAAAAGGGGGGCTTCTAAACGAAGCCCCCCTTTTTTATTGCGTTACAGCCAGTGTTATCACGCTGACTTCCCGACAGCCTGCCCGCAGTAATTCGACCGCGCAGGCTTCAATTGTGGCCCCCGTAGTAAGTACATCATCGACTATCGCAACGTGCTTGTCTTTCACGGCCTCCGCGTCAGCTACGGTAAACACAGATGATACGTTTGCCCACCGCTCCAGCCGGTTCTTTTTCGTCTGCGACGATTTGAATCGAGTTCTCACCAACACATCGGTTCGCGCAGGGGTGTGCATGGCTTCGCTTAATCCACTTGCGATTTGATCGGCCTGATTATACCCGCGCTGTCGCAGTCTTTGCTTGTGTAAGGGTACACCCACCAGCATATCAATGTCATTCGCCAGCGAATCATGCCCGGTCAGAATGGCCCCGTACCACCGCCCGAGCGCGGTTGCTGCGTCTTTGTTGCCGCCGTATTTTATCTGGTGAATGATGCGTTGCATTACGCTACCCTTGCTAAAACGCGCGTACGACATCACGTAGCGAACGGGCACTTTTCCGGCAAACTTATTGTGCGAATCGTTACGGTCGGGGCTTCGATAGTCGTTGGTTTCGGGCAATGATAATCGACAGCGTGTACACAGCAACTGATCGGCTTGAGCCAACATTTTATCACAACCCAGGCACAGCCGGGGGAAGAGCAAATTAATCAGGTCAGTTAGTAGACTTTTCATAAACCGAAACCAGAAGCCGCATCGTTACTTATGCGTAATTAATTGTAATTTAGAGAGTACTTACTTTTTTGACGTGACAGTTTCCGAAAAATCACATACAGAATCCGCTTGGGAAAACTTGCTTGATCAGCTACAGCAGCTGCTTGGCAAACGCCCGGCCGATTTAAACGCCGTCCTTTTTCTGATTGGCGTGCAAGAGTTGGGTAGGGGACCTATCCGATTCTCGAAAGAGCAGAAGCAGGACCTCATGCACATCGCCGTTTGTCGGGTGCTAAGCGAGTCGGGCTATTATGAGTTCAATGGTCCAGACAAAGACGGCTGGCCCCATTGGACGCTGGCAAAACCCTTGCCGCCCGGCGATTTACTTGCGCAGGAAGAATTGCTCAAAAGTCATGTACTTCTTTATTTTCAGTCTGTGTTCGCCTGATTCCCTTACCTACGATTATGCAATCATCCGCGGCCTACTCAACGCTCCTAGAGCGCATCGACGAATACAAACGGCGTTATTTTCAGAACCAGCTTGTTAAGGGAAGCCTGTTTTTCGTAGCCTTGCTCGGCAGCGCTTACCTGCTCATTAACACGGTCGAATTTGTTGGCCGCTTCAGTTCGGGCGGGCGGGCAGTCCTTTTCTTCGGCTTTCTAATTGCCGCCGTCGTTTGTCTATATCTGTTTATCATCCGCCCACTGCTTGGTCTTTATGGGCTGAGTAAACCGCTTTCTACAGATGAAGCGGCCCGGCAGATTGGTACGTATTTCCCTGACGTATCCGACAAGCTTCTCAACACGCTACAGTTGCAACGGATCAGTTCGGAGCAGAGCGACTTGCTGCGGGCCAGTCTTGATCAGCGTTCCCAGCAACTGCTTATTAACCGGTTTGCCAACGCAATTGAACTCAATCGCAACCGGCAGTTTCTGAAATACGCCATTCCTCCACTTGCGCTGATTTTGTTGCTGCTACTCATCAAGCCCGATGTGCTGACCCAATCGTCGACCCGTCTCGTCAACTACAATCAGGAGTTTGTTGAGGAAGCTCCTTTTCAGTTTGTTGTCCGCAACAAGTCGATGAAAGGGTTCCGCAACGAGGACTTTCCGTTAACAGTCGGGGTTACCGGGAATGCAGTTCCCGAGTCGGTTTACCTCGTCACCGATGGCACCCGTCTGAAACTTACACCGACAAAATCAGGCTACGGCTATACCTTCGACAACCTGCAACGAAACCTCAATTTTCGTCTGGAAGCGGCTGGCTTTACCTCTAAGGAGTACACGATTTCGTTGATCGACCGGCCCTCAATTCTGGCCTTCGATGTCCGCCTAAACTTCCCGGCTTACCTCAACAAACCTACTGAGCAGCTAACCAATGTAGGTAACCTGTTGATACCAGAAGGTACAGTTGTGAGTTGGTCCTTCGCTGCCGACCACACCGATTCGTTATCCCTGCGCTTTGCTTCCGATCGCTCCGCTATCAACGCTCAACGCACCGATGATGAGAAATTTTCGGCAACAAAGCGGCTGCTGCATAGCACTCAGTATGGCGTTTCGCTGCTCAACACTAACGTTCAGAAGCCTTCCTCTACGCAATACAACATACAAGTCATTCCAGACCGCTACCCTCAAATTACCGTAGACCGTATTCAGGACTCCACGACTTACAACTACATTGCTCTGTCTGGATTGATAAATGACGACTACGGTTTTTCAAAGCTTCGTTTGTCCTATACGGTAGATAGGGGAGGCAAGAAATCGCCTGTCTATTCTAAGGATATAGCACTCAACAGAACGACCACGTCCCAAAATTTTGCATATAACTGGTCGCTTGATAGCCTAAGATTGGGGCAGGAAGATAAGCTGGAGTACACGGTTACCGTGTGGGATAACGATGGTGTACACGGGCCCAAATCGGCTAAGTCAGTTCCTTTTGTTTTTGTCGTTCCATCAAACAGAGAGGTGCAGAAGCAGGTCGATCAATCGGCGGAGAAGACGCAGGAAAACATCGACAATGCACTCAGCAAAACCCAGGCTATCAAGAAAGAACTGAGTCAGCTTGAAGACCGGATGCGTACCAAAAAATCTTCCGATTTTCAGGACAAAAAGCAGTTACAGGACATTCTCCAGAAGCGGGAAGAGCTGATGCGGGAGGTGCAGAAGTTGCAGGAACAGTTTCAAAAAACCAACGATCTGCAACAGCGTTTTGCCGACAAGGAGAACGCCATGCAGGAGAAGCTAAAGCAATTGCAGAAGCTGTTTAACGAACTACTCGATCCCGAATCGAAGCAGTTGTACGAGCAGCTAAAACAGCTTCTTGAAAAACGTCAGGATGAAAAAGCATCGGATATGCTCGATAAGCTGAGCCGGAAGGAACGCAACATGGAGCGCGATCTTGACCGTGCGTTAAAGCTTTTCAAGCAGATGCAGCTGGAACAGAAGGTCAATAATGCTGCTGATCAGTTGGATAAACAAGCTGACAAACTTGATAAGCAGGCTGACGAAAATGACAAGAACGTTGGGTCTCAGGAACAACAGGAACAGCAGCAGCAACTATCGAAAGAAGAGTTTGACGCGCTAAAAAAGCAGATAGAAGAGCTTGAAAAGCAAGCGGACAAAGATGATTTAGACAAGCCTGAGTCTACTGAGGAACAACAGAAAGACGTCGATCAGCAGATGGAACAGGCGACGAAGCAGCTCAAGCAAAAGAAGAGAAAGCAGGCTTCGAGCGCGCAAAGCAAAGCCTCTAAATCGATGCGGTCGATGAGTAAGTCGATGCGCGAGTCAATGGAGTCAAACGAGATGCAGGAGAATCAGGAAAATATGGATGATTTGCGCAGTGTCCTCGACAACCTGATCACGCTCTCTTTTGGTCAGGAGAAAGTTATGAAGGAGTTTCGAGGCATGAGCCTCCAGGACCCGCGCGTAACCAAACTCTCTCAAGAGCAGCTCAAGTTACAGGATGATGCCAAAATTATCGAAGACAGTCTGAATGCGTTAGCGAGTCGGGTAGCACAGATTCAACCTTTCGTCACACGCGAGCTCTCCAACATGAAGCTTTACATGGACGAGAGTGCTCAGCATCTTAAAGATAGACGTTTGAGCATGGCATCATCCAAACAGCAGTTTGCCATGACATCCATCAACAATCTGGCGCTTATGCTAAGCGATGTGTTGAAAAACATGCAACAGCAGATGAATGCCATGGCTAGTCCCGGTAAGGGAAAAGGAAGTAAAAAAGGTAAGAGTCCTGGTATGAGCGAATTGCAACAGCAGCTTAATTCTCAGATGCAGCAGCTTCAGAAAAGTGGAAAGACTGGCCAGGGACTATCTGAGGAGCTTTCGCGTTTAGCTGCACAGCAAGCAATGGTGCGTGACATGCTCAAAAAGTTGGAGGAAAATGCGAAGGGAACTGAAGCTGGAAAACAGCAGGGCGATCAGGTAAAAGATCTGATGGAAAAAATGGACCAGACCGAAACGGATCTCGTCAATAAGCGCATTACCCAAAACACGATTAATCGGCAGAACCAAATTCTGACACGATTACTCGAATCTGAGAAAGCGTTAAAGCAGCAGGAGGAGGACCCCAAGCGTCAGGCTGAAGCGGCCCGCTCGCAGAAGAGCAGCACACCTGCCTTTTTTGATACTATTAAAAATGGCCAGTTTACCAAGCAGACCGAAGTTTTACGGTCTGTAACGCCTAACTACAATATCTTCTACAAGAAAGAAGCGAACCAATACTTGCAGAAACTCAGCAAGTAGGTAGTTACTTGATTTTGAACCGCTCGCTTGGCACAAAGGCGAGCGGTTTTTTGTTGTCGTTGCATAAATATTCAACCACGTGAAAAGTTTCCACGTGAAACATTTTACAAAAACTATTGAAATGACGTCAAGTTATGATGTGATTGTGGTGGGGGGAGGACATGCCGGTTGTGAGGCTGCATACGCGGCTGCCACGATGGGATCGCAGGTCTTGCTCATTACAATGAATATGCAGACTATTGCGCAAATGTCCTGCAACCCGGCAATGGGCGGAGTAGCGAAGGGGCAGATCGTACGTGAGATAGATGCACTGGGTGGCATGTCAGGGATCATTTCGGATAAAACGATGATTCAATTTCGGATGCTGAATCGATCGAAAGGTCCTGCCATGTGGAGCCCCCGGTGTCAAAGCGACCGTCATGCTTTCGCGTGGGAATGGCGCAAGACACTAGAAAACAATAATAATGTAAGTTTCTGGCAAGACTCCGTCAACGAACTACTTGTAAAAGACAACGCTGTTTACGGCGTAAAAACGATGATGGGTATCGTTTTTCACGCTAAAAGTGTCGTGCTCACAAACGGGACATTCCTGAACGGACGCATGTTTATCGGCGAAAAAACGTTTGGTGGTGGTCGTACGGGGGAGGCCGCAGCGAGTGGGCTGACCGAGCAGCTTGTAGAGTTGGGCTTCGAGAGCGGGCGAATGAAAACGGGAACACCGCCCCGGATTGACGGCCGTAGCCTGAATTATGAAGCAATGGAAGAGCAGCTTGGCGATACGAAGCCCGGCAAATTTTCCTATTCAGATACCCCCGCTCTGATTGAACAGAAAAGCTGTTGGATCACCTACACCAACCAGGCTGTGCATGACGAGCTTAAAACAGGGTTTGAAAAATCGCCAATGTTCACAGGTCGCATCAAGGGCCTTGGGCCTCGTTACTGTCCATCAGTAGAAGATAAAATCAACCGATTCGCAGATAAGGACAGGCACCAGATTTTTGTCGAGCCG
This sequence comes from Spirosoma rhododendri, assembly GCF_012849055.1. Lineage (NCBI taxonomy): Bacteria > Pseudomonadati > Bacteroidota > Cytophagia > Cytophagales > Cytophagaceae > Spirosoma > Spirosoma rhododendri. Next base: position 1,412,577 of record NZ_CP051677.1, on the reverse strand, counting down.
GAGGGCAAAGACACGGTTGAGATATACGTAAACGGCTTTTCAACTTCGTTACCAGAGGACGTACAATTGAGAGCGTTGCAAAAAATTACGGGTTTCGAGCGCGCCAAAATGTTCCGGCCGGGGTACGCGGTGGAGTACGATTATTTTCCACCGACCCAGTTAAAACATACGCTGGAGACGCATCTGATAGCTAATCTATTCTTCGCAGGCCAGATAAACGGCACGACTGGATATGAAGAAGCTGCCTGCCAGGGCTTGATTGCAGGTATCAATGCGCACCACACTGTCTGTGAAAAAGACCCGTTTACGATCAAGCGATCAGAGGGGTATATCGGTGTGCTGATTGATGATCTAATCACGAAAGGGACGGAAGAGCCTTATCGGATGTTTACGTCGAGGGCGGAATACCGCACCTTGTTAAGGCAGGATAACGCTGATATTCGACTGACGGAAAAAGGGTACAAGATTGGTCTTGCTTCTCAACAGCGATACGACGCGTTAGTCGAAAAGCAGCAAAAGATAGCTGAACTGACAGACGCCATTCAAAGCAAGCGGGTGAAACCAGAAGGCATAAATGATTGGCTAACTACCCAGAATAGTTCACCGCTGCGGGAGACAGCTACCCTGCGAACACTTGTGAAACGGCCTGAAATCACGGCGGAAAACGTGTCTGAACTATTGGCCATTACTTTGCCTGACACGACAAAGTTCAATGAAGAGGTTGTTGAACAAACAGTAATCGAGATCAAATACGAGGATTATCTGTTGCGGGAAAAGCAGAACGCCGACAAGTTAGACCGCTGGGAAAATCTGTCAATCGGTACAGAGTTTGACTATGATAAACTGAAAGCGTTGTCGTTTGAAGGTCGGGATAAACTGAAGCGAACGCGGCCATCCACCATTGGTCAGGCCTCCCGAATCAGTGGAGTTAGCCCGTCTGATATTTCAATTTTGCTGGTTTACATGGGTCGGTAGGTTAGTACACTACCGGCCACTTTCATATTATCTGTTTTCCGTAAATGCACAAGAATGTCTTCGTTTGAAACTGTTCAGTACTGCCCTGTGTGCTCGGGCACTATATTTTCCTCCTACGTATCATGTAAAGATTATCTGGTCAGTAACCAGACATTCGAGATACAATCGTGCGATGCGTGTGGATTCCGTCTGACAAACCCACGCCCTGACGCAGCTTCGATAGGGCAATACTATAAATCTGAAGAATACATATCTCACAACGATAGTGGGGGAGGGCTGATCGGAACAGTTTACAAAGGCGTTCGTTCCTATACATTACGTGCAAAACTGGCCCTGATAAATTCATTGGTAGAAAAGAAAGGTCGCCTTCTTGACGTGGGTTGCGGAACGGGATCCTTTCTGGAAACGTGCCAAAAAGACAACTGGCAGATTGCCGGTATGGAGCCGGACGCCGATGCCCGGTCAGTCGCTAAGTCAAAACTGAATGTCGCACTAGCCAGCTCTCTGGCAGAGGTACCGCAAAACCAGTACAACGTAATCACGCTTTGGCATGTGCTCGAACATATCGCTGAGCTGGAAAAAACAGTGGCTCGGTTCCATCAGCTGTTGGACGACTCGGGTTCACTACTGATTGCAGTCCCAAACTCTGACTCGTACGACGCACAAACGTTTGGCCCGTATTGGGCAGCCTTCGATGTTCCTCGTCACCTGCATCACTTCACACCAGAAACGATAAAGCGGTTATTCGAGAAACACAGTTTCAAACTTGCTGACAAGAAGCCAATGGTCTTCGACTCTTTTTACATCAGCATGCTGAGCAGTCGCTATCAAACTGGTCAGACTGATTATCTGCAAAGCATCAGGACTGGACTACAGTCAAACTTGCGCGCCAGGAAAACAGGTAACTGGTCTAGTCTTATCTACATCTTCAAGAAAGCTTAACAGCACAATCCACCGCCGTTAGGGCCTATTGTACCCTCCCCGATAAACAGGTCAATTTGACATTAAAAAAAGCTAACTTTTCTGTGGATAATGGTGTGTATAAGTCCAATATCCTGTGGATAGGATGTTAGAAACCTGATGACAAAATGTTGATGGTTGTGGATATGATTCAGCTATTACGTAATCCACAGCGTTACGGTGGAAAAGAGAGGAGATGTGAACCGGTTGTTCAAAACTTTTCCCCACTCAATTTAGTGGACAATTATTATGCACAAATCCACACCATGGTTGACCCTGCAATGTGGAAAAAATGTTAATTTTCTGATTGATAGTTAATTACATGTGGATAAGTCTACGATCGGTTTAGACAGTAGACGTGGCTTTATCCACATGAAGAGTACCCAAGTGTGTACAATCTTTTTGTGCACATATCCACATGACTAATGATTACAGTAACGTTTATTTAAATAAAGAATAACTAATAAATATAATGTGGTTAAGAACGCTGTTGACTCTTTGGTTGTGTGCTGCGTGGCTGGGTGGTTACTGCCAAACGGCGGGGCAGCCCGTTGGGGGAACGACGCTGGCGGACGAATACTTCAAAAGTGGAGAATTCAGTAAAGCCGCCGACGAATACGCCAAGCTGATAAAAACGGACGCGACCTGGCCACGGCTCAACCTATACGTGCAGAGCTTGCAGCGAAGCAGCCGGTCGGCGCAGGCAGAAAAGTTTTTGCGGCAACAGGTTCGGGGTGGTGAAGCGATGAAACCCTTCAGCGAATTGTTGCTGGGTCAGTTGGCGCAACAGAAAGGCGATACCCTACAGGCAGCCAAAGACTACACAGCAGCAATCAAGTCTGCCCGAACGTCGACTGTAGCGCTCGAACGGCTGGCGAGGGCATTCCAGGATATCAACGAATCGAAATGGGCGATTGTAAGCCTCGAAACAGGTAGGGAGGTAAGTCAGTCGCCCACGGCATTCAGCGAGGAACTGATGGCGTTGTATAAGGCCACAGGGCAAACAGCGAAGGCTATCGACGAAAGTATAAACACCGCGAAGCAATCTGACCGAAAGGAAGCCGTGTTTGCGAGTCTACAGAGCTACATCAACACGAAAGATGAACCGCTCATTGAGAAGGTTCTTTACGAGCGAATACAGAAGGAACCGAATGAACTAGCCTACAACGATATCCTGATTTGGTTTTACACGCAGAAGCAGAAATTCAGTCGGGCGCTCCTGCTGGAGAAAGCGACTGACAAACGTTTGAAGCTTGCTGGTAGTCGGGTATACGAGTTGGGTATGCTAGCCCTGAACAACAAAGAATACAAAACGGCTTCTGACGCATTCGAATACGTGTGCGTAACTTATCCACAAGGGCAGTTATATCCAGCTTGTCGCAGACTGGTCATCAACGCGCGGGAAGAGCAGGTTAAAAACACCTACCCAGTTGATGTAAATGAAATCCGCAAGCTGATAACTGACTATCAGAAGATGGTGCAGGAGCTGGGTCTGAACGCTAAAACGTTGGAAGCGTTGCGTAGTACAGCCAACCTGTACGGTAATTACCTCGACAGTAAAGACACGGCGATTACTGTACTCGACATGGCTATCGATTTGGGGAAAACTGACCGGAGCTTTGTGGATAAGTGCAAACTAGATAAGGGAGACATCTATTTGCTCAAAGGCGAACCCTGGGAATCCACATTGCTGTATTCTCAGGTGGAAAAGTCTGAGAAAGAAGAGTTACTTGGCTACGAAGCCAAGTTGAAAAACGCCAAGCTTCACTATTACAAGGGAGATTTTACCGTCTCGAAAGATATACTCGATGTGTTGAAACTTGCTACATCCCGCGAGATCGCTAATGACGCCGAGCAACTGAGTCTGCTGATTGTGGATAACACGGGTATGGACAGCACCGAAGCCGCTATGCGTGAATATGCAGCTGTCGACCTGCTGCTTTTCCAGAATAAAACAGACGAAGCTGTGGATAACTTGAACCGGATGTGGAAAAAATACGGTGATCACAGTCTGGCCGATGAGGTGCTTTGGCTACGGGCTAACACCTATTTTAAGCAGGGCAAAATGACACAGGCACTGGATGATCTGAAGCTGATAACGAGCAAGTACCCAACAGATATATTGGGTGATGATGCGCTGTACATGACTGGGAAGATCTACGAGGAGCAGATAAAAGATAAGTCCGCAGCGATGGACGCTTACCAGAAAGTACTCGCCCAATACCCGGGTAGTATCTACGGGGCCGATGCCCGCAAACGCTTCCGGATACTGCGGGGCGACACTGTGAATTGAGTTAGTGCAAACAAAACGAAAGAGCCGAATCCCTGATCCGGCTCTTTCGTTTTCGAGACTATACCGTTTGTAACAGTGCTTCTCTAAATGACTCGTATTCCTTGCCGATCTGAATACTCTGTTTATGCTTGTCGGCCATAACAGCTAGTCGTTCTGGAACGTCAACGGGTTTACCAATCACTTCCTCAACGAGCGGCTTGAATTTAGCCGGATGAGCGGTAGCTAGTGCAACACCCACGAACGATTGATCCGTTTCCTGTTTGTACTGTTGCAACCCCATAATTCCAATAGCCGTATGGGGGCAGGCGACGTAGTCGTACTGCTCATACAGCCGTTTCATGCCTTGCCGTGTTTGCTCATCGTCGAAGTAATAACCAGATATGTTATTCCGAAATGACTCGTGCTGGTCATCGAACAGGTGCGATAGTCGGACAAAATTGCTGGGTGCGCCCACGTCCATCGCGTTCGAAATTGTTGGTACCGACGCCATCGGCGAATAAACACCCGTCTTAATATAGGAGGGGACAACCTGGTTCAGGTTGGTGGAAGCCACAAAATGATGCACCGGCAACCCCATCTGCTGCACCAGTACACCTGCGCTCAGATTACCAAAGTTGCCGCTTGGTGTCGAAAACACGACGGGTTTACCTGCATCTCTTACCTGCCCGTAAGCACGCACGTAGTAAAAACCCTGTGGAATTAGCCGGAAAATGTTGATTGAGTTTGCCGACGACAAAGCCAATTGGTTGTTAAGCTCTTTGTCCAGGAAAGCCTGTTTGACAATGGCCTGGCAATCGTCAAACAAACCATCAACTTCAAAAGCCTGCACATTTCCACCCAGTGTGGTGA